>JBEKXO010000044.1:0-28055 GCA_049511995.1 Terriglobales bacterium
AGGCGGCAGGCGTTCTGTCGTGGTCTATCCCGCCAATTACAAAACCTCGGCTAGCCCGCGCCGTGAGCGGAGAACCGGATGAGGTAAGGTCAGATTGCAGAGGTAAGAGGTCAGAGGTGAAACCTTAATCCGCTTTTGACTTTCACCTCTGCAATCTCACCTCTAACCTCTGACCTTTTTTTGAGTTGCACACATCGCGCGGCAGTTAGTTTCTCGACACTTGACAGCACGCAAAAATCGCGATTCTATAGAGCGCTCGCGATGAATTTTTTTCTTGCAACGCACCGACGCGACGATTTTTTTATGCTAGTATGCCGTTCGTCTCCTATTAATTTTCAACCACAACCCGTACTGCAAAACAGGAAGTGCTCTGCAGGAAACGTAGACTCATAATTCAAGACTTGTAATTACAGACTGGTTGGTTCCCCGAGCTATGTCGGCTCCGGCGCTGTCCATAATTGTGTAAAGATTCTGGTAAATCATGTCATCTCTTACCACCTCCGCCGTTATTCCGAATCCTTGGGCGCGCATCCTCGACGCTCTGGAAAAGAAAATCAATCGCCATTCCTACGACACCTGGTTAAAGCCGACCCGCTACAGCCACGCCAGCAACGGAGTTCTCTTCGTCCGCATCCCCACCGCCGAGTTCCGCCACGTTGGCGACAAATACGCCGACCTCATTCAGGAAGCCGTCGACAATCTCGGCCTCGGCTACCAGGACGTGAAGTTCGTTACCGCCGAAGACGATCCTTCGAATACACCCATCCGCCACAATGGCGGCCTCTCGGCCCACGGCTACAACACCGGCTCGAATTCAGCCCAGACTGCCGCTGGCGCGCAAGCCGCAGCTGGCTTGCATCCCGCGCAGGCCCGCTTCGATTGGGATAGCGCCGCCCAGCTCAATCCCCGCTATACTTTCGACGCCTTCGTCATCGGCAGCGGCAACCAGTTCGCGCACGCCGCTTGCCAGGCCGTTGCCGAGCGCCCGTCCAAGGCCTACAACCCGCTCTTCCTCTATGGCACCACCGGCATGGGAAAGACGCATCTCATGCAGGCCATCGGCCATGAAATCAAGCGCCGCATGCCACAAACCGCCATCTGCTACCTCTCCAGCGAAAAGTTCACCAACGAGATGATCAACTCTCTCCGCTACGAGAAGATGATCAGTTTCCGCGACAAGTTCCGCAACGTCGATGTCCTCCTCATCGACGACATCCAGTTCCTCGCACAAAAAGAACGTACGCAGGAAGAATTCTTCCACACCTTCAACGCCCTGCACGAATCCTTAAAGCAGATCGTGATCGCCAGCGATCGCCCTCCCAAAGAATTAGCCGAATTCGAAGATCGCCTCCGCAGCCGCTTCGAATGGGGATTGATCGCTGACATTCAACCGCCCGATCTCGAAACCAAAGTCGCCATCCTGCAAAAAAAGGCTGAGCAGGAGCGCGTCACTCTACCTACTGACGTCGCGCTCTTCATCGCCTCGAACATTCGCTCCAACGTCCGCGAGCTCGAAGGCGCTCTCATCCGCCTGGTCGCGCACTCGTCTCTCATCGGAGCCGACATCACGCTCCCCTACACGCAGCAAGTCCTGAAAAATTTCATCGACTCGCAGGCGCGCAAGGTTACCATCGAATCCATTCAGAAAGCCGTGGCCGAACAATTCGGACTCCGCCTCGTCGAAATCAAGGCGAAAAATAATTCGCGCTCCATCGTCTATCCGCGGCAGATCGCGATGTACCTTGCCAAGCATTTGACCGAAGCGTCGCTCCCAGAAATCGGGCGTCAATTCGGCGGCAAGCATCACACGACAGTTCTGCATTCGGTGGACAAAATTGAAGAGGTTCGCAAGAACGACAAGGATTTAAACAGGCTGCTCAATAAATTAACCGAGCAGCTAGGCGCGTAGACCGCGGTTTCCGCCGCCTTTTCCACTCATCGGGCCGTTCTTCCAGCCTCCGGTCTGTGAGTTGTTTGTGGAAGTTGTGCGAGACCAGATCGAAACTTGAGCAGGGTCCAAGCGATACATGGTTCTCCGCTGAGCCAAGGTCCGATTCTCCACACGAGGTCTCTTCGCCGAAGCAACTGAACCGCAGGCACCTGGCCCGGTTTTCCACTTCTCCGACCCGCCTACGGTTACTACTGGTTTAATTGCTTTTGTATTTGATATAAGAAGAGAACAGAAGTAGAGTCGGGAGACCCAATATGCCGGTGGAAGTCGCCCCTGCCGTTGCCACAACGTCAACGACCATGGAAATCACGGTCAGCAAATTTGAATTGCTTCGCGAACTGACGGCCACGCAAGGCGTGGTCGAGCGCAAGACCACCATCCCCATTCTCTCGAATTATTTATTCGAGGCCTCTGGCGACAAACTGTCGCTCACCGCCACCGACCTCGATCTCAGCCTGCGCACCTCGTGCCACGCCAAGGTGAAAAAAGAAGGCTCCTGTACCATTCCCGCGCGCAAGCTTCACGACTACGTAAAACTTCTCCCCGACGCGGACATCACCATCCGTCTGCTTGAGAATCACTGGGTCAGCATCCGCTGCGGCCGGTCGAATACCAAAATGGTGGGCATGGCGAAATCCAATTTCCCCGGCCTTCCCGTTTTCCCCGCGGCCGGAGCCATCAAGATCCCCGCGTCCGTGCTCCGCTCCATGATCGCCAAGACCGGCTTTGCCATCGCGAGCGAAGAGTCGCGCTACACGCTCAACGGCGCGCTCATGGTCCTCAAGCCCGAGTCCATCACCATGGTGGCCACCGACGGGCATCGCCTGGCCCACGTGGAACGCGCCGGGGAAAAATTCGAAGGCGTCAGCGGCGAAATGAAAACACTGGTCCCCAAGAAAGCCATGGACGAACTGAAATCCCTGCTCGACGCCCACAGCGAAAACGAAGTAGAAACCATCGACTTCGCGAAAGACGAATCCACTCTCTTCTTCCGCGTAGGCCAGCGCCTCCTGACCTCGCGCCAACTCACCGGCCAGTTCCCCAATTACGAAGCCGTGCTCCCCAAAGACATCACCAAGTCGATCGCTCTCCACGGCGAAGAACTAGGCGCGGCCATAGCCCGGGTAGCCCAGTTCGCCGACGAGCGCTCGAGAGCCGTGCGCATCCGTCTCGAAAAAGGCGAACTAAAAATCTCAGCCTCTTCCACCGAAACCGGGGAATCCGAAGACTCCATCGAAGTAGCCTACGACGGCGACCCCCTAGCGATAGGCTTCAACGCGCAATACCTGATGGACTTCATCAAAGCCACCGGTTCGACCGACGTAAAACTGGAATTAAAGGACGCCCAGTCCGCCGGGCAGCTCCGCCCTGCTGAATCGGAAGACTACAAATACCGGTATATCGTGATGCCGATGCGGATCTGATTTTGCTTTGAAGGGGCGCGGCTTCAGCCGCGCCGTAAGCATCCTCCCGAATCTCGCCTTTAGGCGCTGAGGCGCGCCTAAACTAAAGTATAACCACCCGCATCTAACCCACTCGAGGAGAGCCAACGCCTTGAAACCCCTCGCGCTAGCCCTGCTGCTGGCGCTACTACCCATCCACCTCGCGGCCCAAGCCGTAATCCCGCCCAGTCTCCCCTGGCCCTCCAACCTCCCTGTCTACGACCACATCGTCATCGTGATCGAAGAGAATAAAAATTACGAAGAAATCATCGGCAATAAAAACGCCCTCTACATCAACGACGTCCTCAAGAAGGAAGGAGCTAATCTTACCCAGATGTACGCCGAAGAGCACCACAGCGAAGGCAATTACTTCTGGCTCTTCTCCGGCAACAATCAAAAGGTCGGTTACCTCGACGACGTGCCCCAGTCCGCCATCAAGGCCGCCAATCTGGGATCAGAACTAATCCGCACCGGCCACTCGTTCAAAGGCTACTCCGAGGGCCTCCCCGAAATCGGTTCCACCGTCGCCAAACAAGGCCTCTACGCCCGCAAGCATTGCCCCTGGGTAAGCTTCTCGAACCTCCCCAACGGCTCGACCGTCGCCGATTCTTCCAACCTGCGTTTCTCACAGGATTTCCCCACCGACTTCAACACTCTTCCCACCGTAGCCTTCGTTATCCCCAATCTCGCCGACGACATGCACGACGGCAAACCCGCCTCCTCCATCCCCGCAGGAGACCGCTGGCTCCGCCGCAACCTCGACGCCTACTACCAATGGGCCAAGCAGCACAACAGCCTGCTGATTGTGACCTTCGATGAAAGCGATGAGTTCACCTTCACCGGAGGCACAACCAATCCCGCCGATCCCAACTACACCAGGAAGAATCGCATCCCGACCATCCTCGCCGGAGCCCACATCAAGCCCGGCGACTACCCCGAAGACGAAGGCGTCACCCACGTAAATCTCCTGCGCACAGTCGAGGCCATGTACAAGCTCAACCGATCGGGCGCTCAACAGTGGAATGCCCTGAAAGCCAACATTTCCGACGACTACCTGATCAAAGACATCTTTGAGGTCGCGCCCTAAATAATTGTGGGGCAGAGAACCCTTATCCGTGGCACTTTCGCTCATTGCCCCGCGGCAAAATTTATGCTAACTTCGCTCCCCTCATGGCGAGTCTTCTGTCCAAACTCGGTTTCGGTTCCAACGCAGAACGAGCTCTCGAAATTGTCCAGACCGACAGCCCGGCCCTGCAGGGTGCCAACCTGTCGGTCGCCTATTTTTCCCGCAACGGAGGCGATCTCCACGACTTCCGCCGCGTCGGCCCTTACCGCTTTCTCTTCGGATTGCTCGATGTCGCCGGCAAGCGCGAAACCTGCGCCCACGTGATCCAGGCCGCACAAGCCTGCTTCCGCTCGGCGGGCGAGCAGCTCTTTGCCGCGGACGAGATCAACGAATCCGACGCCATGGTCGAACTCTCCCGCCGCCTCAATCTCGAAATCATGCGGGCCGCCGGAGGCGTCCGCAGCTGCCCCGCCTTCGCCGGCTGCTACAACGAGGAACTCGGCACCGTCTGCTACGTCAACGCCGGCCACACTCCCGCTCTCTTGCGCGACGACAAGAGCATCGTCGAACTCCCGGCGACCGGACTGCCTCTCGGCCTGTTTTCGCTGGCCCCCACCGACGCCCGTATCGTCGGCCTCGGCGCCAACGGCTCCATGGCCGTCGTCTCCCGCGGAGTAGTCGAAGCCGAATCGAAGCACGCCGAATTCGGCCTCGACGGAGTCAGGAGCGTAATGCAATCCGCCCCGCCTTCCGCCAAGGTCCTGTCCCAAAACATCCTGCAACGCGTCCAAGATTTCATGCACATGGCCCCCAAGCACAACGACGTAACCGCCCTCACTCTAACCCGAGGAAATTAATCCGCACCCTCTTCGCCGGCGCAGTTTGCCACCACAGACCCCACTCCCTTTCCCCCAACCCCGCCCACGGCGTAAAATAGAAAAACAACCTCCTCAGGGTTTATCCCAGGTTTTAGCGAGCTTTAACAATGAAGATGACGACGACGCGATTTGCCCTACTGTCAGCGCTTTTGTGTGCCCTTCTCCTTCCCACTTTTTCCCCAGCCGATACCGTCGTCGAAGAGATCGTCGCCCGTGTCAATAACGAAATCATCACCCACACCGAATACATACGCAGCCGCGACCAGCTCAGGCAGGAGGTACTTCAGCAGGATCCCTCCAACGCCGACCGCGAGTTCAACGACCGGCAAAAAGACGTTCTCCGCGATCTCATCGATCAGCAGCTCCTCCTGCAAAAAGGCAAAGACCTCGGCATCACCGGAGACACCGAACTGGTCAAGCGCCTCGACGAGATGCGCAAAGAGATGAAGCTAGAAACCATGGAAGACCTCGAAAAAGCCGCCGAGGCCCAGGGAGCGTCCTACGAAGATTTCAAGCAGAACTTGCGCAACCAGATCATCACCCAGCGCGTAATTGGCCAGGAAGTCGGCTCGCATCTGTCAATGAACAAGGACGACGAGAAAAAATTCTACGATCTGCACAAAGCCGAGATGGAGCAGCCTGAGCAGGTCCGCCTCAGCGAAATTCTCATCGCCCCAAAAACGCCGAAGCCCGCGGCCACACCCGGCGCCAAGCCTGACCCGCCATCCGAGGCCGACAACGAAGCAGCCCTGGCCGCCGCGCAGGCCAAAGCGAACGAAGTGCTCGATCAGATTCACAAAGGTGTGCCCTTCGCCGACCTCGCGAAAAAATTCTCCGATGGACCCTCCGCCAAAGATGGCGGCGACCTGAGCTATTTCAAGCGCGGCACCCTCGCCAAAGAACTCGAAGACAAAGTCTTCGCGCTCAAGCCCGGAGCCACCACCGAAGTCATTCGCACCAAACAGGGCTACGTGATCCTGCAAACGACCGAACATCCGCAGGCCGGCATTCCCAGCCTGAAAGAAGCCGAGCCGCGCATCCAGGATGCGCTCTATATGCAGAAGCTTCAGCCCGCGCTGCGCGCCTATCTCATGACCCTGCGCGAAAACGCCTTCATCGACATCAAGTCGGGCTACGTCGACTCCGGCGCCAGCTCCAAGCAGACCAAGCCCGTTGAGACGTCAGAAAAGGAATCCAAAACCAAGAACCTGAAAAAAGGGAAGAAGCTGGGCGTCTTCTAGGTTAATCTTGCAGCAGTGATCGCGCTCTTCGCCCTTGGGATTGACAGTTGCCCTCAGCGGCTGAAGCCGTCATTGAAAACAGGGCTTTTATCGCAGCGCTGAAGCGCTGCGCCACCCAAAAGCAAGTGCAAGGATGCGTTTTTCAGCAAGCTGTTTAGCCGCTGAGCAAAATACGGCCAACAGCTCAACTCCCGCCAACGCGGAGGCTCATGAAAGATTTTTTCATCTCCGACTGCTGCCGCCAGGAAAACAAAATCATCACCGCTGGCTTCGTCGTCGCCTCCAAGCAGGTCAAGGCCAAGAAAAACGGCGAACCCTACCTGGCCCTGATCCTCGCCGATCGCAGCGGCCAGATCGAAGCCAAGATGTGGGACAACGTCGAAGAATTCCTCGACATCTTCGAGCAGGACGACTTCCTCAAAGTCAAAGGCCTGATCAACAAATATAAGAACCGCTTCCAGCTCACCATCCACAAGCTCCGCCGCATGGAAGAAGCCGAGATCGACTATACCGACTATCTTCCCAAAACCACCAAAGACATCGGCGAACTCTGGCGCACCCTGACCGAATTCGTCGCCACCTTCCAGAATCCGCACCTCAAGCAGCTAGTCGAACTCTTCATGTCCGACGCCGAAATCGCCGAGCGCTATCGCAACGCCCCTGCCGCCAAAACCCTTCATCACGCCTACATCGGAGGCCTGCTCGATCACGTAGTCTCGCTCTTCCGCTCCTGCGATCTCATGTGCCGTAACTATCCTCAAGTCAATCGCGACCTGCTGCTCACCGGAGCCTTCCTCCACGATATCGGCAAAATTCAGGAGCTCACCTACAATCGCGCATTCTCCTACACCACCCGCGGCCAGCTCTTAGGCCACATGATCATCGAACTGGAAATGCTCCAGGCCAAACTAGTCCAGCTCCCCAACTTCCCCGCCGAACTGAAAACTCTCCTAGAGCACCTGATCATCAGTCATCACGGCCAATACGATTTCGGATCGCCGAAACTCCCCATGTTCCCCGAAGCCCTGATGCTCCACTACCTCGACGATCTCGATTCCAAAATGGAAGCCATGCGAGCCCACTTCGAGCGCGAGTCCGAACAAGAGGGCCCCTGGACGAGCTACAACGCGTCGCTGGGCCGGCCGTTGCTGAATTCGAAGAAGTTCATGCAAGGCGAAAAACCCCAAGCCGACAAACCCACGCCAGAAACCGCGCCAGTAACCACCTCCGCCGCAGCCGAACCGACCACCGCAGAAGCGCCAGCCCCAGACCTCTTCAGCGAACAAAAAGCCTAAGACTGAAAAGCGTCCAGAACATCGCTCTTGCGAAGCCGATCCTTAGCGATCCCTCGTGCCCTTGGCGGTTCAAGCTCTTCTCCGTGCCTCCGTGCCTCCGTGGTGAGAAGCCACTCCGTTCACACTCCCGTAACACTCCTCCCGTATATTTTTGCCACATTTAGCGCCAGCATCTCAGGCGCAGCCACCCAGATCTGGCGACCAAAGGAGATTCTCAAATGGCCACAGCGCCGAACCCCGAAACTTACGCCGACCTAACCGTGGCCCCAAAACCCGCGATCCACGACAAGCTCAGCAAGCGTCCCGGCAAAATCGGCATGATCGGCTTCGGCATTGTCCTGATCATCGGAGTCATCTACTCTGCGTTCCATCTCCTCAGAGATCTCTCCACCGTCCACAGCGGATCAGTCATGCCCTACGTTCTGCTCGGCATCGCGCTCCTCGTCGCCCTCGGCTTCGAGTTCGTCAACGGATTCCACGACACCGCCAACGCCGTCGCCACCGTCATCTACACTCACTCCCTCGAGCCGCACATCGCCGTCGTCTGGTCCGGCTTCTGGAATTTCCTCGGCGTCCTCACCTCCAGCGGCCTCGTCGCCTTCGGCATCATCTCGCTTCTCCCTGTAGAACTCATCCTGCAAGTCGGCAGCAAGGCCGGCTTCGCCATGGTTTTCGCATTACTCGTCGCCGCCATCATCTGGAACCTCGGCACCTGGTATTTTGGTCTCCCCGCCTCCAGTTCGCACACCCTCATCGGTTCCATCATCGGAGTCGGCATCGCCAACCAACTCATGTCCCCGAAAACCGGCACCAGCGGCGTCGATTGGGGCCAAGCCACCAACATCGGCAAATCGCTTCTCCTGTCTCCGATCGTCGGATTCGTCTGCGCCTTCCTCTTGCTCACCCTGATGAAAGCCGTCATCAAAAATAAAGCGCTCTATGAAGCTCCCGTAGGCACCGAGCCGCCGCCCTTCTGGATCCGCTCGCTCCTCCTCCTCACCTGCACCGGAGTAAGCTTCGCCCACGGCTCCAACGACGGACAAAAAGGTATGGGCCTCATCATGCTGATTCTCGTCGGCACCGTGCCCACCGCCTACGCCCTCAACCACGCCATCACCCGTTCGCAATCCGATGACTTCATCGCCGTCTCGCAACAAGCCGCCAATACGCTTTCCAACTACGTCAGCCCCAACGCCATCATTGGCGACGCGCGCGAAGAGGTCACCGACTACATTCGCACTAAACAATTCACGCCCAACACTATGCTGGCCCTGCGCCAACTGGTAAGCGACATCGGCAATGAAACCTCCCTCTACGGCGAGCTCGCAAATATCCCCAACGACAAAGTGCGCAACTTCCGCAACGATATGTACGTCGCCAGCGAAGCCCTGCGCCTGATGAAGAAAAATCAGCAGCCCACGATCACGGCCAGCGATTGGAGTATTCTCGACAACTACAAAAAGCACGTCGACGCCTCGACCCGCTTCATCCCTGGATGGGTAAAAGTCGCTGTGGCCATGGCTTTAGGCCTTGGCACAATGATCGGTTGGAAGAGAATCGTAGTAACGGTAGGAGAAAAAATCGGCAAAGAACATCTCACCTACGGACAAGGCGCCGCCGCCGAAATCACCGCCATGTTCACCATCGGAGCCGCCGACTGGTTCGGCCTCCCTGTGAGCACCACCCACGTGCTCTCCTCCGGGATCGCCGGAACGATGGCCGCTAACCACTCCGGGCTGCAATGGTCCACCGTCCGCAACCTGGCGATGGCGTGGGTGTTGACGCTGCCCATATCGATGATGCTGGCTGGCTTCCTATTCTGGACGTTCAGAAGAGTGTTCTAACTCTTTTGTTGCGATGGGAGCCTCAATCTAGCGCTGTCATTCCGAGCGGAGTGGAGGGACCTTGTGTTTTCGAACACCTTAATTTGTGCCTACTGCATATCTCCGCCCATGGGCACGTAACGGAACTTCTTCCCGTCGAAAAATACGGCCGAGCTTGTGTCCATCTCGCCCGCCTCTTCCACGTAGATCGCTTCGACGGATTTCTTTTTAGTTTTGAACCTTCGCACCGACACCGTCTTGAACGGCAAATTCACAATCACATACTTCGCCTTCGGAGTCTTATTGCGCCACGCACTCGCCCCCGCGCCCTCAATCACCAGCACGACCAGCCCGCGCTCCCGCGGATCGCCCGCGCTGAACGTAGTCGTGATTCGCGGGTCGCCATAACCAAAAAACTCGTTATACGGATCGATCGCTACATAATTGTGCTCGCCCTGATCGAGCAGTGGATTCTTGCACCGCGCCGCAATCACCACATCTTCCACCCCGTCGCCATCCAGATCGCCAAACGCCACTCCAAGCTCAGGCAGCAATGTGAACTGGTCGCCAAACTGTTGCTGCACAAACGCGTTGTCAATCTGGTGCGACACGGCCCGTTCCGCCGCAGCCGGTATCGACACAGCGGGTGCCTGGGCCGCAGAGGGAATCAAACTTGCAGAACAGAACACCAGGAGCGAAGCAATGAACAAGGATGCGTTTCTCATGCCCCTAATCTAATCCGGCTTCGTCACCAAAGGCAGGTAACGAAAGTCACCGCCGACGCGGGCAAGGATAGCCAATTCCAAATTACGAGTTCCCCCTGAAGTGCTCCCACCCGCCAGCCTTAAGCCGCCGCGTCTTCCCATCCACAACCATCCGCATTCCTGAAAAACTCCCAACCCTCCCAATGCAAGTTACCCGCACCCCGGCGATCTCCGCCGGAATCGCCGCTGCCGAAGTAAAAAGCAATTCATAATCATCCCCACCATGCAACGCCAACTCCAGCTTCACCGCCTCATTTCCCGCCCAGGCCCGAGGAATCGCCTCCGCGTCAATCTCCGCCCCGACGTGACTTTCCTCGCAAATATGTTCCAAGTCAGTCGACAGCCCATCGCTCAAATCAATCATCGCCGACGCCAGCTCGCGTTCCCGCAACCATCGCCCCACTGCTAGCCGAGGCTGCGGACGCGCACAACCAGATGACCGGAACGCACGCCGCACACTCTTCGCGCCCTTCGCCCGTCGTAGCCGGCCCAACTCTGCCGCTGCCCCACCCAACTCCCCAGTGACATAAATTCCATCGCCAGCCCTCGCTCCCGATCGCAGCACTGCCTTTCCCTGCGGCACCGATCCCACGACCACAATATCTGCCTGTATGCCGCCCGCCGACCGCGCGGTATCGCCTCCCGCAAGCGGAATTTCGACTTCCTTGGCCAGCTCTAACAATCCCCGCAAAAATCGATCAACCCATTTCTGCGGAACATCGCTCGCGATCGCCAACGACAAAAATGCCGCCAGCGGCTCGCCTCCCATCGCCGCAATATCGCTCAACCCGCGCGTCAGACAACGCCATCCCACCAACTCCGGAGGATGCCACTCGCGCCGGAAGTGCACTTTCTCGATCGAGAAATCCGTAGTCACCAACATTTCGTGACCACGCGGGACGCGCAGCACCGCGCAGTCATCTCCGATCCCTTTCACTACCGCGGCGCCCTCACCGGCGGCGCGCCGTATCTCCCGAATCAGTTTCCTTTCCCCAATCGGCATAGCGCCTCACTATATCAACATGCTGAAAACAAGAGCCTGCTCGCAGCTCTCTGGCAGCCTCGGCGACTACAGTCATTACTGTAGTGCAAGCGACTCTATGCCATTACTGCCTTACCCTGGTAATTTGCCCGTTCGGGCACCGCCAATTACCCTGCCTTGGTAACCGTTCCAAGGGCCGTACAGCGGTTGACACCGGAGATCAGGTTTGCTACCTTGGACTCGCCGTTCACAGATAATTTGCCGAACCAAGTGCTGCAACATGAATCAGTTGCAAGGAGTTGCGTTTCGGCTGCCTGGTTCCGTGGATACTCAATTTGACCAGCCTGCATCTTAATGAAGCTGGTGGAATCAGGATTCCGAGCCCGAGCAAGACAGTTCAGCTCGCTGCCGGTTTCCGAAGCAAATTTCATTTATAGAAGGTAGTTCATTGCGTAAACGCTTTTACATATTTTTCGTAGCCCGCGACGAAGCCGGCCAGCTTCGCAAGATCTCCATTCCCGTCCAGTACCTTTACATTCTCCTGGCTGGCGCCGGAATCGCCATCCTCTGCCTCACCGGAATTGCCAGTTCTTATACCAGGATGTTGGCTAAGGTTGAGCACTATAACCAGCTCCGCACCGAAGACGCCCAACTCAAAGATCGCTACACGCGCCTCGAACAGGTCGCCAAGGAACGTGACATACAGGTCGCTTCTCTAGGATCGCTGGCCAGCGAAGTTTCCGCCCTTTATGGGCTCAAGTCCAATCCGGCAATGGTTGCCGCCTCCACCGAGCAGATTGAGGAAGAGCAGGTGACTTCGTCGCTCGATCAGCTTTATGCGCTCAAGCATACGGCGCTGACCGGAGCCGCCAGCGTAGGCATCTCGCTAGGCCTTACGAAGAACTCAACCACCGCCGATTGGATTCGCGCCAACTCCGCTCCCAACCTCTGGCCGGTTGAAGGCCAGGTCACCGGCTCTTTCGGCGAGCGCATCGATCCCTTTAATGGAGAAGGCGCCTTCCACTCCGGCGTCGATATCTCGGCCAACGTAGGCTCAGCTGTAATCGCTCCGGCCGACGGCACCATCACCTTCGCCGACTTCCTCGGCGGCTACGGACGCGCCGTCATGCTCGACCACGGCCACGGCATCAGCACTCGCTATGGCCATCTGTCCAGCTTTGCCGTTGCCGCCGGACAATACGTCCATCGCGGCGACACCATCGGCTACGTAGGCCAAAGCGGACGCTCCACCGGGCCGCACCTGCACTACGAAGTCCGCATCAACGACGTCCCTGTGAACCCCTACAAATATCTGCGGCTGACGGTAGCAAGAGTAGGCGCGTACACAGCGGGCGAGTAAACAGGCTTCGGAGTTACCTAGGTTGCGGGGGCGCGTTTTTAGCAGCGTGTTTTCCGGCTACATTCTCTAGGTGTCCGACACGCGGGCGAGGGCGCCCGCGCCACAAAGACAACACCATTCTGATTTCTTCTTGAAATCTAGGCTCTGGCCTTCTTCACTTCTTCAATCAGCGCCGGCACAATATCAAATAAATTCCCCACCACGGCCACATCCGCAATCTCAAATATCGGAGCCTCCGCGTCCTTATTAATCGCCACAATGCTCCGCGACCCCTTCATCCCCACAATATGCTGGATCGCCCCCGAAATCCCCAGCGCCAGATACAGCTTCGGCGCCACCGTCTGCCCCGACGATCCGATCTGCCGATCCATCGGCAACCATCCGCTATCGCAGATCGGACGCGACGCCGCTAACTCGCCGCCCAGCGCATCCGCCAACTGCTTCGCCAACTCAATGTTCTTCTGCTCTTTAATCCCACGACCCACCGAAACAATAATCTCCGCCTGCGTCAAATCGACCGCCTGCTTCGCTTCCTTGAAAACTTCCTGCGGCTTGTTCCGTACCACCCCCGCCGGAATCTCCACCGTCACCGTCTCCACCGGAGCCGCCGCTGCGCCCGCCTCCACCTTATCCGCGCGAAACGATCCATTCTGAAATGTGACGAAACAAATCCCCGTCCCGGCAAAACTCACATCCGCAACAAACTTCCCCTGAAACATCTGCCGGGTAAAAATCAGCTTCCCGCCCTCATGCTTCACTCCAATCACATCGCTGATCGCCGTAGTCTGCAAAGCCGCCGCCAGCTTAGGCACAAAATCCCGCACCTGATACGTATGCGGCATCAACACCAAAGTAGCCGGATGCTTCCCCAAAAATTCCCTCAACCCATGCACAAAAGCATCGGGGGTATAAGGCTCAAGCGCAGGAGACTCGACGTCATAAACCTTGGCGACTTTCTTAGCCGCAACCTCGCCAGCAATCGCAGCGACGCCAGACCCAACCACCGCCGCCTCAAGCGTCCATCCCGTTAGCGCAGCAATCGCCTGCCCAGCCGCGATCGTTTCCCAGGAGACGCGATTAAGCTTCCCCTCACGCTGCTCCACAATCACCAGAATATTGTCAGCCATAAAGTCAGTTCTCGGTTCTCAGTTCCCAATTCTCAGTGTGGAGCGCTCCAGCTTCTTCTGAGAACTGAGAACCGGGAACTGAGAACTCTCCTTTCAAATCACTCTCAACTCATTCTTCAACTTCTCCACCAGCTTCTTCGCCACTTCCGCCGGAGGCCCTTCCAAGAACTCTGTATTCTTCGACTTCTGCGGCACATACAACTTCTCAATCTTCTGCAAATTTTCGCCCACGGCCGACTGCACGTCAGCCAGCGTCACCTTCCGCATTGGCTTATTCTTAGCCTGTTTGATCCCAATCAAAGTCGCATAGCGCAGCTTATTAATCCCCGACTGAATGGTCAGCACCGCCGGCAACGGCACATCGACATACTGAAAGAATCCCGCCTCCAACTCCCGCTTCACGCGAATCCCCGCATCATTCTTTTCAATGTGCATAATGATGGTCGCGTGCGGCCATCCCAGAATCTCCGCCAGAATCACGCCCGTCTGCGCGTACCCATAATCATCCGACTGCAGCCCCGTAAAAATCAGATCAAACTTTTCATCCTTAATCGCCGCCGCAATCGCTCGCGCCGTGTTGTAGGCATCGAGCCCAACAAACGCGTTGTCCTCGAGATGAATCGCCCGATCCGCGCCCTTCGCCAACGCCTCGCGCAACACCTGCGAAGCCCGCGCCGGCCCCGCCGTCACCACCACTACTTCGCCCGTATGCTTTTCCTTCTGCCGCAGCGCCTCTTCCAGCGCAAACGCGTCCGGCTCATTCACTTCATAAGAAACATCTTCGCGAATCCAGGTCCCCGCCTCATTCAGCTTCAGCGGAGCGTCCTTCTGCGGCACCTGCTTCATGCAAACCAATATCTTCACAATCCACTCCCTCAATCCGCGCCAACCGTCAGGATCAAACTGGTTAGTATAAATGAACGGGCGAGATAGCGGCCTGAATGCGGAGTCAGTAACGTGGATGAGTTTGACTCGGTCTTAAAAGGGGCAAACCTTTCAAGATAGCGGAAAAGACCGGATTTGCCCTCTTAACAGCAACTATCGCACTTGTCAGGTACACTGCCTTGCGTATGCCACGGGCCGCTTCTCATCATGCTGACGATATTTGGCTGCGACAGCCCTCTCAGCGAGCAGGAGATGTCGGAGGTCAGAGAGTACGCGAAGCAACGCATTGACCTCTGGCGGAGGCGTTCAATCTACTCCGTCTTGGCATTGCTGGCGAGTTGCGCTTCTGTGATTCCGTTCTCTCAGGGCCACTCTCTTCACGCTCACGCCGAGCCGTTTGGGAGACTATTGGTATTGCTCTCTATGGGTCTGCTTGTTGTATCCGTCTTGTGCACGGGGTTTTTCTATAGTGCGTGGCAGGCTCTCGCGACGTCGAGAAAGGGCAGAGTTAAGGGGGTTTTGAGCGCTATCGCCTGGTATCGCCAGTTACGGTCCGCAAGACCCGGCGGCGGCCAAAATGAACATCCCGGTTGACAGTGTTGACGGCGAAGCGTAGCTTTGCGCGGGACTTCAACGGGCCTTCCCGCACTCCTAACACCGCAGTTCAGAATCTCGGAGGTCACCATGAAGCGTGTTGGAATTTCCCTCATCCTGCTTACGCTTATCGTTCCGCTGGGGCTTGCTTCCACAGCGTGGGCTGGCGACAAGGAAGATGTTGCGGCTGCCGCTGCGAAGTGGGCCGACGCCTTCAGTGCCGAAACTCCTGATCGGGTACTCGCGCTCTACGATCGCGAGGCGGTACTCTGGGGAACCTTGTCCCCCAAGCGCCGCGACAACCCTGAAGCCATTCGAGACTACATGGTCAACGCCTTCAAAGCCCTGCCTGATCACAAAGTTTCGTTTGGCGACCAGTTGATTCGGGTCTACGGCGATATGGCGATCAATAGCGGCTATTACACGTTTACCTACAATAAGGACGGGGAGAGTAAAAGCCTGCCTGCCCGGTACACCTTCGTCTACGCAAAGCGCAACCGGCAGTGGATGATCGTCGATCACCACTCATCCGCAATGCCCGCGCCCCCCAAGTAGACGGGTTAGCGTTTTGTAGATGCACTCCGGCAGCCACGGCATTGTTCCCGGATGGCTGTCGTAAAATCGCATTCTCACTCATCATCAAGGTTTTGGGCCGCCATCGGTCTGGTATATCGGCAGGAGGGTCAGTACAAGAAAATCGGCTGCCCGTGCCGGAAAGACTGCTTTACAGCAGCTCGCGCCGTTCTGTCGCGGGAGAAACGCTTCTTCTCAGACTTCTTTCACGTGATCCGAGCGGGTAGCTCTTCTTTTAGCTGTAGATTTTATTTGTTAGCGAAAAGTTGTCATCTGAGCGCCGCAGAACGATCTGCGAAGCGATCGTTCTGCGAACTCGAATGAGCTCTGCCACTGCAAAAATCTACCGCCGCGCTACTGCGGAGGATGGTCGCCAGTCGTAACCGTATTCACGCCCGTAGTATTCGCAGTATTAACCCCGCTGGCATTCATCGGCATCGATGCCGCGGGCGCGGGCGTAGCAGCAGCAGGGGCAGCAGTAGAGGCAGGCGTCGGCGCGCGATAAGCGCTATTCTCCACCTTGCTCTCCGGAGGCTGCATCGCCACCACCTGATACTCTAGCGTTTTCTTGCCCCCATCCACCACTCTCAGGTACAAACGGTCTTTCTTGATCTTGAACTCAGCCTCGTGCCCCACCGGCAACACCACCGCGTGCTTCGTATCCAACGGTCGAATGCGATAATCCATCTCGTCCGTGCGCAGCAAATATTGCGGACACAACTTCTCATTCGAATCGACGTGCTGTACGCCCACCGACCCCCACAGACTCCCTAATCCCGTGAGCCCGCGCTCCTTCGCGCCGCAAGGAACCGCCTGCATGTTTTCGAGCATCCCGCGCTGACCTTTTTTCTCTTTGGCAGTAGCAATTGAAGGCACAGCCAAGATCAGCAACACCACCGCGAAGACCGTTTTTTGAATTTTCATGGCTCCTCCCGCAGGACCTTCCACAAACCAGCAAACGGAAGTGGAGGCCGAAACTCCGGCCCCCACATCGCATTCGCCCTCGCTATTGATTTGACGGAGACTTCGGCTTTGGCGTAGGTCCAACTGGCTGGGCGTGAAACCCGCCCTGCACCGTTGTCGAACTCATCACTCCCTGCGGATCGGCCGACAGCTGCTGATTCACCGTAGGATGCGCTTGCAGATAATCATTCAGCTCCGGATGGCTCGACAAGTAATCCCTGTTCGTCGCCAGCGTAGGATCGCTCGATAGGTCCGCCGCGATTTTTGAGTGATCGCCCAGGAAGTGCCCAAACCCCGTCATTTCGTGGTTGCGATCATCGGCGTTCATTCGGTTCCCGGCAAAGTGATCGCCATTTTCGTTATAGCGATCTTCATCCCGCATAAACTGATCGGGATGCGCGCGAAATGACGCCGACACATCGATGTGCGTCTTCAAATACTCTTGCAGCGCCGGATGATTCGCGACCCACTGCCGGTTGTCAATCAGCGATGGATCCTTCTTCAGCTGCTCCGCGATCTCCGGATGCGCGTCGAGGAAGCGGTCCATTTCGACTATGTCCCGGCGCGAAATGTTGCGATCGCTGGTTTGCCGGTCATAGCGCTCCTCGTCCCGCATGAAGAGATTCGGATTGGCGCGGAACGTCGCGCTGATCTGCGGATGATTCTGCAGATACTGCTGCAACGCAGGATGATCGGAGACCCATCCGCGATTGTCGATCAGCGAAGGATCCTTCCGCAGTTGCTGCGCGATCTCCGGATGCTCGTCCAAAAAATGATCCATCTCGGCTACATCGCGACGAGTGATATCGTCGCGTGTCGGCTGGTTTGGTCCAACCCGGTCTGGCGGTAATGGCTGATTCGGTCCGACCTGATTCGGCACGGGTTGATTTGGTCCGACTTGGTTCGGCGGTTGGGGCTGCATCGTTTGTCCCATTGCCGCGCCCGCCGGGATCAACATCCCCAATGCAAGTAACGGCGCCAAAGAACCGCGGGCATACAGTTTCGTTTTGATTGCCATATCCACAAGCCTCCAGTTGGCGAGCGTGGACGCTCACCAGGCATAGAGTAATGCAACCCGCCTGCCAAATGATCCGAATCACCTGTGATCTCGGGCAATGTCAGCGGCTTGGAAGGAACGGCGCTCCGCGTGCCCCGATTCGCCAAAAGGCAAATTCTGCTCGTGAAAGGAAAATTCGCGATACAGGATTTACTGTAGAAAATCGCAAGCGACTGAAGGTTGCTCAGAAAAAGTCACTGACAAAAATCTCAGCGAACAATTTCTAAGGTAGAAATCGCCCAGATAAAAAATAGCGATGCGATGCCAGCTTTCGAAGAACACTTGCCCGCGAAATCAAGCGAACGACAAACGAGAGGCGACGCGCGACTAACGACCGCCAGCCGGCAACCCATCCTGCAAAAACGCCACACTCTGCACGCCCGTAATCTCAAAGCGCTTGCGGCAGCGCATGTTCTTGCACATCATCACATCGTCCCGCCGCAGCATATACGATTGCGCCTTGGCAAACTTCGCGCGATCCCGATCATCCGCGCGCGGCGGCAAACTTTTTTTCTTCGTCCGCACCAGCCACTGAATCTCATATTCCGCCGACTGATTGCAATGCGGACAGCTCAAATTCGCCGGCTTCTTATCCGACCGCTCATCGAAAAATTCCCGCTCGTCCATTCTAAGATTATTGCACTTTTTGCGGGTCGAATGTGCGAAGATGCGAGGATTACGGCCATGCCGCGCAAGCCAAAGAAAAAAATCTTCTCCGCTGCCAAGGTCGTCCGCGAAATGGCCCGCGAACGCGTAGGCAGTCCCAAACCCTCGCGCCTCGTCCCCGCCAAGAAGACAAAGCCCGAGCGCCACAAACCCACACTAGGCAAGCTGTTGACAGAAGAATAGCGGCCGCGCCACTAGAACGTGGCAATCACCGCGGCGCCACCCGCCGGCACCGTGACCGTGCACGAGTTATTCGAGAACGAGGTGCAGCCCAGCCAGGTCGGAGTCGGCGACGCCGTGAGCAACACCGAACTCCCCACGTCATACGTTCCAACGCACACCCCCGGGCAGTCGATCGGGCCGGTTGCGCTCCTTACGATTCCATTCCCCTGGACCGCAACGCTCAACGTCGCAAGCGTGCCGCCCCCCGGGCAAAGCGGATTGGTGGGATCGTCCACCGTTATCGTTGCATATGCGGAAACAATGTTCGATGAACCCCCGGTCCCCTCCGGCACCGTAGCCGTAATGTCGGCGCCGCCACACGCGCCGCCGCCAACCGTCGTAACCACACCGGCGCTCACCGCAACCACTCCGTCATCGACGCTCCAGGTTGCTTGGCTCGTGACGTCCTTGGTTGCCGGAGGATGGATGTAGGTAGCTGACGCAGTCAACTGTTCCTGCTGTCCAGCGGTCGCTTCGATGAAGGTGTGGCTCAGCGGTTGAATCTGCAGGCTCACCAGCTTCTGATCGTGTCCGCAACTCGGCAGGCTCAGCGCCCCGCCCACCGCCACCAGCATGGCCAATGCCAGCCCGACATACCTACTATTCATACCCACCACTCCCGCAAGCAAGCCTCGGCCCGCCCATTGGTCAATTTAAAGGAAAAGTGAAATCTAGCCGAAGCGCCAGCAAAAAGCAACAAAGGCAGGTCAGAGGTAAGAGGTCAGATTGCAGAGGTAAAACCCTAAGTGTCGACTTGCCCGGTTCTTAACCTCTGCAATCTGACCTCTAAAATCCGACCTCAGTCCACATGCTCTCCCACCTCGAACCCTTCTTCCGCCGCCGGCAGGACATCCCGCTCTCCCGCAATCCACACATACAACGTTGGCAGCAGAAACACGCTCATGATCAGCGCCGCAATCAGCCCTCCCACAATCACAATCGCAAACGGCCGCTGAGAATCGGAACCGATCGCATGCGACAGCGCCGCAGGCAGCAATCCCAAAGTCGCCACCAGCATGGTCATCATGATCGGACGCAGCCTCAACACCGCGCCCTCCACGGCCGCGTCCTCAATCGTGTAGCGGCGCGCCCGCAACTGATTGATATATTCCAGCATGATCACACCCGTCTGTACCGACACGCCAAACAGTGCCAGAAAACCTACGCCCGACGACACGCTGAAATTCGTTCCCGAAATAAACAGCGCCAGCAGCCCGCCAATCGGCGCAATCGCAATATTCACCAGAATCAGCGTCGCCCATTTAAACGAACCGAACATCGTGTAAAGAATGATGAAAATAATAAAAATAGTAATCGGCAGCACAATCATCAGCCGCTGGTTGGCCCGCTTCTGGCTCTCATATTCGCCCTCCCAGTCCAGGCTGTATCCCGTCGGCAATTTCACCTGCTCATTCACCTTCTTGATTGCCTCTTCCACCGTGCTGCCCAGGTCTCGACCGCGGACACTATATTTAATCGCCACATAGCGCCGGTTCCCCTCGCGATACACCTCCGAAGCACCGTCCGTCTCCTTGATCGTGCACAGCTGCGCCAGCGACACCCGCTCCCCGCTCGGTGCCAGCAGCCGTATGTTTTCAATCGCCTCCTGCGTATCGCGATACTTCGGGAGATAGCGCAGCGTAAGGTCATACCGCGCCTCTCCCTTGAGCACCTGCGTCAGCGCATTCCCTCCCACCGCCGTCTGAATCGCATCCTGCACGTCGGCCACATTAATCTGGTAGCGCGCCGCCGCCGCTCGATCGACCGTCACGTTGAGATTCGGCTGCCCCAGCACGCGGAACACTCCCAAGTCCTCAATGCCCTTGATCTGCCGCATGATGTTGACGATTTCATCGCTCTTATCCTCGAGCACTTTCAAATCGTCGCCATAAACTTTCGTCGCCAGCGCGCCCTTTACGCCGCTCACCGCCTCTTCCATGTTGTCTTCAATCGGCTGTGAAAACCCCCAGACCACGCCCGGAATTTTGTCCAGCTCGCGCTGCATGGCCGCAATCAACTCATCCTTATTCTCGTGAAAAACCGGCCGCCAATCTTCTTTCTGCTTCAAGTCGACAAAAAATTCCGTATTAAAAAATCCTGTTGTATCCGTCCCATCATCCGGCCGCCCCACCTGGCTCGTACACTGCGGCACCTCGGGAAACGAACACAGCACCACCCGCGCCTGATTCGCAACCCGAATCCCTTCATCCGGCCCGGTGCTGGGAGCCAACGTACCCCGCACCCACAGCGCCCCTTCGTCCAAGTGGGGCAGAAATTCGGAACCAATCGCTCCACTGAAAGCGAGGTAATTGCCCAAAGCCACCAGAAGCAAGCACACGCCAATCGTCACCGCCCGATGCCGAATCGCCCACCGCACCGCCACCCGATAGCGCTCGATCAGGAAGTGCATTACCGGGTTGTGCCATTCCTTCGCTCCTTTCGCGAAAGCAAAACTCGCCAGCACCGGCGCAATCAGAATCGAAAACAGCAATGCCCCCAGCAGCGCAAATGCCACCGTCCACGCCATCGGATGAAACAGCCGCCCCTCAACCCGCTCCAGCGTAAAAATCGGCAGGTACGCCGTGATGATGATGGCAATCGCATAAAACACCGGCCTCTGCACTTCGTGCGAAGCCTCGCTGATTCGCTCCGTCGGTGTCTTCGTCCCCTCCTCGCGGCTTAAATGGCGCACGATGTTTTCCACCATCACCACCGCGCCATCCACCACCATGCCAAAATCCAGCGCGCCCAGCGACAGCAGATTCGCCGGAATCTGCCGTATGTCCAGACAGATCGACGCAAACAGCAACGAAAAGGGAATCGTCGCCGCCACAATCAGCGCGCCTCGTATATTCCCCAGAAACAGAAAAAGAATGACCGACACCAGAATCATTCCTTCCGTCAGATTGTGCAGCACCGTGTGGCTCGTGAAGTGCACCAGCGTGCTGCGATCGATAAACGGAACAATCTTCACTCCCGGCGGCAAAATATGATTGTTCAACTCGTCCACTTTATCGTGGATGCCTTGCAGCGCCAGCTCCGCCGTCGCCCCCTTCCGCAGCAGCACGATGCCAGACACCACATCGTCGTTATCGATAATCTTTCCGTCTTCGCGATGAATAGCCTTCGCAAATTGCCCCAGCCGTATCTTCGGCCCCTGCGAAACCACCGCAATATCCTTCACCCGCAGCGGCGTGCCATTCTTCGTCAGAATCACCGTCTCCGCAATATCCTGCGAGCGATCAACCAATCCCACCGAACGGACATTAATCTGCTGCAATCCTTCCTGTATAAAACTTCCGCCCGCGTTCGCGTTATTGTTGGTGAGTTGCTGCTCGATCTGCGCCAGGCTCAGCCCATACGCGATCAACTTATTAGGATCAACCCGCACCTGGTATTCGCGTGTCGGTCCGCCGAAGCTTGACACGTCCACAATATTCGGCACCGACTTAAAATTTTTCTCCACGACCCAGTCTTCCAGTGACTTCAGCTCCATCGCGTCATAAGCTGGATTCGTGCTGCGCAATGTGAAGAAATAAATCTGACCGACCGGGCTCCAATCCGTTCCCATCTGAGGCACTACGTTCGGCGGCAAGGTGACCTGGCTTAGCCGCTCCAACACCCGCTCCCGATTCCAGTCGTTGTCCGAGTCCTCGTCAAAGACCAGCTTCAAGTCCGAAAGTCCAAACAGCGAGAACGACCGCAGATGCACCACATGCGGAATCCCATTCATCACAATTTCCAGCGGAATCGTAACCTGCTGTTCAATCTGCTCCGCCGAAATTCCCGGCCATTGCGTGATCACCTCGACGTAGTTATCCGCGACATCGGGATACGCCTCAATTGGAAGCCGCTTGAACGAGACGATGCCTGCGGCGAAAAGGATCAGCGCCAACGCCAGAATCAGCAGCCGATTATCCAGAGCAAAATCGACGACCCGTCGAATCATCTATTGCTCCACCGTGTTTTGCAGCACCAGTGCATTTGCCACTACCTGATCCCCCGGCTTGAGCCCCGAAACAATCTCCTGCAAATTCCCTGGTACCATTTTTCCCGTAACCACTTCCAGCCGCTTGAAATGCCCCGCCCCGAGCGGCGTATACACCCACTCCCGATCGTGCAAATGCAAAATCGCCGTCGCCGGAATCGCCGCTTTCACTTCCGCCTGCTTCCCATAAAAAGTAGCCGTCACAAACATCCCCACCCGCATCATCCCCGGATTCGCAACTTCCAACCGCACCTTCGCCGTGCGAATATTCGGATCGAGCACGGGCAAAATGTTGTCGATCCGTCCTTTGAGAGCCTGATTGGGATAAGCGTTCAGGCGTAGATCCGCAAACTCGCCCACGCGCACCGCATCGAGATCGTTTTCGTAAACATCGCAAACAATCCACACATAAGAAAGATCTGAAATCGTAAAAGGATTCGGCGATCCCAACCCCTGCACGCCCGACGAGTTCGTAACCTGCTGATCGGTAATCACGCCCGAGATAGGCGCGACGATATCGACAATCCCCGAAGGATGATCCTTATCAATTCCCAGGAGCCGCAACTGCAGCGTGGACGCATCCAAATCCGCCTGCGCATTCTTTGCCACATCCTCGGCCTGTTCCAGCGCGCTTTTCGCGATCGCTCCCTTGCTGTACAAAAGCTGCGCCCGCTCCAATTGAATCCGCGCCAGCAGTTCATCATTCACCGCTTTGCGATAGGCCTGATAAGCTCCCGAAACATCATTGCTCTGCACTTGCAACAGCAACTGCCCCTTCTTCACCACGTCGCCGAGCCGCGCCTTGATCTCGACCACTCGCCCCGCCGCCAGCGAAATCACCGGCACCGCCCGCGAGATATCCGGCTGCACCACCCCGGTTACATTCAACGCCGGCGCCGCCTTATACTCCACCGCCGCCACGATCGGAAACTGCTCTGGATGATCGACTTTAAAATTATTAGCGTCCAGATCAGGCAGCACCGTAGCCGTAGGCGGCGCCTCCGACTTAGGATCGCCCTTACCCTCACTGCAACCCGCCAGCAAACTCAACAGCACGACGAGTACCGCGGCCGCAAGAATCGCGTAGGGACGGACGGCCCGTCTGTCCAAGCCGAGCAATGCTCGGCCCCGTCCCGCAAAAAATAACGGCGCGGCCCCGGGAGGGGGGAAGACGGCCGCGCCGCAAGAGCTCGCCGTTTTCTTCCCCTTAGCGGCTCTTGAAACTAAGAGAAGTCTTGTTTGCGTCGTCATTGAATCACCTCTCGGCCGACGGCCATATTCAACTGCGCCGCCGCCGTCAAATACGCCCCCACCAGATTCACGTAGTTCAGTTCCGTGGCGCGATACTCACTCTGAGCATTAAGAAAATCGAGCAGCGAAGCTCCGCCATGCTGATAAGAGAACGCAATCGTGTCGCGCACCCGCACCGCCATTTGCAGATATTTCGCCTTATACGGCTGAAGCAAAGTCACATTGCTGACCACCGTCACGTACGCTGAATCCACATCGCTATAAACCTGCGCCTGCGCCGCGTCCAGCAGCCTCTGATTTCGGTCAATATCCAACTTGGTGCGCAGTTTCTCGCCCTGATTGCGGTCGAAAATCCGCAGCGGAATACTCACTCCCACGCCAAAATACAAATCAATCGGCGGATTCCGTCCCACGTCCAAACTAAAAGTCGGATCGGTCGATCCATTTGCAATCGCCAGCTTGTGATCCGTCTGCGCTTTATCCACCGCCTCCATCGCCGCCTTCAAATCAGGCCGCGTATCGAGAGCAATCTTCCGAAAATCATCCTGCGGCAACAGTTGATCGCTGAAATCGAAGGGACCATTCACGTCGAACTGTTCGACCGGAGTGCGATCGTTGAGCAATGTCAGCAGCTGAATCTTCGCCGTCCGCAGATTCACCAGCGCCGTCTGCACATCCGATTCGTACTGCACCCGCTGCAACTCCAGCCTGTCCAGATCAATCTGCGCAATATCACCCGCCTCAAAACGATCCCGGCTGATCCCAAGTAAGTGGTCGTAATATTCCAGATCGTCCGTAGCCAGCTTCAACACCGCCTTTGCCTGCAGCGTCGAGACAAACGCGCCGCGCAAAGTGAACAGCATCGTTCTTTCCATGTCCAGATGGCTCGACTCCGCGATTCCCGTGGCTTTCTGCGCGCTCTCCAGCCGCAACTCCCGCTTGTGCTCCCGTTCATGCAGGTAACTCAACGTCGCCGAGGGCAGCAGATACGCGAGCGCCCCGTGATTCGGCCCAACATTAAAAGGAGTGATCTGGTCCGACAGTAGCCCCAGTTGCGGATTCGGCCGCAAGTACGCCGTAATCTCCTGCGCCTTCGACTCATCAATGTTCAGCGCATCCGCCAGCAGCGTGGGATTGTTCTGCTCAAACCGCCCCTTCACCTGATCCCACGTCAAACTCGCAGCCGCGGGCACACCGGGCGCGGGCTGTTGCGGGCCTGCAGCAGGCGGCTGTGCGGACAAACTCGCGGCAGCGGCCAGCGCTACAACCAGGAGCATCCACCGGTATCGCTGGATTTTCTTGTGCATCCAGTAACTCCATCGAAGCCCTCGGATTTCTCGAAGGCCTAACTATGAAAATGGACCGCGACTCGTATCGGGGTATGCCTTCAGGCATACCGTCAACGCCACATAATCAATGCGCCTTCGGGCGCTGCGCTGAACTTTCACCACAGACAAGCTGTGAGTATGGAGTCTACGCCGTAAGGATTTCGTAAAAACGATGCGCAATCGCCGTCAAATCTTGAATGCAACGAATCGCAATACCTAAAGATCGCAATCCATCGAATTCCAATCCAATATCGCGATTGAGCGGGTTACATCAGGCGGGAAGAAACTGGAGGACCGCGGCTGCCGTGGACAATCGTTTGCGCCGCGGATACTGCAACTACGAAGCTAAAACTTTCCAGTCGGTTTTCTGGAATAAGCCCAGGTAATGCCGTCCCCGTGACCGTCGCCGGCAATGTCTGCCAGCCATTTTGCCACGCCGAACCCTTTTCCCCGGCGGCCTGCGACACGCTGCGCTTGCCCGGCGAAGATTCTTCCATCTCCGCCCGCATGGCATGCAAATCGTCAGACGCCGAGATCACCGGAAACAACAGAACAAACGCGCATCCCAGCGTGCAGATAAATACCAGCGGGCGCGCCGCCGACCCTTTCCTTCTGCCCCGCGCAGCCGCAGCCATCCGTTCCCGCCACAACAAATAAGCAGGCACCAGCAGCGACAACCAGCAGAGATTAAGAAAAAGCTCCATAAACCAAGGTTAGAGGTCGGATTGCAGAGGTGAAAAACCGTAGATTCTTCCGGCTGCAACCGAACTCAAGCCACACAAATCATAGTCAGAATAGCATAGCCCCAGCAAGTGACCAGCGTACCAGTCCACCACGGCTCGACTGTCAGTACTGAAGCCCTTAGTGAACCTTAGTGCCCTTAGTGGTAAAAGCTCTTGCCCCTAATCTGCAATCAAACCTCTGACCTCTGCCCCTTAATCAAGGCCCCTGCACGATCTGCAAAGCCTGCGGCGTCTGCAACCTCTGCCGCAGTATCACATTTCGCGCCGCAATCTCCGCGATAGCGTCTGCATGAACGATGTACCCACCATATCCAGGAGTATTGCCAAACGGAATCTTCACATTCATCGCTCCCGCCTTCAGTGGAAAATGTTCATACCCAATCGCCGTAGCCCGCCCATTGCCCGCCACTGCAACAATCACCACCGTCAAATCGAAATCGTCCTTCGACCCATTCGAAACCTTCACCGACCCGTCGATCCGATCGTCGTGCACTTTCGGAGCCTCATCCCACTCCAGCAGCAGCGCCGCCGTAACCGCCGCCTGCAACTCCTTATTGATGCTGTGCGCCGGATTCCCCAAATCCTCCACCTTCAAAGTAAGAGCATACGTGCCCGGCTTAGTCGGACGCCCGCTCAGCAGCCCCTCCCGAGTCAGCGTGACCCCCTCGGGCAACTCCCCGCCCGCCACGCTCCAAACATAAGGCGGGACGCCCCCTTTAGCATGAAGAAGAGTATGAAACTCCACCCCCACATTCATCGCCGGCAAACTCTCCTCGACAATAGCCAGCGGAGCAAGCTGGGTCTGCGCCGCACACACCCCGCATATGCAAGCCAACAAGGCCATCCGCAAAATAAGTTTAAATTTCATCTACGGTCGGGTTTCCTTGGTGCCCTTGGTGGTAAACGCTCTCGCCGCACGCGCGAATCAACTCCGCAGCTTCGTTTGATTTTACGCCGCCCACAGCGTAAAAGAACTCAAGATGTCCTATATGTCGCGCCTCCCCCTAGCCGTCTTACTACTCTGCTCGCTCCTATCCCTGACGATAGCCCAGACCCCGCCGCCCGAGCCTGCCAACAAAATAAAATCCGACGATCAGACAAAGCCCACCGATGCCACCACCTCCGACCCCAACTCCGAAGAAGCCGCCACCTTCGAGCGCATCCTCAACCGCGTCCGCTTCGAAAACGACGGCACCGACGTAACCGAAACCGAAGCCGTAGTCAAAATCCAAAGCCAGGCCGGAGTAGAAGAATTCGGCCAGCTAGTCTTCGGCTACTCCTCCGCCACCGAAAAGCTGGAGATCGAATACGTCCGCGTCCGCAAGCCCGACGGCCAGGTCGTCACCACTCCCGAATCCACCGCCCAGGACTTCGCGCCCGACGTCCTCAAAGAAGCTCCCATGTACAGCGACTACCGCCAGCGCCACATCTCCGTAGCCGCTCTCCAGCCCGGCGACACCCTCGAATACCGCACCGTCACCCGCGTCACCACCCCGCTAGCCGCCAGAAATTTTTGGTACGAAGCCACTTTCCCCAAAGGAATCGTGGTCAAAGAAGACAGCCTCATAGTCGACATCCCCAAAGCCCGCGAAATAAAACTGAAGACTCCCACCCACCAGCCCGAAATCCAGGACACGACCGACCGCCGCATCTACACCTGGACCGTAAAAAACATCCAGCCCGATCGCGATAAAAATAAAGAGGACGACGAAGCCGACGACACCACTCCCGACGTCCAACTAACCACCTTTACCGACTGGAAACAAATCGCCGAGTGGTACGCCAAGTTGCAAGGCGACCGCATGACCATCGACGACAGCGTCCAGAAAAAAGCCGACGAACTAGTAAAAGGCGCC
>JBEKXO010000045.1:0-26178 GCA_049511995.1 Terriglobales bacterium
AGGAGTCTCCCACCGAGGCGTGCAGGGTATAGACTTCGTTTCCGGCGACGATCCGTCCGTGGCATTGAATGATCAGGACATCACCGACGGGACGGCTTTCCAGGCGCAGCTGCATCAGGTCTCCTCTAAGCAAACGGGTGTTTTCGGAAACGGATTATAGTAACCCATCAAGCGGGGTTTGGGACATTCAGAAAGCGCAGGTCAGAGGTCAGATTGCAGAGGTATAACACCTGCTACCGGTACAGCAAAGGGGGTTACCTCTGCAATCTGACCTCTCACCTCTGACCTTCATTTATTGGCGAGCTTTTTGAGCCGCGGCGGGAGTGAGCTTTCTCAATCTTTCTCGCGCTTGCGTGGCCTCATTCGTTCGTGGGTAGCGCTGGATGACGTGCTTCAATTCTTGAGTGCCCTCGTCTGCCTTGCCGAGCTCGATGAGCGCGAATCCTTTTTTTAGCTGCGAAGCGGCGGCTTTGTTTCCGCTGGGAAAATTCTGTAGAACCAGATCGTAATTCGCGATGGCTTTCGGGTAGTCGCCGGCTTTGTACTGAATTTCCGCCAGATAAAAATACGCGTTTCCGGCGAGGTCGGTGTTTGGATAGAACTTGATGTAATCGTTGAATTCCTGAGTCGCCAGGTCGTTGTTGCCGCCGTTGTAGTCGCGCAAGGCATTGTTATAGAGCACGTCGGGCGCGGGGGCCTGCGCGATTGCCTGCTGCTGCTGCTGCGCCTGGGCTTGTTGCGCGGCCATGGACTGCTGCGCCGACTGCAGGTCTTCGAGTTGCTTGCTCAGCTTGGTGAGCCGGACTTTGAGCTCATCCATGGTATCGGTCAGCGCCTGAATCTGACCGGAGATCTGGTCAACCTGGGCGCCGCGATCCTGCTGCTGTTTATTGATCGACGCTTCGAGACCGTTAATGGCGGCGGTGACTTTGTTGGCGACGTCGGTATTCTGCTCGAGCAGATTCCTCATTACGCCCATGCGCTCGTCGAACGATTGCTTCATCGCGGTCATCTGCTGCTGCAATTGTTGGACCTGGGTTTGCAGTTCGATCATGTCTTTGTTCACGCCATAGGCGGGAGCAAAGCTAATGGCGAGGAATAGTGCGATGACGAGCGCGATGCGATTGGATTTCATAGTTATCCTATTGGATGTTGAAAAGCCGCAGAACGTTGAGCGGGTGGGTATACCTCAGCGGCTAAAGCCGCGTTTAGAGTGTCGCGCTGACCGCAGCGCTGAAGCGCTGCGCCACCCAAAACCAACACGACACCGGGTTTTATGCAGATTTAAAATGGGACGGGCGAAAGGCCCGTCCCTCTCCGTTTATTTTTCGTAGACGAAGTGGCCACGGCGATTTTGCTGCCAGCAGGCTTCGTTGGATTCGGTGCAGAACGGTTTCTCCTTGCCCATGGTGATGGTCTTGATGCGATCGCCGCTCACTCCCGCCTGTACCAGCGCGTTTTTTACGGAGTCAGCGCGATTGGTGCCGAGGGCGAGGTTGTATTCGGTTGAGCCGCGCTCGTCGCAATGTCCCTCGATCGTGAAGCGGATGTTGGGATGCTGTTGCAGGAACTGCGCGTCCGCCTGAATCGAGCCCTGGTCGGATGCGCGTATATCATACTTGTCGTAGTCGAAGAAGATGTCTTTCACATTTTGCGCGAAGAGTTCTTCTTCGGTGGCGTTATAGGTTGTGGGTGGCGGTGGAGCGGGCGCAGGGTTGACGGTCACGCGCGCGGTCGCGTCCTGAGTACCGCCGGCACCTTTGGCGACGAGATGATACGTGGTCGAGTCGACCGGAGTCACTTGGCGTGAGCCGCTGGGGTCCACGGGGCCGATGCTGTCGATGCTAACGTCCGTCGCGTTGGTGGTTTGCCAGGTGAGCGTGGTCGGGTGACCGGCGTCGACGGTATTGGGGTTCGCCGACAGCGAGGCTGTGGGCGCGTTGGGCGCGGGTGGCGGCGGGGGTGGCGGCGGAGCGACTTTCTTGGCGCATGCGCCCAGGAAAACGAACATGGCCAGAATGAATACAAGGGCAGCGCCTCTTGTTATCGTCATTGTCTTTGTGGTTGGGTGCTTCACTGATTCCTCTTTTCTGTGCGCCCGCGTGGTGGCGTGCAATTTGCAGTCCGACGATTCGCAGCTTGACGACGGGGCGCACTTTCGGCCAGCCGCATGAACCGTGCTTGTCACGAAAATCGAATCTCGTGCCTCAGCGCCTGAAGGCGCTCATCATTTAGCTCCTGCGGCACGCCTAAAGGCGTGCCCTGATACGAAAACAACTACGCTACGAAATTAACGACGATCCCAAATTAACGACGCTACGACGACATCGTGTCATGTTATGAAACCAATCTACTTCCAACTCCAGTTGGGCTGTGTGTTTGCGCCCTTAAAAGTCAATTGCTTCACGTTGGTGCCATCGGCCAGCATGGTCCAAATCTGGTCGCTGCCCGTACGGTGGGATTGAAACACGACGTGCCGTCCATCGGGCGACCAGCAGGGAAAATCGTTGCGTCCGGCGTCATGCGTGAGTTGCACCCACTGCTTGCTGGCGATATCCATCAGGTAAAGATCGTTCGAACCTGGCTCTCCGCCGCCGTATTTGCGCATCCAGGAGAAGGTAAGAAACTGTCCATTCGGCGACCAGTTGGGTGAAACAGCGTAGCCCTGATCGGTGAGGCGCTGCAAGTTGGTGCCGTCGGATTCCATGGTGTAGATCTGCGGCAAGCCAGTACGTCCGCTGACGAAGGCTATTTGCGAGCCGGTTTTGCGATTCCACGCGGGAGAAACGTCCGGGCCTTTGCCTTCGGTGAGGCGATGCGAGTTTCCCCCGGATTGATCGACAGCAAAAATATTCGGGTAGCCGTTGCGCGAGGAGGAGAATGCAATCTTGCCATCGGGTGACCAAGAGGGCGAAAGGTTCATGCCGCCGAAGCGCGGGAAGGCGACGATCCGGTTGAGATCGAAGGAATACATCATGATCTCCCAGCCGCCTTTATTGATGGAGCTGAAAGCGAGGCGCGAGCCGTCGGGCGAGATGCGTGGCGACAGCGAAATACTGCCGAGATGGGTGAGTTGCTGCTGATTGGCGCCGTCGTAATCCATCATCCAGATTTCTTTGTGGCCGGTGCGCTCGCTGACGAAATAAATCTTGGTTTCTGCGATTCCGTTCACGCCTCCACCGAGGCGGAAGATGATCTCATCGGCAAAGCGGTGGGCGATGACGCGCACGGCGTCGTTGGTCGCGTTGTCGGCGTACTGCTTGCCGAGAACTTGCGGCGACTTTTCATTCTTGACGTCGTAGAGCCATCCCTGGACCGTGACTTTGCCGCCGGCTACGCCGAGGTTGCCGAAGGCGAGCATGGAGGTGTTGGGCGGCGGGGAATTCCAGGCTGAGAAATTGATTTCGGAGGGCTGGCCGGGTACCTGAAGCGGGTAAAAACTTTTGGAGACTAGATCGAAGATTCCGGCGTTGTCGAGATCGTTCCACAAGACATCGTTGAAGGTCTTGAGCAGGGCGACGTTGTTGGGATCGGAGTTTGATCCCTTGAAATCGGAGGCAGCCAGGCGTACGCGCTCGACGCCGAGGCCTGTGCCGGTGCGAATCCAGTCCTGGGCGGAGGCGGCGGACGTCCACAGAAGTGATGTGGCGGCGACAAAACAAATAAGGCGCGTTAGTCGAACCGAGTTACTCAATTGATGCTCCTGTAGTCATTTGTCATTAGCGTGCAACATCGAGCTTCTACCGGGCGCCTCAGCGGCTAAAGCCGATTTATAAAATGGCACGGTTATCGCAGCGGTAAACCGCTGCGCCACCCAAAAGCAAGAGCGAAATGCGCCACCAATACTGTGGCCTAACAAACATCAACCAACGACTGATCTACCTTGTTGTAATCGAACTACCTTTTGTAATCGAACCAAAATTCTACCGACACTTTGCCGCCCGAGTAATCCGAGGGCAGCGGGCCGAAAGTATCGATGCGCTGCAGCGCTCGCACTGCCGACTGATCGAGCGATGGAACTCCGCTTGATTGCTCGACTTGAACATTCGCCGGACGCCCGTTGCGCTCGATATCAAACGTCAGATAAACCCGCTTCGCTTCCGAGACGCGCGGATCAACTTCATATTTCAGCCAGTTCTCGGTAACTTTGCGCTGCACCGCTTCGACATACCAGGCATAGCGGCTGCCGAAGTCGCCGCCGCTTCCGCTGAACCCGAAGCCGCCTTTTGCGCCGCCGGCAGTCATGGTGTAGGGGCCGCTGACCGGGCCGCCTTCACCATACGGAATTTGATTCGTTTCGGGCGGTTCCGGTTCCGCTTTCCTTTTGGTCGCACTGGTCAGAGGCTTCGGTCTCACCTTTGTATTCTTATCGGGGATCGGAATTGCTTCTGGTTCTTTTTGCTCTACCTCGGGCTGCGATTTGGAGAGACCTTTGGATTCGGTGGCTAAGACATTCGTTGTCTGAATAGGGTTGGCGGGCAACGGGACCGAACTTACGAGCGTTGCTCCCATGGCGTCACCGGTGCCGCCGCTGCCCCAACCGGAGCCGCGAAAGCCCTGAATGAACATTGCGTAGAACACGACGAACGCGGCGAATGCAACATGCAATCCGAACGACCAGGCGAGCGGCCGGCGCAACTGCGCGTGTTCGGAATAAATGTCGACGTCTTGCATGTCGATAGTCGTACGTCTCAAATATCAATATCGGTATCAGTGCCCGGCGCCGTGCGCGTCGATGGGCTGCGTCACGATGCTTACGTTGCTGATACCCGCTTGTTTGATAGCGTCCATTACGGTGGCGAAGGCGCCAAACGGAACATCCTCGTCGGAACGCAGATAAATCGCCTGATGCTGCGGGTCGCGAATCTTCTTCTTCAGCGTTGCTCCGATCTGGTTAATGTTGATGGGGTCGTTGCCCAGAAAAACTTTTTGCGATTTGTCGATGCTGATCACCAGGCGTTCCTCGGTGATCTCTTTGACGGTGCGCGTGTGCGGCACATTGACTTCGATTCCCGACTGGAGCACGGGCGCGGTCACCATGAAAATGATGAGGAGCACGAGGACTACGTCGACGAGCGGCGTGATGTTGATATCGGCCAGCGCGGTGTGCGTGCGTCCGTTGGCGGCGGTGAAGGCCATCAGCGACGCACCTCGCCGACAGGTATTTGCCGCTCTACCGACTGCGTCTGACGCTCAACCATGTTGAGCATCTCGAGCGCGAAATCGTCATTGCGCGAAGCCATTTCGCGGATCGAGCCGATAATGAGGTTGTAGGCGATTACCGCGGGGATGGCGGCGGCCAGTCCCGCAGCGGTGGTGACCAGGGCTTCAGAGATGCCCGGAGCGACGGCGCGCAACGTCGCGGCGCCAGCCGTGCCTAATCCGTGGAACGCGTCGATGATGCCCCAGACGGTCCCAAACAAACCAATAAACGGAGTGACCGCGCCCGTGATCGCGAGCCAGGGAAGATTGCGCTCGAGTCGCGTGATCTCTTCAGAGGAAGCGATCTGCATGGCGCGCTGAATGGCGATGAGGTTCTGAACGCTGCCGGTGGTGCCCATCTGGCGTTTGAACTCCACGACGGCGCCTTCGAAGACTCCGACCAGCGGACTGGGGCGGAACTGTTCAGCGACGGGAGCGATATCCTGCAAGCGCTGCGCCTTGCGGAAAGCGCGGACGAAGCGGCCGCTTTGTGTCCGTGCGCGTTGGACAAATCGCCACTTGGAAAGAATTACGGCCCAGGAGAGCACGCTGAAGGCGATGAGAATGAAGAGAACGGTTTTGGCGACCGGACCAGTCTGAAGGACGAGATCAACGATTTCGCCGCCGACGAACAACAGCAGGACGCAAGAAAAGTGCATCGGTTTAGGGAAAACCCCTGATTGGAATTATAGACCACGCTCGGGGCGTGCTCGGCCCGGGTACCGCATCGGTCAATGGAATTATTGAATCGGAATTATTCAATCATTGAGGTATTTAGTCATTGAGGCACTGAGTCGTTGAACCGAAATGGTCGATGATTCAATGACTCAATGCGACGTTGGCCGCATTATCCTTGGGATCCGGATCATGCAGGAACTATGGGATCACAGCTTCGGCGACATTGGAGTAGCCGCTCTCCTCGCCCTGTGCGTTGACCTCGGTCGCGACGTAATAATATGTGTCTCCCGCGGAAACCGTGTAATCGGTGTAGTTGGTCGAAGAGTCCAGTGAAGTGTTGATCATCTGGTAAGGGCCGTTCTGAGATGTGCCGCGGTATATGTTGTAGCCCACTGGATTGCCCTTTCCCGGTTCCCAGGAAAGATAGACATTGTGTGAACTTTGCGCGACGCCTGTGCCCGCTACCTGTTCCACCGTGGGTGAGTTCTCAGCGTTGCTGGTGAATCCCACTTGGCCGGAAGCTGCGCCGGATGCGTTGGGCGTGAATTGAATAGTGATGGGGAGGCTCTGACCGGATTCAAGAGTGACAGGCAGGCTCAAGCCGGTGACGGCGAATTCCGAACTCGTCGACCCGTCCGAGGAAATCGTTACCGAACCGTTCGAGGCGGTGAGCGTGGCCTGCAAGGTGGCGCTCGACCCCACGTTGACGTTGCCGAAATTGAGCGAGGAAGGATTGATGCCTAGCTGAGTGCTGGCCTCGCCGAAGCCGTGTCCCCAGAGGTAGATGTAAAGCGGGGAATTCGGATCGTTACTTACGAGCGAGAGGACGCCGCGGGCCCATCCCTGGACCGTGGGCGCGAAGACGACCGGCAACTGGACGCTTGCGCCAGGTTGTATTTTGGCGGGTAAGGAGAAATCGCTGAACGAGAATTCGCTGCCCTGGACGGAAATAGAAGAGATCGTCAGAAGTTTCCTTCCCGTATTTGAGAGTTGGATTGAGAAGGTGCGGTTATCGCCGACTTGCACCTCGTTGAAGGCGTGGCGGCACGGGTTACATTGCAACTGCTGCGCGGAGGCCGGGGCAATTCCCAGCCCGCAGAGCAGCGCTGCGATGAAAAACCGGGGGAAGTATCGCATGCATCAATGTTCGCGAAAGACTTGCTGGGCGGGCAAAATGGGAAGTACATTTCTCACATCGTCAGTGCCAGTCTTGGTACTGGCCGCTTGGACAACTCGGAGCGGACGAGTGTGCTATGCTGCGCGTGAATTTGGGTTGTCCTAAACTGAAGTTGCGTCGTTCGAACAAAGTCAAAGGCTGCGGACGAGGGCGTCCGCTCCACACGAACCAAGGATCCTTGTGCTGGCTGAGCTACGGCTTGAAAATTACGCGGTGATCGACAATGTCGCGATCGAATTTGCGGCAGGATTGAATCTTCTGACCGGCGAAACCGGCGCGGGGAAGTCAATTCTGATTGATGCTCTGGGATTGTTGCTGGGCGAAAAAGCGTCGTCGGATGTGATCCGCAGCGGTGCGGAGCGGGCGGTGGTGGCGGCGGTGTTTGAAAGCGAAGGAGCGGCGGCGCGCTCGATCGAGGGCATCTTAGAGACGAATGGCCTGGACGGGGAGAGTGGCTCGCTGATTTTGCGGCGCGAGATTGCAGCCGGCGGCAAAGGGCGCGTCTTCGTCAACAATCAGCCGGCGACGGTGGCCGTATTGAAGCAGATTGCGCCGCATCTGGCGGTGATCCACGCGCAGAACGAATCGATCGTGAATTTTGATGCGGCAGCGCGCCAGGACCTGCTTGACTCTTACGCGGGAGTCGACTTGAAGGATGTGGCTGCGGCGTGCGCGCATTGGAAGCAGATACGCGGGCGGATTGCGGAACTGGAGCAGGATGAGCAAGACCGAATGCGGCTGCTCGACCTGTGGAATTTTCAGTGCCGCGAAATCGAAGAGGCGCGACTGCGGGCTTGCGATGGTCCTCAGGAAGATGAGCAACTGGAAGCGGAGAAGCGTGTGCTGGCGAATGCCGAGAAGATTTACGGCGCGGCGATGAATGCTTTTGACCTGTTGTATGAGGGCAATGCTTCCACTTCGTCGAGCTTGCGCGCGGCGCAAAAACAACTTGAGGAGTTGGCGCGGTATGAGCCGAAATTTCAGGAGGCGCTCGCAGCTTTGGAATCGGCGCGCATTAGCGTCGAAGATGTGGGGGCGACGCTGCGCGATTACGCGGGAGGAATCCAGGCTTCGCCGGAGCGGCTGGCTGAAATCGAAGAACGGCTGGCACTGCTCGATCGTCTGAAGCGGAAGTACGGGCCTTCTCTGGAGCAGGCGATCGCGTTTGGCGAGGATATCCGGCGCAAACTTTCGGAGATGGAGAATAAAGATCAGGTGTTACTTGAACTGCGCGCGATGCTCGCCGTGGCTGGCGGGGAGTATCGGATGGCAGCGCGGTCGCTCTCGCGCAAACGGGCAGAGGCAGCGCGAAAGTTGGAGAAGCTAGTCGAGGCCGAGATCAACGATTTAGCCATGCGCGCCAGCTTTCGCATTACGGTTGAAGAGTCTGAAGACGAAAAGCATTGGACACCGTCTGGCCTCAATCAGGTCGTCTATCTGATTTCGACCAATGCAGGCGAGGCGCTGCGTCCGCTGGAGGAGATCGCTTCGGGCGGAGAACTTTCGCGCGTGATGTTGGCGTTGAAGGCGAGCGTCGAAGCGGGGACCAATGCGGCGGGCGGTTCGAAGAAGAAGTCCGCGGCGGCGCAGCGCACGTTAGTGTTTGACGAGATCGATACGGGTATCGGTGGACGCGCGGCCGAGGCCGTTGGGAAAAAATTAAAGGCGCTATCCAAAGGCAATCAGGTGCTCTGCGTGACGCACCTGCCGCAAATCGCGACCTTCGCCGATCATCACTATGTCATCGAGAAGCGCGAAGCCGCAGGGCGGGACAAGACTACGGTTCGGGAGATCACGGGCGACGAGCGGACTGAAGAAGTGGCGCGGATGCTGTCGGGAGCCAAGCTGACGGAGACTTCGCGGAAGCATGCGGAGCAGATGATCAAGGCGAATAGGTGAGTTGCTCTTGACTTAGCTAAGTTTTGTTAGCTAACATAGACTCATGGAAACCATTACCATCCACAAGGCCAAAACAGAACTCTCGCGGCTAATCGAGAGGGCTTGCCGGGGCGAGGAGATTGTCATCGCCCGGGGGAAGAAGCCAGTTGTGCGGCTGGTTGCGATTGAGGATAAGCAGGGCCAGCGGAAGCCGGGCGCTCTACGCGGGAAACTGAAGGTCGGGCCTGAGTTTTTTGAGCCTTTGCCGCAGGAAGAGCTTGACGCTTGGGGCCAGTAGCGTGCGCCTTCTGCTGGATACCCATGCTTTGCTCTGGTGGTACAGCGACGATCCAGCACTACCCAAATCTTGTCGAAGACTTATGACCCAACGGGACAGCAGCATTTTCGTCAGCGCAGCTTCGGCTTGGGAGATTGCGACGAAGTTTCGACTAGGCAAGCTGGCGAGTGCTTCCGAGCTTGTGCAAGACTTCGGTGGCTACCTGGAACGAGAAAAATTTCTGAATCTGCCTGTGTCGTACCATCATGGGATTCGGGCAGGGATGTTGCCAGGACCCCATCAAGACCCATTTGACCGTATGTTGATCGCGCAGGCTGAGATTGAAAAGTTGTTTATTGTCAGCAACGAAAAAATCTTCGATCGGTATGGAGCACGTCGCGTTTGGTGACGCGCAGGTTCGACCCGGCTCCATTCACCCGCCGCTTTTCGCCGCTCGCTGCTAATCCCCACACTCTCAAAGGCTTACATTGACCCGCGGGTACATCTTTCGATACTCTTAAAGTAACTTTTCTAATGAGAAAGTGTAGCTAAAGGGTGGGGGAGTCGACTTGTCCGAGACTGGCGGTTTACAAAGGAAGAACTTGCACACTAAGACCTTGCTGCTTTTGAAGCCGCGCGGATTTTGCGCGGGGGTGGTGCGGGCGATTGATATTGTCCGGATCGCGCTCGAAGCTTTTGGGCGTCCGATTTACGTGCGCAAGGAAATTGTTCACAACCGGTTTGTGGTGGAGGAGTTGCAACAGAAGGGTGCGATTTTTGTCGACAGCGTCGATGAAGTGCCCGAGGGCGAGCGCGTCATTTATAGCGCGCACGGCGTGTCGCCCGAAGTGCGCGAGGCCAGCAAGGCGCGCAAGCTGCGTGTAATTGATGCGACGTGCCCACTGGTCACCAAGGTGCACGTGGAGGCGGTGAAGTTCGCAAAGGAAGGCTATTCGCTGATTCTGATCGGCCATCGCGATCATGACGAAGTGATCGGAACGCTTGGCGAGGCGCCCGCCGTCACGCAGGTTGTCGGCTCACCTGCGGAAGTGGCCTCCGTGACACTGCCCAATCCTGACCGTGTCGCCTACCTGACGCAGACTACGCTTAGCCTGGATGAGACGCGCGACATCATCGCGGCGCTGCGCCAACGTTTCCCGAACATCAAGGGACCCGCGGCGCAGGATATCTGTTATGCCACAGAGAATCGTCAAGTCGCGGTGAAGCATGTCGCCTCCGACGCCGATTTGCTGTTGGTTGTGGGCTCGGATAACAGCTCGAACTCTAAGCGGTTGGTTGAGGTGGCGCGCAGTCTGGGCACCGAAGCGCATTTAATCGATGACTGCCACAATATTCGGCCGCAGTGGTTGCATGGCGTGAAGACCGTTGCGTTGACTGCGGGAGCGTCGGCCCCTGAGCATCTGGTGCAGGAAGTAGTCGAATACCTCGCGGAGCGGGGCTTTGGCGACGTGCAGGAGCTCGAAATCATGCCGGAGAATGTGCGCTTCGGATTGCCGCCGGAAATTGTGGCCACGATCTCAGCGGCGCCGGCGGTAGCTGCGCAGTCCTAGGTTGTTTTGAAGTTTTGTAATCGGAGTTTTATGGACGATTCCTCCTCGTTTAGTTCGGCCTCCGCGCCGCAAATGCGATTTGGAAAGATTGACGACCTGGGCAGCCGGGTCGCCGTCGCGGTCGATGCGGCACGTAATTATCTTTTCTCGCAACAGCACGAAGAGGGTTATTGGTGCGGAGAGTTGGAGGCCGACACTACCCTCGAATCCGATTACATCCTGCTTCATACGCTGCTTGGCACGGGCAATCAGGCGCGCTTTGATAAAGCCGCGCAGCATATCCTGAACCACCAGAATGAAGACGGCGGATGGAGCATCTACGCCCTGGGCCCATCGAATATCAGCGCTTCGGTGAAAGCTTATTTTGGGCTGAAGCTGGCTGGCTTTACGGCGGATCATCCCGCGCTGGCGCGCGCTCGGAAGAAGATTCTCGAGATGGGCGGCGTCACTGAAGTCAATACATTTACCAAGATCTATCTCTGCTTCTTTGGGCAATACGATTACGATGCCGTGCCCGCGATTCCGCCGGAGATTGTTCTCTTTCCCAATTGGTTCTGGTTCAATATTTACGAAATTTCGTCGTGGTCGCGCGCCATTCTGGTGCCGCTTTCGATCTGCTACGCGAAAAAGCCGTTCAAGAAAATTCCCGACGAAATGGGAGTGGAAGAGCTCTTTGTCGGAGGGCGCGACAAGTCGCGCATGCATTTGCATTGGGCCGACAAACTGATTTCGTGGCGCAATTTCTTTTTGTTTCTCGATCGCCTGACGCACTGGTTCGAGCGTGTGCACATTCGACCGCTGCGTTCGCTTGCTCTGCGCAAGGCAGAGAAGTGGATGCTCGAGCGCTTCGAGATGAGCGATGGTCTGGGCGCGATTTATCCGTCGATGATGAATGCCATCATCGCGCTGCGCTGCCTGGGATATTCGGTCGACGATCCGCAATTTATCCGCGCCATGGATGAGTTTGAAAAATTAGGCATTGAAGAGAGCGACACTTTCCGTATGCAGCCCTGTATGTCGCCGGTGTGGGATACGGCGTATGCGTTGTTTGCTCTTGGCGAGGCCGGCGTTCCGGCGAGCGATCCGCGCATGGTCAAGAGCGCCGACTGGATGTTGCAGAAGCAGGTGCGCAAGCCTGGAGACTGGAAGATCAAGAATCCGCAAGGCGAGCCGGGCGGCTGGTATTTCGAATTCAACAACGAGTTCTATCCTGACGTCGACGATACCGCGATGGTCTGCCTCGGGTTGAGTCGCGTCGAACATCCGAATGGCCGTTATCAGCGAGAGTCGGTGCAGCGTGCGATCGATTGGGTTCTGTCGATGCAGTGCAAGAACGGAGGCTGGGCATCGTTCGACAAAGATAACGACCGCATGGTGTTTCAGTACGTGCCCTTTGCCGACCACAACGCCATGCTCGATCCGGCGACCGTCGACATCACCGGACGCATTCTGGAATGCCTCGCAACCTATGGATACGACCAGAATCATCCCGCAGTAAAGCGCGCTCTCAAGTTTATTCGCAAAGAGCAGGAGCCGGATGGAAGCTGGTTTGGCCGCTGGGGCGTGAATTATATCTACGGCACGATGCAGGTACTGCGCGGCCTGGAAGCGATGGGCATCGATCGCAACGACCCCATGGTCCAGCAGGCGGCGGAATGGATGCGCTCTGTGCAGAACGCCGATGGCGGCTGGGGCGAGACAGTCGGATCATATGATGATCCGAACCTGCGCGGCCAAGGAGATAGCACGGCGTCGCAGACTGCGTGGGCGATTATGGGACTGTTGGCCGTAGGCGATACGCGCAGCGAATGCGTGGCGCGGGGCATGGCGTACTTGCTGCGCACCCAGAAAAAAGACGGCTCGTGGGATGAGCCTTTCTTCACCGGAACCGGCTTCCCGCGCGTGTTCTATCTGAAGTATCACCTGTACCGGCAATATTTCCCGCTGATCGCGCTGACCACCTACTCGAAAGTTATGGCGGAGAAGGGCAGCAGTTAGCACTTAGCATTTGGCAGTTAGCGAACCCAGGTTAGGGACTAAATGCTAAGTGCCAAGTGCTAAATGCCAAGTGCTAAATGCCAAGTGCTAAATGCTCGCTTTCGTCACCGGCGCCACCGGATTTCTGGGGAGTCATGTTGCGCGTGCCCTCGCCGAACAGGGCGCCGATCTGCGGCTGCTGGTGCGGCCCACGAGCGATCTGCGCAACATCGACGATCTGAGGGCCGATCGCGTTACCGGCGATCTGCGAGATGCAGCGTCGATCGAGAAGGCGTTAGCGGGTTGCGACGTCGTATTTCACGTGGCCGCCGACTACCGGCTGTGGGTGCGCGATCCCGACGAAATGTATCGCTCGAATGTCGAGGGCACGCGGTCTTTGCTCAAGGCGGCGCAGAAACAGGGTGCGCGCAGGGTCGTCTACACGTCGAGTGTTGCAACTATGGGCTTCACTTCGGGTTTGAATCATGACCGTGCAGCCGATGAAGAGAGTCCGGTCGGTATCGCAGACATGATTGGGCACTACAAGCGTTCAAAATTCATGGCGGAGCAGGTGGCAGTTGAAGCGGCGAAGTCGGGAGTCGACGTCGTGATTGTGAATCCGACGACGCCGATTGGCGAGCGCGATATCAAGCCGACTCCGACAGGACGAATCGTGGTCGATTTTCTGAAGCGGAAGTTTCCGGCGTATGTGGAAACGGGATTGAACCTGGTGGATGCGACAGAGTGTGCACGCGGCCATGTTCAGGCGCTGGAGAAGGGAAGGCGAGGCGAGCGCTATATTCTGGGCGGAGAGAATCTAACGCTGAAACAGATTCTCGACCGACTGGCCGCGATTACAGGATTGAAGTCGCCGACGGTGAAGCTGCCCTACGTTTTCGCATTCGCTACCGGAGTGGTCGACGAGATGATCACCGGCCGACTCCTTGGCCGTGAACCGCGCGCCACAATCGACGCGGTGCGGATGGGACGCAAGATGATGTTTGTCAGTTCGGCAAAGGCTGAGCGCGAACTGGGTTGGCGGACGGTTGCTGTGGATGGAGCGATGCGGCGATCGGTAGAGTGGTTCCGCGCGAATGGTTATGCCTAAGATTGCGATCATTGCCGCGTTGGAGCGGGAAGTAAGGCCGTTGATTCGAAGCTGGAACGTCAGGATGATTGAACATGGCGGGCGGCGATATCGTCTCTTTGAAAATGTTCTTACAAACGGAGAAACGGCGCTGATCTGCGGCGGCATCGGACCAGAAGCTGCGCGGCGCGCGACCGAGGCGATTATTCAGGAAATTAGGCCAACGCTGCTCATCTCGGTTGGGTTTGCCGGCGCTCTTGATTGTTCCCTGAAGGTTGGAGACGTTTTGCGGCCGCGCACCGTGATCAATGCCGCCGACAGCGCGCGGACAGAGATCGAATCCGGCGAAGGAATTTTGGTGAGCTCGGCGACCGTCGCCAGCGAAGATCAGAAGAGTCGGTTGGCCAAGAGTTATAACGCCGCCGCCGTCGACATGGAAGCCGCCGCAGTAGCGCAAGGCGCGGAAGCGCGCGGAGTCGAATTTGCAGCCGTGAAGGCGATCTCCGATGCCGCCGATTTCATCATGCCGGCGAGAATGGATCGATTCGTCGCGGCGGACGGAACGTTTCGCTCTACCAAATTTGCGAGTCACGTCGCGCTGCGCCCGTGGCTTTGGCCAGGGACGATTGCGTTAGCGAGGAACAGCGCCAAGGCAAGCCAAGCTCTTTGCGACGCGCTTGCGGGCTATCTTGATCGCGAAACTTGCAGTCGTCCAGCGCTGCGGAATGCGTCATCGGTGCCTGAGTTGAATCCAAGAGACTTGAGGCAAACAAAGGACGAACCGTCCGCTGGCGCACATACGAGTACCGGCACTCAGTCCCATACTCAAGTTATGGGGAAGCGATAGGGGAGATCGTCACATCTATTATGGTAATGGCTCAAACATCGCCGCTAAGCGTGGATAAGACGCTGGAGCTCGAAGGGCGCGAGATTCCTTCAAGAATTCCTTCGACGATGCGTGCCGCGGTATATCGCGGCATCGACGATGTGCGCCTCGAAGAAGTTCCTGTGCCTGACATCGGCCGCGGAGAAATTCTGGTGCGCGTCCACACTTGCGGGATCTGCGGGACTGACCTGAAGAAGATCGCGACGGGATCGCACTCCGCGCCGCGCATTTTTGGCCATGAGACGGCTGGCATCGTCGCGAGAGTCGGCGAAGGGGTTCACAAATTCAGCGTGGGCGACCGCGTGGTTGTATTCCATCACATTCCTTGCGGAGAATGTTTTTACTGCCGGCATAAGACGTTTGCGCAGTGCGCCACTTACAAGAAAGTCGGCTGCACGGCTGGGTTTGAACCCTCGGGCGGGGGATTTGCGGAATATGTCCGGGTCATGGACTGGATCGTCGAGAAGGGTACCGTGCGCATCGCCGACGGCGTCAGCTACGAGCAGGCCTGTTTTGCCGAGCCGGTGAATACCTGCATCAAAGGTGTCGAGACGCTTCGCCTCGAAGCGGGGGAGACCGTCCTGGTAATGGGACAGGGCCCGATTGGCCTGATACTGGCGACACTGGCGAAGCGGGCAGGGGCACGGGTGATTACTTCCGATTTGTATCCGGCGAGGCTTACAATAGCGAATAGCTTCGGCTTACAACATACTATTGACGCTTCCAAGGCTGACGCCGGGCAAGCGGTGCGCAGAATGACGGAAGGGCGGGGAGCCGACGCTGTGATTCTGGCAGTGGGCGGGAACGGCCTGATTCGGCCCGCCATAGATGCAACGCGTCCGGGGGGTCGTGTGTTGTTATTTGCGCAGACAGTGCGAGGCGAGGCGACGATCGATCCGGCGGCAGTATGCGTGGACGAAAAGGCTTTGCTTGGATCGTACAGCGCATCCGTGGAATTGCAGGAGGAATCGGTGCGGTTCGTTATGAGTCGTGAAATGGATCTGGAACGGCTTATCAGCCACCGTTTCCCGCTATCGAGCGGTGTGGAAGCGCTGAATCTGGCCGCCCATCCTCAGCCGGACTCGATGAAGATTGTCATCCAGCCGGGCGCAGCAGCGCTGGAAGGGAACTTATTGTGAATGGCAAGATGACAGCCGCGGTCCTCTATGGCAAAGAGGACATCAAGATTGAAAAAGTGCCGATCCCGCGCGTGGGCGACGGTGAAGTTCTCGTCAAAGTCCACGTAGCGTTGACCTGCGGCACGGATTTGAAGGTTTACCAGCGCGGTTATCATGCCCGCATGATTGTGCCGCCGGCCTTGTTCGGGCATGAACTGGCCGGAACCGTCGAAGAGGTGGGCGAAGGCGTACGCGGATTTAAGAAGGGCATGCGCGTCGTCGCGCTCAATTCTGCGCCCTGCGGCATGTGCTTTTACTGCTCAAAGCATCAACTGAACCTCTGCGAAGATCTGCTGTTTAACAATGGCGCTTACGCGGAGTACATACGGATTCCGCGGCGCATTGTAGAAACCAACATGCTCGTCGTGCCTGCGAATGTGACATTCGAAGATGCCGCGATGACCGAGCCGCTGGCCTGCGTGCTACGCGGTCTGCATGAAACAGGGGTTCAGATCGGCGATACCGTTGCCGTGATTGGCGGCGGACCCATTGGTTTGATGTTTGTGCAAGTGGCAAAAGCGATCGGCTGCAACGTGATTGCTGTGGTGAAACGCGATTCACAGGTGGCGCTGGCGCGTAAGAAGGGCGCACACGAAGTGGTGCAGATCACCAAGGTCAACGATGCAGTCGAGGCCGTGCGCGAGTTGAGTCCGGAACGGCGGGGCGCCGATGTGGCGATAGAAGCGGTCGGCCGCGCGGAAACCTGGGAGTGGGCAGTACAGATGGTGCGCAAGGGCGGCACAGTGAATTTCTTCGGAGGATGCGCGGCGGGAACGAAAGTTCAACTCGATACCAACCGCCTGCACTATTCGGAAATCACCTTGAAGGCGACCTTCCATCACACGCCCGAGACGGTGCGCCGCGCCTTCGGTTTGATCGCCGAGAAGAAAGTTTGCGGCAACGATTACATCACCGGCGAAGCGCCGCTCTCTCGCTTGCAAGATGTTTTGCGACACATGCTGAATCGCGGCGGGGAGATCAAAACCGCGATTATTCCGGGTCACTAGCAGGCGCCGACTATTTATTTGCGACAATCAGTCGTGGTTGTCATCCTGGGCGAATGACTTCTGTGTTTAGGCGCCACGAACAAATCCGCAGGTCTTTCGCTCTGCTCAAGATGACATTTTTTTAGATATTTGATGACGACTACAGCCAGCCATCCGCCGACTGCGTCGCTCTCCTCTGCATGGAGTGCGCTGCCGCCGGAGTATGCCATTCCTGATCGTGCGCCCACGCTAGGGGAGGCGCGCGAATATTGCCGCCGGTTGGCGCGTTCGCATTACGAGAATTTCTCGGTTGCTTCCTGGTTTCTCCCGTCGCGGTTGCGCCAACATTTCTTCAATGTATATGCCTATTGCCGCATTTCGGACGACCTGAGCGACGAGGTCGGCGATACGGCTGTATCTCTACAGTTGCTCGATCAGTGGGAGATGGAGCTAGACGCGTGCTATGACGGGCATCCGCGGCATCCTGTGTTTGTTGCGCTCGCTGAGACGGTGCGCGCCTTTGAAATTCCGAAACACGAGTTCTCTGATCTCTTGACCGCATTTCGGCAAGATCAAACGGTCGGCGGCTATGACACCTTTGATGACTTGCTGGCCTATTGCCGGAATTCAGCAAATCCGGTGGGCCATCTTGTGCTGTATGTCTGCGGATACAGCGATGCCGACCGCCAACAGCTTTCCGATTACACATGCACCGCGTTGCAGCTCGCAAATTTCTGGCAAGATGTGAGTGTGGATTTTGCCAAGGGACGAATTTATATTCCGCTCGAAGATTTGCGCCGGTTCGGCGTGAGTGAGCAAGAAATTAGTAACGACCAAAATACGACCGCGTTCTGCGCCATGATGAAATTTGAAGTTGAACGGGCGCGGGAATGGTTCGCACAAGGCCTGCCGCTCGTCTCGAAGGTTGATCGGGCGCTCGCCGCCGACATCGAACTTTTCAGCCGCGGCGGTCAGGAAATTCTCCAAGCCATCGAGCGCCAGAGCTACGCGGTGCTCGGCCGGCGTCCCGTAATTTCCAAATCCCGAAAACTGGCTTTGGTCGCTGGCGCGGCACTCGGGAAACTTCTTCCCAATCGACGGGAGAAACTGGGATGACGGCTGCCGTAGGTAATGCGCCGATCCCGTTTGCGCCTACCGCTTCGCAGATCGAAATGGCGTATTCCGTTTGTCGCAGCATCGCGCGCGCGGCGGCGAAGAATTTCTACTACGGATTTATGGTTCTGCCGCGGCGGAAGCGCAATGCGCTGAGCGCCGTATATGCCTTCATGCGGCACTGCGACGATATCGCCGACGACGCTACGCTCAGCCGCGACGATCGCCACAACAAGCTCGCGGAATTTCTGGATAAAGTCCATCGTGCTTTAGCCGCGCAGCCGACCGATGACCCAGTGCTGCTGGCGCTGAGCGATGCGCAGCGGTCTTATCAGATTCCGATTGGCCTGCTGGATCAGCTCGCCTTCGGAACGGCTGCCGACCTTGATGACAGCGCGCCGCATAATGCTGGCGACGCTCCGCTGGTTGCGCGTTACCAGACATTCGACGAGCTGCGTCAATATTGCTATGGCGTGGCGTCGGTAGTTGGATTGGTCTGCATCAAGATTTTCGGATATCGCGATCCCGCGGCTGAGCCGCTTGCCGAACGTTGCGGCCTGGCATTTCAGTTGACGAACATTGTTCGCGACGTCAAAGAAGACGTCGGCATGGGCCGCGTTTATTTTCCGCAGGAAGACTTGGCGCATTTTGGCCTTTCGGCCGCCGATTTGGCTGCATCTCAAATCGATCTCGCACGCATTCGCCCGTTGCTGGCGCTGCAGGCAGATCGTGCCCTCGAATCCTATCGCGCCGGAGAAGAGCTGATTCCACTGGTAAATGAAGACAGTCAGCCAGCCCTTTGGGTGCTAATCGCGATCTATCGTAGCCTGCTCGAAAAAATTATTGCGCAGCAGTATGACGTATTCGGTGAGCGCGTGCAGCTCAGCGTTCGCGAGAAGCTCACCGTCATGGGCAAAGGGATTCTCAAGCGCCTGCTGTGATGCCACGTTCCCCACATCCTACAGTCGCAATCGCTGGAGGCGGATTGGCGGGCCTGGCTGCGGGATGCGCGCTGGCAGAGGCCGGGTTTCGCGTCTCGTTATTTGAACGGAGGCCCTACCTTGGCGGGCGCGCTTCTTCGTATCAGCATCCCGGCACCGGCGAAGTTGTCGATAATTGCCAGCATGTATTGCTCGGCTGCTGCACCAACCTTCTCGATTTCTATCGGCGTGCGGGAGTCGAGGACAAGATTCGCTGGTATGAGAAGCTGACGTTTCTTGAGCCGGGCGGCCGAGCCTCGGAGATTGCACCGTCGGCTTTGCCGGCGCCGCTGCATACGGCTCCTTCATTTCTTCGCGCTCAGTGTTTGAATTTTCACGACAAGATGGCAATAAGCCGCGCCATGGCGGCGCTGGCTCCCTCCACGCCCCCAGACAGTGGCGAGTCGTTTCTAGACTGGCTGAAGCGCCATGGACAAACGCCGCAAGCGATCGAGCGTTTTTGGAAGACGATTCTGGTCAGTGCGTTGAATGAAGAACTGGATCAGGTTTCCGTGCCGTACGCGGCACAGGTGGTGCGTGAGTCTTTTCTTAAATCGGCGGTGGCGGGGCGCATGGGAATTCCGACTGTGCCGCTGACAGAGTTGTACAGCACGGCGGGGGATTACATACGCGCGCGCGGAGGCGAGATACAGCTGCGGGCGAGTGTGGAGTCATTTCGGATGGAAAGTTTCGAGGTCAACGTGACCGCGAACGGGCAGGAACAGAGATTCGACTATCTGGTTCTGGCTCTGCCGTTCGATGCGCTCGGGCGCGTTTTGCCGGATACGACGTCGGCCGCGCCTCTGGCCACGGCGCTTGCGCAATTCTCGACTTCGCCCATCACCGGCATACATCTATGGTTCGACCGGCAGATCAGCGATCTTGATCACGCGGTGCTGCTCGACCGCACGATTCAGTGGATGTTTCATAAATCGCGGATCATTGCTGCTCGAAGCCAAGAGGCCCAGGGCGACGGAGCGGGCAGCTACATTGAGCTCGTGGTGAGTTGTTCGCGAAGTCTGGTGGAAAAGTCGAAAACGGAAATTGTGGAAATGGCAATCAAGGAAGCGCAGGAATTTTTCCCCAATGCGCCCGACGCGGTATTGCTGAAGTCGACTGTGATCAAGGAAGTGCATGCGACGTATTCGCCGCGTCCGGGAATCGACCAGTACCGGCCCAAGCCGCAAACAGCGTGGCCGCGAGTTTTTCTGGCTGGCGATTGGACTGCGACCGGCTGGCCGGCCACCATGGAGGGTGCCGTGCGTAGCGGCTATCTGGCGGCGGAAGCGGTGGCGCGATTTTCCGGACGCAAGAATTTCAGCTTTCTCGTGCCCGATCTGGCGCCGAGTGGGTTGATGAGATTCTTCAAGTGACACCTTGCCGCGGTGTGGTGCGATCTGCAAAGGCGGTGACCACGAAGCCCACTAAGGTCCACGAAGGAAGAATCTACCTTTACTTCGTGATCCTTCGTGCCGTGTGTTACGCGTTCGTCAGATATCGCCTGAAAGCGACCTTCGCTGGGCGCTTACTTCGGCGACTTTAATTACTTCCGTTCCGAATTCCACATTACCTAGATGCCATTCTCAAGCGTTCGCGCGCGACGTACGATTTCATCAATATGGCTGAGTCTTCCCCTGAGGATGATCGGCGCCGTAGTCCTCGTTTTAGTTGCACGGGCCGCGCCGAGATTAATTGCCTTCCTTCGAGCGGCATCCTGCTCACGGGAACGATTCGCGATCTGAGTCTTCACGGCTGTTGTGTTGACACTTCGCTGCCGATCGATTGTGGGGCGAGGGCCGAAATCGTGGTCCGCGTCAACGCTGCGTCGTTTCGCGCGGTCAGCGAAGTGCGCGCGATTCGCGGACGTTCGAGTGCTGCCTTGGAGTTCGTCCGCCTGAGCGCGGGCGGAAAAGACTCACTCTCGGGGCTAGTCACTGACCTGGCAAGGCTGCAGGCGATCATGAACAAGCTTAAATCCGTCCGCCGCGAGATGAGTGACGAGGCATTTAGAAAAGAACTAAAAAAAGGAAAACTTCACGCCGAGATGCTGAGCGCGCGGTTCCCTTTTACGGGGATCACCTTGCAGCCAGAGACTGCGGAAAGTTATCTGGAGTCTCCGCCCGGCGACAAGAATCGCGACGCCGACTCTTCGCCATTTGTCATCGCCGTGAATTTATTCGGTTAACGGAAGAGACAACCGCGACTGTAAAAGACTCGGGCCGCGATCTTCGGACATCTCAGACTGCCATCAGCACAACCCCGCCAGCTACCAGCAGGGCTGCGATCCAACGGCGGCGGCCTACGCGCTCGTGCAAGAAGATGCGTGCGGCTACGGCGTTCGCCACAAAAGTCAGCGAGGCGGAAGCGGGCACGACGAGGCTGAGATTTCCCCAGGAGAGACCAAAGAGCAAGCTGTAAAAGGCGACGCCCATGGCGGCCACTCCGAGAGCGAAGGTGGGCGTCGAAAGCACGCGACCAATCACGGCGAGCGCGCCGCGTTGCTTCCAGAGCTCGCCGACGTCACCGACTCGTTTCATCGAATAGGAAAGCAAGACGTCCCCTGTTGTCGAAGCGACGACGATAAGCGTAATCGCAGCCCAGGCGTAGAGGTCGCTCACAATTTCACCTCTTCGGTCATCGCATCATGCAGAGGGCGTTTATCATGAGCGTGACGCGGCGTAAGCGAAGGACCGGCGGCGACGAAACCAACTCCTGCAGCGATCAGTGCAATGCCCAGCCAGCGTGTGGGAGAAATTACTTCGTGCAACCGGAAATGGCCGACGAGTGCGACTAATACGTAAGCCAGCGACGTGGCAGGCAACACGTAAGTGAGGTCGGCCCAGGACAGCGCGGACATGTAGCAGGTGAAAAATGTCAGGAGGAAAAGAATTCCTAGAGCTACCCAGGGATTAAGGATGGCGAGCAAGAGCCCAGGCAGATTGTGTAGAGAGACAGCGCCAACGTCTTTCATGCCGCGCGCCAACAGGGAATCGCCCGCGGTGCTGAAGAGGGTGATGCCGGCCAGAACGAGATATTTACGAAAGGTCAATTGAGTATTGAAACATTGAGACATTGAGACATTCGAAACCTTTAATGATTCAATGTCTAAATGACTCAATGATTCAATGCCTCAATTCTAGGCTTTGGCCGGTTCTGGGGCAGGCGCTTCTTTGCGGTTCTCTTTAACCCACTTGTGGCGCTGCGCGCGCAGTTTCAGGAAGGTCCGTGCCTCTTTATACAGGCGCTTGCGCTCTGAGTTATTGAACATCGCCTTCCTCAGAATGCGGTAAGCCGCCTTCGGCCGGAAATAGTATTGGTCGTAGAAGTGATGGACTGCTTCCATCAGTTCGGCGGCGGGCAGGCCAGGATACTCGATCTGCACCATCTGGTGGCCGCCGTCGTCCACCATTTTCGACTCGCTGGTGATGAAGCCATTCTTCATCGCGAACTCGTGCATCTCTGTGCCGGGGTAGGCGTGCGCCACTGAAACCTGGATCGTTTCCACGTCCAGTTCCTTGGCGAAATTAATCGTGTTCTTGATAGTTTCGCGGCTTTCTCCCGGCAGGCCAAGGATGAAATCGCCGTGCACCACGAGGCCGAGCTTGTGGCAGTCCTTGGTGAACTGGCGGGCGCGCTCGACGGTCGCACCTTTCTTGATGTTTTTCAGAATCTGCTGATCGCCCGACTCGTAGCCAACAATCAGGAGGCGGCATCCAGCTTCTTTCATGGCCTTCAAAGTCTGGTAGCTGGTGGTGACTCGAGAAGTGCAAGACCAGGTGAGCTCTAGCGGCTTCAATTTGGCACACAACTCTTCAGTGCGAGCTGCCTGCAGGTTGAAGGTGTCGTCGTCGAAAAAGAATTCCTTTACATACGGCCAGTATTCTTTCGCCTTGGCCATCTCGCGAGCAACGTCATCGGTGGAGCGCTTGCGCCATGGGTGTCCGCTGAGCGTTTGCGGCCAGAGGCAGAAGGTGCACTGGGCGGGGCATCCGCGGGTGGTGTAGAGCGCGACAAAGGGATGGAGCAGGAATGGCACGTTATAGCGGCGAACGTCGAGATCGCGCCGGTAAACGTCGGTGACGTGAGGCAGGGAATCGAGATCCTGGATGGTCGGCCGGTCGGGGTTGTGCACGACTCCGCCATTCTTGCGATAGGAAATGCCTAAGATATCCTCGATCGGCTTGCCCTGAGCATACTCCACGATGGAATAATCGAACTCCTTGCGGCAGGCGATGTCGATGACCTTCGCTTCCATCAAAGATTTTTCGGGCAGCACGCTGACATGGGGGCCGACGAAGGCAATCTTGATGTGGGGATGGCTGTCTTTGATGGCTTCGGCGATGCGGACATCGCCGGCGAATCCTGGCGTGCTGGTGAAAAGCACGAGCAGTTCGTAGTCCTTGCAGGTGCGGATCGTCTCCTCCGCCGTGATGTGGTGAGGCGGCGCGTCGAGCAGGCGTGCGCCCTCGAGCATGCCCGTCGGATAGGCGAGCCAGACCGGATACCAGTACGACTCAATCTCACGGGTTGCGGGCCAGCGCGAACCGGCACCGCCGTCGAAATTCTCAAAGGAGGGAGGATTCAAGAACAGCGTTTTCAATGGCATATTGGGAGTCTCTATTTTAACACTCTGGCGGCCGCTCTTACGACGGCGTAACGCTACTATTCAGGTACATTCCCTAGTGCGAAAAGGCTTGGAACTCTTTGTCCAAGTGTGCCTTAGCGGGGGCCAAAGCGCAAAAGAACCACGCTGAACGTCGTTTTTAGTGCATTGAGGCGCGAGAATCGCGCGTCCGCCGGGGGACGCGGTTTTCGCTTCCATGCTATTTCGAAGCGGGCGCTGGGGAAGCGCCGCCGGGCAACGCCCATTTTTCCAGGTCGCCGGTGGCGCGGAGAAGATTCAAGCGAACCCGCTGGTACTCGAAATCGGCATCTTGAAAAAGCAGATAGCGCTCCGCTGCCTGCACCCTGGCGTCGGCTAATTCATGGAGCGTCCCGGTCTTGGCGTCGACGCGAGTCTGGGCGGCTTCGAGGCCGTTCTGGGCGAGTTGAAGTTCGAGTTGTGCCACATCGCGAGCGGCCTCAAGTTGCTCTGCAGCACGCTGTAGTTTCAGTGTCTCCTCGGCGACCTGATTGCGAGCGGCGGTCGCCTGGTTCTTCGCTTTGAGAGCCGCAGCCTGGGCCGCGTCGGCGCGAGCACGTTGGCTGGCATTAAACAGCGGGATCTTAAGGGCAACGCCAATCGTGGCGTTGTCGGGTCTAAAGCTTCCATACGGCAGGTATTCGGCGTAATGATTGAAGGTGGAAAAGCGGGCATACTGGGCGGAGAAATCGATCGACGGCAATAAAGAGCGATGCTCCCCGAGTGCCTTCATTGACTCTGCGAGAGAATGTTCTTGGGCGACTTTGACGGCGGGGCTGGAGGCGACCGCTCGTTCGGTAAGATCTTCTGGCACAGCAGCCGGCGGCAGAGCCGGAATTGTTTCTGGCGCGATATCAATATTCGAAGCTGGCACGCCGGTCAGGTTCGACAGGTGACGGCGAAGCACGTCGGCGGAGCCACGCGCTTCGGCCTGATGAAGACGAACCCGGGCTACCGTCAACTTGGCTTTATTGAGGTCGACGGCGCTGTCTATGCCTCTTAGCAAGCGCTCGGCCACGGCTTGTTCCATGTGCTCAGCCTGGGTTTGATCCTGCTGCAAATGAACGAGCCTTGCCTCCCACTTTGCGAGCTCGGCGTAGGTTAAGACGACGTCCTGAATAGTGGCATTGCGCTGGTCTTTGTCTTGAAATTCGGCCGCATGCCATTCCGCTTTCGCTGCGCCGAGGAACTGCTTTTGCGCGGGATTGAATACCGAACTCTGCGCGATGGCATTCGCCAGTGCCGGTGCGCTTCCTTCGATGCTCAGAGGGTAGTTATAGGTCCAACCGAGTCCTGAGCCGACATAGAGCTGCGGGACGAAATTGTCGCGGAGTTCGCGGTAGGAAGCGAGCGCACGCTGGACATCGGCGTCGGCAATCACCGAACTGGTGCTGTGCGTCAGCGCTAGCCGAATGGCGCGCTCAAGCGGTAGGGGTTCGGCATAGCCCAGCGCGGCGGCCAGTAGGACCGCGATGAGGGAGGCTAACAGATATGTGAAACGCGCACGCTGCGGCAATCGGAATTTCATCTCTTCACCTTCGTGGTCAGAAGACGATGCACAAGACGTTAAACCACGAAGGACACTAAGTAACACGAAGGGTTTGCTCGCAGGCATTCTTTGTGTAGCTTCGCGACCTTGGTGGTGAATGGTTTTCGCAAGTTGCACTATTTCCAAAACTTTCAATCGGTAGATGCAGCAAAGAACGCACCGGCATCAATGGAGCAGGCTGTGGCGCGCCGAAACGAACGAATTCGCAATGCACAAATTGTAGTGTGCCCGACGCATGGCCGGGAGTAGCTCGGAAAGTTATCGGGGATGCGGCGACAGGGGGAAGTAGTCTCGCCATCCTCAGTGCGCAACTCGGTTGAGCGCCTTCTGCGCCATGCTGAAGTTACGAACCAGCGCCAGGGACGCGCGGTATTCGCGCGCGGCCCCGTCTTTGTCGCCCTGTTTTTCAAGCAGTGAGCCGAGCAGATAGCGAGCTTTGAATGCCGGCGCCGCCTCGACTGTGCCGGTGGCTAGATAGCGATGGAGCATTTCCATAGCGAGAGGAGAATTGCGATTGCCGCTGGAGAGCATCTGGGCTGCCTCCACCAGCACGTCGGGCTTCGTCATCGGCGCCTGGCTGAGTTTTACGATGGCCAGCTCCATTTCATCGAAGCGCTTTTGACGACGTAGAAACAGTGCAAGATTGAGCCACGCCTCCGAGTCGCCATGACTGAGGTCGATATACTGGTGATATTCCCGTTCTGCGGTGACCGCATCGTCTTTTCTCTGTTCAGCAATGCGGGCGTAGACCCAATGCTCGCGGGCAGGGTTAATGGCGCCAATCGCCTGCGCCTGCTGGCGGGCTTTCTGCTCGCCGCCGCCAACGATACCGGGAGCGGCCAGGTAGAACTCGGCCAGATCGAGGCGCGCATCCACATCTTTGGGATCGAGTTGCACCGCGCGCTCGAATTCTCCACGAACTTTTCCGGCAAGGCCGGCAGCCGACAAGAAATTTACGCGGTCTGCTTTCTCGCCATAGACGCGGCCGAGCCACAGA
>JBEKXO010000046.1:0-26067 GCA_049511995.1 Terriglobales bacterium
GGCCGCAGAATTTCCATCGACAATGATCTTCCCCGCCGTCTTATCCATGCGCGCGATATAAAACGGATCGCGCTTCGTAAGATTCGCAACCGCGTAATCAAAACCAGCCTTGGCCGCCGCCAGGTTCAGGTTCGCGGCCTTCACCTTCGTAGCGAACTGCTTGCGGATCGCCTTCTCCACCTCCGCATAATCAATCTCCAGCAGTTGCGCCGCGACACCGACATAGATCATGTTCTTGATCAGTTTGCGCAGCTTGGCATCCGCGCCGACGGTCGCCGCTAACTTGTCGAACGGCACCGCGTAATAAATCAAATCGCCGCGGACCTTATCGAGCGCCAACGGTTCGTCATAGAGCACTGCCGACCCCGCCGAAAGCGTCTTCACATCGTCCTGCGCCGTCTCGCCGTTCATCGCGATCAGCAGATCGATTTCTTTCTTACGCGCGATGTATCCCTCTTTGCTGGCGCGAATCGTGAACCACGTCGGCAACCCCGCGATATTCGAAGGAAACAGATTCTTCCCAGAAATAGGCACACCCATCTGAAAAATACTGCGCAACAAAACCGTATTAGAACTTTGCGACCCTGAGCCATTCACGGTCGCGACCTGAATGCTCATGTCATTGACAACACGCCTTTGTCCCAATTGACCGTGCGCTTCCTGGGGCACGATATCGGTAGTGGCCATCCCTACGCCTTTCTGGTGTTAACCCAAAGAAACAATTAACCCGAGCGGTCCCGCCGCCCGGATTTCAGTGGAGTAAACGAAACTCGCCAGTATACCGCTTATTATACGCGCCACGAAAACACAGGGGGTAATCAGATCATTAACAGCCAGGATTGGCCGCCTGCCCCATCCTTCGCGGCTTTTCGCGACCGGTGGGAGCTAATCCGTTGACACAACAGATCCGTCCAAAATCGAACGCTCGGCTTCTGCCAATGTCTGGTTCCCACGGTCGAATTGTATCCATCACCGCACCTTCGGCGATAATAGAGCCATGGGGCAAACCTGCAACGTCGCTCTGCTCGGCTTCGGCACCGTCGGCAGCTCGGTGGCACGAATTCTTTGCGAGCGCTCGAACACCCATCTCCGCCTGACCCACATCCTCAACCGCAACGTGGCGCGAAAGAAAGTAGACTGGCTCCCCTCAACAGTGCAGTGGACGGAGGATATCGACAACATTCTCTCCTCGGACGTCGACATTGTGGTCGAGTTGATGGGCGGCCTTCAGCCAACCGAAGATTGGATTCGCCGCGCCCTCGCCTCAGGTAAATCGGTAGTCACCGCCAACAAGCAGTTGATCGCGCGCTGCGGCCCCGAGTTAATCGCCCTCGCCCGTCGGACGAACCAGCAGATTCAGTTTGGCGCGTCCGTGGCCGGAGGTGTGCCCGTAATCTCTGGATTGCAGGAAGGCCTGGCCGGCGATGAACTGTTCCAGATTCGCGGCATTCTCAACGGCACCTGCAACTACATTCTCAGCCAGATCGAAGCGAACGGAATCCCCTTCGCCACCGCTCTGCGTGAGGCGCAAAAACTCGGCTTCGCCGAAGCCGACCCCACCGAAGACATCGATGGGCTCGACGCCCGCGCCAAACTCGCCATCCTGGCGCGAATTGGCCTCCACTGCAATGTCAAAGTTGAAAACATCGTGGCTCGATCTATTTCCGCGATTGATGCCGTCGACTTCGAATACGCGAAGCAACTCGGATGCACGATTCGTCAGATCTCATGGGCGGAATTAAATGAGGGGCAATTGTTCGCCGCCGTCCAGCCGGCGCTAGTCGAACTTTCGTCCCCTCTCGCGCGAGTCGAGGGCAGCCAAAATTTAGTGGTAGCCACCGGCAAGTATGGAGGAGAGACTGTCTTTGGAGGTCACGGCGCAGGCGGCCATCCCACCGCAGTCGCGGTTGTGTCCGACATTCTAGCCATCGCCAGTTCCAGGCAAACCGTCACCGGCCATCCATGCCAACCAGTCGAGACATCAACCGCGGTTACCGCAGACTTCACCGCCAAGCATTATCTCCGCTTTCTAGTAAAGGACCGCCCTGGCATCATCGCCGCGCTTGCTACGATTCTCTCCGAGTGCAACATCAACATTGACGCAGTCCTGCAAAAACCTGGCTGCCCAAAATCCCATCTGCCATTTCTGATTACGCTGGAAGAATGCAGAGCATCGCTAGTAGAGGAAGCATTGCAGCAAATCAACGCGCTCGATTTCCTGGTGCAGCCTTGCCTGCACTTGCCGATTCTGTAAGAGGTGGTTGTTGACGCGGCGACGCCGTCCTGAGCTACCTCTTATGCTTCCACCTGAAAAAACTGCGCCATATTGCGGAATTTCTTATAACGCGTTTCGAGCAATTCGCCAACTGGCAACCGCTTCATCGCTGCCAGATTCTGCTGCAGCGCCGCATCAAGCAACTCCGCCGCTTGCGCATGATCCTTGTGCGCGCCACCGGGCGGCTCGGGGACGATGCCATCGATGCAGCCAAGTTCGCTCAAATCTTTCGCGGTAATCTTCATCGCCTCTGCCGCTAAGCCTTTCTTGCTGGCGTCACGCCACATGATTGACGCACAGCCCTCGGGCGAAATCACCGAATAGACTGAATTTTCCATCATCAACACGCGGTCAGCCACGGCAATCGCCAGCGCTCCGCCGCTGCCGCCGACGCCAATCACGGTCGCAACGATCGGCACTTCCAGCCGCGCCATCTCCAGCAGGTTGCGCGCAATCGCTTCCCCCTGGCCGCGCTCTTCGGCGTGCAGTCCAGGATAGGCGCCGTCTGTATCGACGAAAGTAAAGATTGGCCGCTTGAATTTCTCCGCAATCTTCATCACCCGCAGCGCCTTCCGATATCCCTCCGGATGCGGCATGCCAAAATTGCGATAGACGCGCTGCTTCGCGTCGCGCGCTTTCTGCTGCCCAACCACAATTACTTCCTCGCCGTGAAAACGCGCCATCCCGCAAACGATTGCAGGATCGTCGCGAAAACCGCGATCGCCGTGAATCTCGCTCCAGTCGGTAAAAATGCGCTCGACATAATCCAGCGTGTACGGACGCTGCGGATGCCGCGCCAGTTCCGTCCGATCCCACGCGCTCTCCTGCGAAGAAATCTCCCGCCGCAAGTCGTCCACGCGATCGTGCAATTGCTGAATCTGCCGCAGCGTATCGGGCTTCTGCCCCTCCACGGCTTGCAGCCGCGTGATCTGCGCCTCGATTTTTTCCAGCTCCTGTTGGGCTTTCAATCCAGAATCCATTTTGATGACGTTCCCATTCCTGCGCGTGTGATGTGCTTCCACCATCGAGAGCATAAACTCCACACCGATGAGGGCCGGATTCCCCTCGCCATTCGCCGCGGCACGATCGACCTTCTCTTCCCGTGTTATCTTCGCTCTTCTCATCGGCCGCAATTTTCGCTTCGACAGATCAACTGATGACGCGCACACTCCCGCGCCCACACAACTCTTCCACGCGGCCGAGAAAATTGCGGTCCGGCATCACATTATAGCCTTCGGCTTCCATCACCACCATGAAATCGCCTTCCCGTTCCACGTCAAACAAGACTTTTGCCTCTCCCTTGCGCTCGCGGCAAAGCGCATACAAAGCATCGACCGTGCCATCAGTCGCACTGCCAAGTGGAATCCGAATCCGCAAAGCCTTCGGCAAGGGCACTCGCGCTTCGTCGAGCGGAATTATTTCGTTCGCCGTGACCTTCGGATTCGCACCCTCTTCAATCCGCACACCGCCACGAATCAGAACCGGCACCTCGAGCTTCACTTTTTCCGCGAGTTTTCTGTAGGCCTCTGGAAAAACCAGCAATTCAACTTTCCCCGTCATATCTTCGAGCGAAGCCTGCGCCCATAACTCGCCGCGTCGTGATTTGGCTACGCGCAGTCCTGAAATCAAACCCGCCGTCGTGATGTTTTCATCCTTGCCGGTAGACTTTTTCATCGCCGCGATATTTTCGGTAGAAAGCGCATTCAAATCGGCAAGCTTCTCTTTGTACTTGTCCAGCGGATGCCCGGTAATAAAAAATCCGAGAATTTCCTTCTCCGCCGCCAGCCGCGTTTGTTCATCCCAGTCCGGCACATTCGGCAGCGCATCATTCGCCTGCTGGGCCGTCTCTTCGGCGAACACGCCAAACAGCCCGTGCTGCCCCGACTCCGCATCGCGTTGCGCCTTTTGCGCATGATCGATCGCCGTATCGAGCGCCTTCATCAGTTGCGCCCTGCGCCCAAAGCAATCCATCGCCCCGCTCTTGATCAGTGACTCGAGCACGCGCTTGTTCAAAAACCGCAGGTCAACTTCTTCGCAGAATTCATAAAACGATTTGAAGTTTCGCCCCAGCTTTTTCCGCGCCCCGACAATCGACTCGATCGCATTCCCGCCAACATTCTTCACCGCAGCCAGACCAAACCGGATCGCCTGCCCGTGCGGCGTGAAGTTCGCGTCGCTGACATTGATATCCGGGGGCTCAACCGCAATCCCCATCTCGCGGCATTCGTTGATGTACTTGACCACGCTATCGGTGTCACCCGTGATCGAAGTCAGCAGCGCCGCCATAAAATCCAGCGGATGATGCGTCTTCAGATACGCCGTGTGATACGCCAGCAGCGCATACGCCGCCGAATGCGACTTATTGAATCCGTAACCCGCAAACTGCGCCATGAGATCGAAAATCTTCTCGATCTTTTTCGGAGGGTGGCCATTCTTCGTTGCGCCCTGCACAAAAACGTCGCGCTGCTTCGCCATCTCCTTCTCATCTTTTTTGCCCATCGCGCGTCGCAACAGGTCCGCTTGCCCCAAGGAGTAGCCGGCGAGTTTGTTCGCCGCCTGCATCACTTGCTCCTGATAAACGAAGACGCCCAGCGTCTCCTGCAAAATTTCTTTAAGCTCCGGCAACTCATATTCGATTTTGCGGCGCCCATGTTTGCGCTCGATAAAATCGTCGATCATCGCCATCGGGCCGGGACGATAGAGCGCATTGAGCGCTGTCAGGTGCTCGATCGAATTGGGCTGGTAACGCCGCAACACGTCGCGCATGCCATGCGATTCAAACTGAAACACGCCGGACGTCAATCCGCGGTGGAACACTTTCTGATATGTTTCCTCGTCTTCCAGCGGGATGTCATCGAGCGTGAGTTGCTGGCCTCTTTGCGCAAGGAGTTTTAACGTGTCATCAAGAATGGTGAGCGTCGTCAGCCCGAGAAAATCCATCTTCAGCAGGCCCATCTTTTCGATCGCCACCATGTCAAAGGCCGTAACGATTTCGTCGTTCTTCGTCTTGTGCAGCGGCACCAGCTCAATCAGCGGACGCGGCGAAATCACAACTCCAGCCGCATGCACGCCGGAATTCCGCACCAGGCCTTCCAGTTTTCGCGCCGTGTCCAGCAACTGCCGCACCTGCGGATCTTTTTGATACGCCTCCTGCAACGCCGCCGACTCGGTCAGCGCGTCATCCAACTTGATGTTCAGCGTGGTCGGCACCATCTTCGCGATGCGGTCGACATCGCTATAAGGCATATCCATCGCGCGCCCTACGTCCTTGATCGCCGCTTTCGCCGCCATCGTTCCAAACGTAATAATCTGCGCGACATTCTCTCGCCCATATTTATGGGTAACGTATTCGATCACCTCGCCGCGCCGGTTCATGCAGAAGTCGATATCGATATCCGGCATCGAAATGCGCTCCGGGTTCAGGAAGCGCTCAAACAGTAATTCATGCTGCAGCGGGTCGATGTCGGTAATCCCCAGCGAATACGCCACCACCGCGCCCGCCGCCGATCCGCGCCCCGGCCCCACGGGAATTCCGCGCTCGCGCGCATAGCGAATGAAATCCCAGACAATCAAAAAATATCCCGAGAACTTCATCTGTTGAATGATCGCGATCTCGCGCGCCAACCTCTGCTCGTATTCCGCGAGCGAGTGCTTCAATCGCCCACTGGTTGCCGCTGAGCGCAGATTTTCCATCCGCCGCGCAAATCCCTGCCGCGTCACGTGCTCGAAATAACTGTCGAGAGTAAATCCATCCGGAACATCGAAGTGCGGAAACGGGCTGGGCACTTTTTCCAGTCGCAGGCTGCAGCGTTCCGCAATATCCAGTGTAGGCGAGAGCACCGCCGGCGAATCCTTGAACACTCGCAGCATTTCGTCGGCGCTCTTAACAAAAAACTGGTTGCCCTGGAACTTCATCCGGTTCGTGTCCTGAATCGACTTCCCCGTCTGAATGCACAGCATCACATCCTGCGCGTGCGCGTCATCTTCGCAAAGATAATGGCTGTCATTAGTCGCAACCATCGGCAGCCCAATTTCTTTCTCCAGTCGGAACAAATCAGAGTGGATGCGATGCTCCATCTCCAGTCCCTGATCCTGAATCTCAAGAAAGAAATTTTCTTTGCCAAAAAGATCGCGATAAAATCCGGCCGCCGACCGCGCCGCCTCGTAATTCCCTTCCATCAGCCGCTCGGCCACCTCACCTTTCAAGCATCCGGACAGCCCAATCAGCCCCCGCGAATGTTCCGCTAGAAATTTCTTGCTGACCCGCGGCTTGTAGTAGAAGCCGTGAAGCGAAGCTTCTGACGTGATTTTCACCAGATTGCGGTAGCCCTCTTCATTTTCGGCCAGCACCAGCAAATGGTTATAAGTGTCGCCGTCTGGAGGAGTACGCGTGATGACATGATCATCCTTCTTGCAGATGTAGAGTTCGCATCCGACAATCGGCTTGACCCCAGCCTTGTGCGCCGCATTGACAAAATGCACCGCGCCAAAAATATTGCCGTGGTCGGTCATGGCCACGGCTGGCATACCTAGTTGGTGAACGCGCTCAACAAGTTTCTCAACGTCGCAAGCGCCATCAAGCAGGGAGTAATCACTATGCAGATGCAGATGAACGAATTGATTTTGGCTCATGAAGGCAACAATAGTTCTTGGAGGACCGGATTTATTCTATCGGCTGGAGAAATTCGCGCAACGCCAGAAAGTGGTGCACTTCGGTTCAGCGCACAATCTGAAGCGACATCGCTGGCCCCGGCACCTGAAAATCCACGCCGCGCTGGTCATTCATCTTGACCGTGGCGTCCAGATCAAGCTGGGCCAGCGGAATCTTCTTCCCCGCCTGGTGGTCATTGAGCACCCAGAGCGTCCCGCCGGCGATTGCGTAGTTATGCACTTCCTCAACATGCTGGTCGCGGAAGACCAGCGCCGTCGCGGGTTCATCATCCGACTTCGGATGATTGCGCGCTTCGATATCGGCCTGCAGCCGATCAATCTTTCCATTCAGCGTCTGCACATCGCGCTGCAATCCGCCGCTGTTATCCGCGTAGGGCCCGGGATAAGCGGGAGCCTGATAGAACCCGGCATATGAATCCTGGTCGTCGGCTGTGTCGGAATTATCGTAGGCCAGCGGATCATCCCACCAGCCGCAATATCCGTAGGGATAGCATCCCGCACCATAATACGGATAGAGGCCACGCCGTCCGTAGAGTCCTCGATTATTGTAGTACCGGTTCCCACTGCGAAGATGAACGCCAGAGCCACGGCTGAAACCGCCACCATGAAATGCGTGAGATGATGACGCAGAAGAAAATGAATGTGAAGCAGACCCGCCGTGCGAGGCGAAATGACCGCTCCCACCGCCTCCGCCATGCCGCTGCGCCCAGGCAGGCAGAGAAATCACAAGAAGCCCAAACGCCGCTATGGACACCCAGCGCCGCATATCCACATTATAGCGCGGATTTGGATTAGGTATTGCCAAGGAGCCGAAGCTCCGCCCAAAGTCTACGTTGTCATCTTGAGCGAAGCGAACGACCTAATGCATTCCGCCGAAAACATAGCGCGGGAAGTCCGAGGCCAAGGCCGCGCCGCCCTTATTTACCCTTTTTCTTGCCTTTAGGCTTCGGATTGCTGGCTTTTGCCTTAGGTTTAGCCGCTGGCTTCGCGGGTTTAGCCGGTTTCGCCGCATTTTTTATGGCTGTAGCCTTCGTCGCCTTGCTATCTGAGACAGCAGCCTTTGCAGGCGCTGCCGGTTTTTCCGGGGCCGCGCCTTTTGCCGGAGCCGTAGGCTTTGTCCCTGGCACTGCAGAAGGCTGCGCCGGCGCACCCGCCCCAGCCGCAACCGCAACAACTTTTCCCTTCCCCTTCTTGCCAGCCTTACCCACTTCAAGTGGAGCAGCAGCAGCGGCGGCCGCAGCAGCAGCCTTGGCTCCCCGCCCTCGCTTCGTTGGAGGGGGCGGCGGGGGTGGTGGTGGCGGTGGCGCGAGCGGCTTGAGATATTTCAGCGTCTCCGTCCGCGAGCGCAGCTTGCCATCCAGCAAAAGCAAGAACACGTCGTTCGCGATTTTCGGATACTCCGGCATCTCCGGAGTAATGCGCAGCTCCGTCATCTCCGGCAACGGAATCTTCTGCTTCACCTGCCGCCACTTCGTAAAGAAATTCTTGATCTTCTGCGCCACAGCCTGTTGTCGCGCCGTGATCGCCAGAAACAGGATCATCTCCGGACGAGCCGACGAGAGCAATTGCCACGTCCGGGCAGGCGTAGCTGCTTCCTTGCCTGTCAGACGTTTCGCCAGACTGTGTGCATTCGCATCCAGATCCTTCCACGCCTCGACCAGATCCTTGCGCGGAATCGCCCGCCGCAAATCCGAAATATCTTTATCGCCCAGCCGCTCGGTAAGAAAGTGCAGCACCGCCGGCGCAACCTCCGGCGTGTAGCCGAGCTCGTTCATCTGCTGTCGTGTCTTCATCAACGCGCCCAGCCCGGCCGTGTCCACTTTGGCCGTGCTCCAGTGCGGATTCAACACTTTCAGCCATCCCTCTTTTTCGTACGCCTTCAAAACGGCGAGGGCATCATCCTCATACGCCAGTTGCTCGATTTCGTATCCAATACTCGAGCTGCGTATATATTCGATGTAATTGTTTTCCTTGCCCGATTCATAACGCGCCTGCGTACGCTCCTCAAGCGGCCAATGGAAGCGCGTTGTAAAGCGAATGGCGCGGATCATCCGCGACGGGTCTTCGAGAAACGCGTAGTTGTGCAACACGCGTATGACTTTCGCTTCAATGTCGGCTGCACCATTGAACGGATCCATCAACAATCCACGCGATCCTTCGTTCAGCGAGAGCGCCATTGCATTCACGGTGAAATCGCGGCGTCGCAAATCTTCGATGATCGTCGCCGGGGCGATCTGCGGAGCCTTGCCCGGCTTGTCGTAGCGCTCCGACCGCGCCATGGCGATCTCTGAGCGCACGCCACCCGGCAGCGTCAGCAACAGAGTTCTTGTCTCAGAGTCGGCATCGCCTACCACCGCTCCTGCCCGCTCTAGATCTTTTTGCAGCTTGAGCGCGTTCCCCTGCACCGTGAAATCCAGATCGCGGATCGGGAACCCAGTAATAATGTCGCGGATAGCGCCGCCGGTGAGATACAGGTTCATCCCGGCCGCCTTGGCGGCCTCTAGGACTAGCGCGACAGCCTTTTGTTGGTCCGGCGAGAGCCGGGTCTCCAGTGTGTATATGTAATCGGCCATGCCTTCCTAGTCGCCGCGCAGTGGCCCTTCTCGGGGCCCGAACCGGGGCGTTTTGCACAGGTTTTCCACAGGGAGGCCGCTCGCCCCTTGGCGAACAGCCCATTTGGCTGAATCTAACTCCCTCTAGCCATTAGACTTATATCGCACTCTTTGAATGCAGTAAACAACAGAAAATAACACAAGGTTTACCGTTTGGCTACTGTCAAGCACAAAACGCCCGAATTCCTCAGGAAAGTGCGAGAATCCCATTGCGGGTGTGGCGCGGGCGCCCTCGCCCGCGTAACTCTATCCTTGCCAGCAGAGAGTGCTCAATTGCGCGAGACTTTTTAGAAGCGAATGCCTTCAACTCACAAAAAAGTGATCGTGCGCAAGCACGACCGCGACTCCATCAGCGGCTACGTAGCTCCCGCCAACTTCGTCATCGACGGCAAGCTCGAGTTGCTCAATACCTCCGGACAGGTCGTAGCCATCGATCTCCGCGACATTAAAGCGGTTTATTTCGTCCGCGAATTCTCCGACACCGATCTGATGCTGCGCAAGACCTTCACCACTCGTCCAAGAACCGAAGGCCTCTGGGTCCGTCTGAAATTCAAAGACAGCGAGGTTCTCGAAGGCATTCTGCCCAACGACTTGACGCAAAATCCCGCCGAAGGCTTCCTGATGACCCCCCCCGACCTTCGCTCCAACACGCAAAGGGTATTTGTCCCCAGAGAGGCCTTAACCTCGGTAATCGTGCTAGCGGTAATAGGCGCCGACAAACGTAGACGCAAAGGCGGCGCGCCAGACACGCGCCAGGTCACCCTCTTCGAGCAATAGCCATAGACCGCGTAGGGGCGGGTGCCCTCACCTGCCTAGCCGCGCGAAGCTCGGCCCCCAGCTGTCATGAGCGGCCTGCCCTGAGCTTGCCGAAGGGACCTATGCATTCGCCTTCCGCTACAATTCCCCAGACACGCCATGAAACTAACCGATATCGCGTTCGCCCTAAACGCCCGCCTCGAAAACGCCTCCCCGGAAACCGAGATCACCGCCGTAGCCGCCATAGAACAAGCTGCCCCCGGCCAGCTGACCTTCGTCTCCAATCCCAAATACAACGGCGCCGCAAAAACCACGAGAGCCTCGGCCGTCATCGTCTCCGAAGACTTTCCCGTCATCAACACCGGAATGCTGCGCAGTAAGAACCCTTACCTGGCCTGGGCCAAAGCCATTGAACTTTTCTACCAACCGCCCACCTACACCCCCGGAATTCATCCCACAGCCATAGTGAATCCGAAAGCCAAACTCGGGAAGAACTCCCACATCGGCCCTTACGTAGTGATCGATGAAGACGTAATAATAGGAGACTATGCCGTCCTCTTGGCCCACACCGTCATATATCGCGGAGTCACCATCGGGAACAATTTCTTCGCCCACGCTCATTCCGTCGTCAGAGAGTTCTGCCAGCTAGGCGACAACGTCCTTCTTCAAAACGGAGTCGTCGTCGGCTGCGACGGTTTCGGCTTCGCCAAAGACGACAGCGGCCACTGGCACAAAATCGTCCAATCCGGCAACGTCGTAATTCAGGGCGGCGCCGAGCTCCAGGCCAACACCTGCATCGACCGGGCCAGCATCGGCGAGACGCATATAGGCCGGGGAGCAAAACTCGACAACTTAGTCCACGTCGGACACAGTTGCACGGTGGGCAATGACACGCTTCTTTGCGCCCAGGTAGGCCTCGCAGGCACAACCGACGTAGGCAACAACGTGATCCTGGCTGGCCAGGTAGGCGTCAGCGGCCACGTCACAATCGGCGACGGAGCCATCGCCATTGCCCAGAGCGGCATCCCCCACGACGTAGCTCCCGGATCCATGGTCAGCGGATCTCCCGCCATCGATCACCGCCTATGGCTGAAGTGTTGCGCCATCTATGCCAAGCTGCCCGAGATCGCCAAGGCCGTTAGAAAGTTGACGGCGCGAGAAAGTGAATGAGTGACTTCAGTATCCCGCCTCTCGCCCATGCCGCACCGCGAGGATCACAATCTGCTCTCCGTCGTAGTGATAGAGAGCGATATATGCTCCGTTGCCGAATTCGATTACCCACTCGCGGAACTCCAAAGCCATTTCTTCTACGGGCCGTCCAATTTCCGGGTGCTTGGCTAGCGCCTTCACCCCTTGCCGGATTACCTTGATCGCACGCTGGGCCGCATTTTTGCTTTTCGGAGCTAAGAATGCATGAAGGCGGGCCACATCGAGCAGAGCGGGGTGCGACCAAATTAATCGTGGCATTTTGGCGGAGCCACGTTTTTCCCAGCTTCGAGCTTGGCTAGCCAGGCATCGGCGTCTTCGGCGGTGGCGTGAAGGCCGGTCGTCTCATAGTGAGTCCAGGCAGCGAGCGCGTCCCTTCGGAATTCCTCGCGCTTCTCTTCGCGCTCCACGTATTGCTCGATCGCTTCGCGCATAACCCAGTGCGGCGAACGGCGGCGGGATGCGGCTAGACGCTGGACGCGCTTCTTGGTTTCGAGGTCAAGCTTAAGGCTGGTTGTGGCCGGCTTCGGTATGTAAGTACTCCAAGGTGCTACCTGGTACTACTATACACCAGCGATTTCTTACCCACAAGACTCGCGCGCCCAAGAGCGGCGCAGCCCACTATTCCTGCAACTCCTCCGGAAGCCCACTATTGATCGCCGCTCGCGCTTTGGCGATCAGGCATTCTCGCTCTCCAAAATCTCGCGGCTCAATGGGATCGTGAAATTGCACAGTCACAATTCCCGGACGGATCGCGAATCTTGCTTTGGGCATGACAACTTCAGTACCTGAAATGGTGATAGGCACGATCGGTACGTTGCACTCCTCGGCCAGATAGAACGGGCCTTTCTTAAACGGCAGCAGCTTGCCATCGAACGACCGCTTCCCTTCCACATAAATTGTCATGTTGAGCCCCTGCTCGATCGCTCTGACGGCGTCGCGCAATGCAGTAATGCCGGCGTCGCGATTGCCGCGGTCGACGGGCACGAGCGATCCGATGCGCATGATCTGGCTCAGAATCGGGACTTTAAATAATCCTTTCTTCACCATCACCGAGGTCCGGCGCGGGATGAGCGGCAGCGTGATCGGCGGATCAAGATTGGAGATGTGATTCGACATGAAAATGTAGCTGCGCTCGCGGCTGATTTTTTCCAGGCCGATCGTGCGGACTTTTACTCCGGCGATTTGCACTCCTTTAAAAGCCGCCCACATGCACGTGTCGTAGAGGAAGCTGATGTCTTTGGTGATGTACGTCCAAGGGATTCCGAACAGCGCAGCGAAGGGGAGCGCGGCGGCCCAGAACAACAACATTAGGATGGTGCGAAACACCGCGGCTGGTTCTCCGGTTTACATTCTCTCGCGAGTCGTCTCTCGTCAATCGTTGGCATCCGCCCTTATAGCGGCGGACAGCAGATCCTTCGCTCGTTCACGATGAACATTCATTTTGCTACAAGGTTGCGCAAGCGTTGGGGTAGCTTCTCATAGATTCCGCCGAATCCGCCATTGGAGAGAATGGCTACCACGTCGCGCGCGCGCAACTCGGGAGCGATCGCGTCGACGATCGCGTCGGCATCGGCGAGAATACGCGCCGGTTTCCCGCTCTGTTGGATTTGAGCGGCGACGCGGTCCAGATCGAGGCGCTCGTTTTCGGGAATCGCCTCCGACTTAAAAATTGCGGCAATCACCACCTGATCGGCGTGCGCCAGGCTACGCGCGAGCGCATCCTGAAGCACATTGCGGCGCAGAGTGTTAGAGCGCGGTTCGAGCACCACCCAGAGGCGCGATTGCGGATAACGCGAGCGCAACGCGCGGATCGTCTGCTCGATTGCGGTAGGATGATGCGCGAAGTCGTCGATGATAGTGACACCATTGACCTCAGCCTTCACTTCGAGCCGACGCTTGACGCTGCGAAATGTCTTTAGCGCCTGCGCAATCGCATCGTTTGAGATTCCGTAATGCGCGGCTAGCGCGGCCGCGGCGCTCGCATTCCAGACGTTGTATTCGCCGCCGACCGCGAATTCAAAATTGGCCCAGGGCTTGTCGTCGCGCAGAACCGACCACGCAGTTTGGTGCTCGCCAAGCTTCAGATTTGTGATTTTCCAATTCGCGCGCTCGGATGTACCGTAACGTTCCACCGGGCAGAAAGCTTTCTGCAGGCAGCGATCGATGCTGGCGTCGCCCGTTCCGCCGGCGTCGAATCCAATGATGCGTCCGCGGCGCGGCACAAGATTGACCAGGCGCTTGAACGCGGTTTCAATCGCGTCCAGATCTTCGTAGATATCGGCGTGGTCGAATTCAACCGAAGTGAGAATCAAGGAGTCGGGAAAATAATGCAGAAACTTCGGCCCTTTATCAAAGAAAGCGGTGTCGTACTCGTCGCCTTCGAGAATGAAGTGCTTGCCATCGCCCAGCCCAAAGCTCCGGCCGAAATTCTCCGCGATGCCTCCGATGAGAAACGAAGGATGAAGGCCGGCCGTCTCGAAGATCCACGCGAGCATCGACGTTGTAGTAGTTTTGCCATGCGTGCCGGCGACAACCAGCACTTCTTTGCCAACGAGAAATTCGTCGTGCAGCAGTTGCGGAAGCGAGCAGAACGGAATCCGCTGGTCGAGAACCAACTCGAGTTCGACATTGCCGCGCGAGAGCGCGTTGCCCACGGCGACGAGATCGGGGCGAGGATTGAGATTCGCCTCGGCAAACGGCTCAGTAACTGGAATGCCCAGCGCCTCAAGAAGCGTCGACATTGGCGGATAAGCCGCCGCATCGGAGCCGCTCACGCGGAAGCCGCGCTCCTGCAACATGCCGGCGAGCGAAGCCATCGCGGTTCCGCAAATGCCGATGAGGTGTATATGCTTGGGCTTAGTCATTCACGATTTACTCATTACGCCAATCACTTTGCGGTTGCCGGCTCCAGAATCTTCAGGCTCACTTCATCGCCCACTTCGAGTCGGGCTCTAACGCCGAAGGGCAGCGTTATGTTCGCGCGCGAAACGTGACCGGACCGCAATCCAAACGCCACCGGGATCCGCAGATCGCCGACGATGCGCGCCACAATTTCTTCCAGCGTGTAATCCTGCGCGGGGGCCTGGCGGCAATCCATCATTTCACCGAAAATGATGCCGCGCACTTCGTTCAACTTGCCCGCTAGTTTTAGTTGCATCAGCATCCGGTCAATCTGGTAGGGCTTGGCGCCTACATCCTCGACAAAAAGTATCGTTCCCTCAGTTCTGATGTCATTGGGCGTGCCGAGCGCGGTTACCAGAATCGAAAGGCATCCGCCGTAAAGCATTCCTTCCGCTTCGCCCGCTACTAACGACCTCGCGCCTGAGCCCGCGCCAATCTCCCATTCTGCCACGCCGCTCACCGCATTTTGCCAAGAGGCCGCGTCGACGCCATCGGCCAACGCAAAATCCTTCGCCACCATCGGGCCATGAAAAATCACCAAGTTGGAGGTGTCGACAAATACAGTCAGAAGCGTCGTCAGGTCACTGTACCCGACAAAAATCTTGGGATGCGCTGCGATCTTTTTCAAGTCGAGCACAGGCAAAAAATAGTTGGAACCATATCCGCCGCGCGCACAAATAATCGCGCGGATATCGTCACGCGCGAACATATCTTCCAGTTCTCTCGCGCGCCGTTCTGCCGAACCAGCGAAATAGAGATCGCGTTCAAGAATCGACTCGAAATAAAACGGCTCATAACCAGCGCGCCGCAAACCGTCGCAGCCGGCCTCGAGCATTTCGCGCTTCACGTTCGACGCAGGCGCAACAATCCCCACCTTGTCGCCGGGCCGTAGGGCGCGCGGCTTGATTCGCGAATGGTGGGAAGCAAAAGTCATCCGATTTGATCTTAACAGTGACTTACAACCCCTGAAGATCGATGCCGCTAGGTTGCGGCATGCATATAGCAAGGGCTCTTTGTGAATCGACTGAACGCACGGAATCTAAACGAAGAATTCTCCGCGACAGATCAACGTCGCGGGCCCTCGCAGAAACACCTGATTCTCCCAGCGCACCGTCTGTGGACCGCCGGGAGCAATTACTGTGACCGGTGAAACGACGCGACCGCTAGCGATTGCCGCTACCGCCGACGCGCAAGATCCGGTGCCCGACGATTGCGTTTCTCCCACTCCGCGTTCAAACAGCCGAATCTCAATTTCATGCGCGCCTTTATCGTTCCCACTTTGCGTCTTCGCACCTGGCACGAGTACATATTCAACGTTGGTGCCCTGCGGAAAGTGCGGCTGCGCGCCGATCAGCGCGGCCTGCCGTTGCCACCCATCCTGGAAACTATCGACAAAGATTACGAAGTGCGGATTGCCCATCGAAATCCTCATTCCCTTCGCATGGCATCCCGCCATCTCAATCGACAGTTCGCCTCCGACCTCCGGTTCGCCCATGTCGGCTTCAAACTCAAACGTGTTGTCGTGCTGACCGATAAACCGGCAGGCTTTCAGCCCCGCGCCGGTGCGAACTACGATTTCTTTTTTGCCGGTTCGCGAATAGATCTCAGCCGCCACGCACCGCGTTCCGTTCCCTGAAACTTCCGCGTTCGAGCCATCGGCGTTGATGAGACGTGCATTCACATCAGCTTCGGTATCCGCAAACAGCCACTCCACGCCATCGGCACCTACTCCGTAATGCCGATCGCACATGCGGCGCGTGAGTGCGGCCAGATCGCCAGTCGCGAAGGCTCCATCGACCAAAAGGAAATCATTGCCGCAAGCCGAAGCTTTGGTGAAAAGAATTCTCGCGCTCGGCTCATTCTTCGAAGGCTCGGTCATTTGTCGGAATTCATTCTAACAACGCGGGCAGGCAATCATTCGTGTTCGGTCGATCCGAGCGTGGTTACGGTCGAGAATGCATTCGATTCGTGCAGTCTGATAGCGAAGACGTTCTGCTGATCAGGCTCACCGTCGACCGAAAACACCAGGCGAAAATCCGGATCGGCGTCGGCGATATGTATGCTGTGCATCGTGAGTTGCTCAGCGTCGAGGACGCGGTTCACCTCACGCAACATTCCATCCACATTGCGTCCCGTAACCTCGTAGCTGGTGGCAAACATCTTGAGCGAGTACACGGCTTCCGCTCGCCCCAGCAAAACCAGCGCGCACAAAATCAGGACCGTTGCGAAGATGGCTGTCAAATACAACCCGCCGCCAGCGGCCATTCCGACCGATGCCACCACGAACAATGTCGCCGCTGTGGTTAGGCCGGTGACGGACGATTTCGCGTGCAGAATCGAACCGGCCCCGATGAAGCCGATGCCCGGAATGATCTGCGCCGCAATCCTGGCACTGTCCGACTCCACACCCGCGAGTTGTTTCGAAAGTACCGTAAACATCGCCGCGCCGAAGCAGATGAACATATTCGTGCGCAGCCCCGCGGGTTTGTGGCGCAGCTGCCGCTCCAACCCGATTATGCCGCCGAGAATCGCCGCCAGCAGCAGGCGCACCAGGGTCGAGCTGAGCACGACGCCTAATTCGTTGTGCAGCAGTTGCGGAACGTCGCGGAATAAATTCATAGCGGCGCGAGGCTTCGAGCGGATTCTATCACCGCCGTCAGCCGCTTTTTACGCGCCTTTCCGCGAGGGGTTAACGCGATTGATTCGGGGCGGTGCGAGTGGCGTAGATGCGGGCGTGCGGTTGTCCGGTCGCATGAATTTCCGTCAGCTCGGTGAGCTCGCTTTTATTCACTCCCTGGTCCACGGCATCGCCGTCGAAGGCAATCACAAAATCGACGTAGCGCGCGGGATCGGCGAGAGCGCGCTCCCACAAGCCTTCCGAATCGACCGGATGTTTCCACGCTCGGTGATTATCCTGGTTTATGACGTGGCGCAGCGGAATGCCCGCCTGCTCCATGATGCCGACATGCTCGCCCAGATCCATTAGAAAGCGGGAATTTTGCGGGAAATGAGTGACAACCCGCTCAACGGCTGAGTTCAACGGGTTTCGGATGCGCCAATTTTTCTGCGCCTCTTGCCAACATTGCGGTCCGGCCTTCCACACCAATGCGTAGCTGACCACAATTAACGCCAGAAAAAGCGAAACCAGCTTCCAACCGTGTTTTCTACTCGCAGCAAAAACATAGACAGAACCCGTCAGCACTCCGATCGAAACAGCGAACATTGGCAGTAACTGAAGTCCGTAACGCTGGTTGAAAATCGCGAAGGGCCACCATGTATAGACATGCAGAGGCACCGAACCATAGGCGATGGAAAACGCATAGAACGGCAACGGTGCCCACAGCAACAGCAGCGCCGCTAATTGCGAGCGTAATTTCCATGCCCCAACGGCCAGAGCGATTACGGCCGCCGCCAGCCACAAACGGCCCCAGTTTCCATCGGCAAGGTTCAGTTGCGCCGATTTCAGAAAATAGATGGCGGCGACCACTGTATTATGGAGCGCCGGATTCGGCGCCGCCACGCGTTGCTCAATTGCCTTGGCGGAGTACGGCCCGGTTGCGAAATCGAGCGCGCTGCCATAGATAATTCGGTTATAGGCAAGCCACAAAGTCGGCGCGGCGGCGATGATCGCTAGAAACGCCAACGCGGCTCGCCGTAACGCTTGATTTTGCCAATGAGGCAGCGCAACGACGACAATTGCCGTCCCCATCACCGCGGCCAGAAACCATCCATCGTAACGCGTGAGTTCTGCGGCCGCCACACAGCCTGCGCAACGAAAGAGCGAACCGCGCAGCGGCAACGCACGAGTCGTCGTCGAATCCAGATCTTTCAGCGTACGAATAAATTCCAGGAAGTATGCGACCGACCAGACAAAGAGCGCCAGATAAAGCGACTCGGTCATGGCGGTCGATTGCATATAAATCAGATTTGGATTGGCTCCGTAGACAAATGCAGCAGCCGCTGCGCCCACGCTGGCCGCCGATTTCGTGCGCGGATCGGCGTCGAGTGAAGCGCGCACCAGACGAAACATCCCAACGACGCCAAATACGTAGGCGATCATCGACGGGATCGAGCCGCCAGAACCGTTCTGCCAAACTGCGGTCGAATAAATGAACGGAATCATCAGCAAATGAGGCAGCGGAAGCCATACCGTTCCCAGTTGCAGCAGGCCGGGAGTCTGCGAATCGAAAACACGCCGCGCAATGTTGATGTGCGCGACTGCATCGCCATAGAGCAGAAGATCGCTACGTTGCAGGTAGTGCAGGAAGGAAAACAGAGAAACGAGAAACGCTACCCCGGCCACGCGGGCCGCGCTACGGTCGGGAGGAGCGGCGGTCATCACGTTGGCTGGCCTATTCGAGATGTGTCAATTCGCGGAATATCTGAAAACGCTCGTCAATCTCTTCGCGAGTAAGATTTTGCAGGCGCTCGGTTCCGAAGCGCTCGACGGCGAACGACCCCATCACGCCGCCGTAAAAAAGCGCTCGTTTTAATACCTCCCGATTGACCTCGCCCTGCGATGCGATGTAGCCCATGAAACCTCCGGCGAAAGAATCGCCGGCGCCAGTGGGATCTTTTACCTCATCGATGGGCAATGCGGGCGCGCGAAAAGGATGCGAGCCGACGCCGAACGCTCCCTCACGAAAAAAGATGGTCGCGCCGTATTCGCCATGCTTCACCACCAGCGCGCTCGGGCCCATGGCGATGACTTTGTTGGCCGCCCGCAGAAGATTTTTTTCGCCCGCCAGCATTTTCGTTTCGGTGTCATTGATGAGAAGAACGTTGACCAGTTTCAGCGTTTCCGCCAACTCCTTCGGCGTGCCTTTGATCCAGAAATTCATGGTGTCGCCGCCGGTCAGGTGCACACCATCCATCTCCAGGCGCACCGCGGTTTGCAGCGAGGGATGAATATTGGCAAGGAAAAGAAACTTCGTGTCCGCATATTCTTTCGGAATACGCGGCTGAAATTTCTCGAAGACGTTCAGTTCGGTGAAATCGGTTTTAGCCTCATTCAGGTTGTCGAGATATTGGCCGCCCCAGCGAAAAGTCTTGCCCTGCATGCGCTCGATGCCACGCGTGTCTACGCCGCGCTTTTTTAGGACGGCTTCGCTCTCGGCCGTAAAATCATCGCCCACGACCGCAACCATGCGCACCTCGGTGAAGTAACTAGCGGCCAAGGCGAAGTAAGTCGCGGCGCCTCCAAGAATGTCTTTCACTCGTCCCGAAGGCGTGGCGATGGTGTCGAAGGCTACCGAACCCACTACGAGAATGCTCATGTGTCTCCGTGAATCTGTCGGTGGTCGTTGGTCCGGTGGTCCTTAGTCGCTGGTCGTTGGCGAGCAAGAACAAAAGCACCTTAGCTCTGCGAACGACGATCGACCATCGACGATCGACTATTTCAAATACTTCCCCACTATCAACTTCAACTTCTCTTTCGTCACGGCCGGTATTTTGGCCGGCTCGGTCAGAATGGCATGCGCCATCGCCGACCCGCACTTGCAAGAGCGCGTCTTCGGCATCGCGGATACCGCTTCCTTCACCACCTTCGCAGCATTCTCAGCGTTCTTCACCAGCACGGAAACAATCTGCTCCACCGTCACCGAATCATGATGCGGATGCCAGCAATCGTAATCGGTGACCATGGCGACGGTGACGTAGCAAATTTCCGCTTCGCGCGCCAGCTTCGCTTCCTGCAGGTTGGTCATGCCAATCACGTCCGCGCCCCAGCTTCGATAAACATTCGACTCGGCCTTGGTCGAAAACTGCGGCCCCTCCATGCAGATGTACGTCCCGCCCCGCTTTCCGGTCACGCCCGCACGCCCACAGGCTTGCTCAAGCACCTTGGTCATCTCGCCGCACACCGGCTCGCCAAATCCAACGTGCGCCACGATCCCATCGCCAAAAAAAGTGTCAATACGGTGGCGAGTGCGATCGAAAAATTGTTCGGGAATCACGAAATCGAGCGGCTTGTGTTCTTCTTTCAGCGAGCCGACGGCCGAAACCGAAATAATGCGCTCGACTCCCAGCTGTTTAAAGCCGTAAATATTGGCGCGGAAATTTAACTCACTCGGCAGAATCCTGTGACCGCGCGCGTGGCGCGCCAGAAACGCCACTTTGCGCCCCGCCAGCGTGCCGAGAATATACGCATCCGAAGGATCACCAAACGGAGTCTGCTGGCCAACCTCGTGCACTTCTTCAAAACCCGGCATGTGGTACAGACCGCTGCCGCCGATAATGCCGATTTCTGCCTGTTGCAATTGCGCTCCTGAAAGGCCAACCGCTAAGAATTGACTGCGGAACTGCTGATTATACAAGACGAAATTTCACTGGGGCGCGGGTGCGGATTTTTCCACCGGCTTTTCGTGCGACCAAAAATCGTCCTCGGCCATCTTCGTCGTATCGTCGTCGAGACTCTCACTGATCAACACCGTATCACCGCGCACGTCGATCACTACCGCTCCTTCTTCGGTCAGCCAAGCATGAGTTCCGCGCAAGGTTCGCCACGAATCAACGGGCGGCGCGCTGTCCGCGGCTTTCCCGTCCGGCCCGAGCGCTTGCCGCTTCCGATAGCGCTGCGCAAGCGACTTTGCATACACCGCGGCGAACTCCGCCGCCTTCGCCGAATTCGACCAGCGAGAAACGTAAAACAGACCGATTGGCGCCGATTTCTTTCCTTTAGGCCGCCCAGCATAGTAGTATCCGCCGCGCCACTCGGGATAGATCGCCGTAGCCTCATCGCGCCCAGCGTACTGCTCCACCAGAATGTCTACGTCGAACTCGCCCATCGCGCCGATATCAAACGGATCGTAGCCCTTGAAATCTTTGTCCATGTCGATGATCTTCATCGGCTCAAGCTTCTCATGGGCCAGGTACGTCTCCGGCTCCATGATCTCGCGCGTGGTTTTTGGCGGCTCTTTGAACGCGCCCGCAAAAGCCAGTTCCTTTCCACCCGCTTGCAGCAGCGCGGCGGTAAAGTCGAGGCCGTAACGATAGGGGAACGTCAACTCCTCCTTCAGAAAAATCGGAGCGCTGCTAAACGCGGGAGAATCGGCCGTTCCCACGAGCATGCCTTGCTTGAGCGCGTCGACAACCTGCGGTGAATCGAGCAGCGTCTTCCCCGTCGGCGCCAGCGAATAGTCGAGCAGCACCACCATCGCCTGCCCTTCAACCACCGCCTGCCGCGCCGAGCTTTCTTCGTCGTCTTCGATATCGGCGGGGCTGGGATCCTGTTTCTTCTTGTCGTCCTCGTCGCCCTTCGATCCACGCATCCATTTCTCTATCCCAAAAGATTGATCCTGGAGGGCGTGGGTTAATTCGTGCGCCAGCACCGGCTTCTGCTGTTCAATGTCGACCCAATTCAGCAGATTCACAGTCTTCGTTTTGACGTCGTAATATCCCGCCACCTGTTCGCGCAGCATCGTCACCAGAAATTTGGACAGGTCGAAGTCGCGCGGAAGCAGGCCAAACTTTTTCAGCACCGCCGACGATCTCTCCAACCGCTTCGCGTCCTTATCGTCCTTCATGCTCTTCTCGATGTAATGCTGGACCTCGTTACGCTTCGTCAACCTCCGCTTGACTTCATGCTTGATCGGCAAGCCAGTATCCTGGCTCGCAAATTGCAAAATCTCGTCGACTGAACGAAATAGTTCCTTCGCCTCTTTCGACGAAACAACGGTGTCTTGCGTAGAGCGGGCGCCCCCGCCCGCGGGAGGCTGGTCCTGTGCTGGCGTGTCCTGCGATGGCACAGCTCCTGCGCGCGCCCAGAGCATACTCATCACGAACGCGAACAGTGCGAATTCGTAAAACGATCTTCGGAGCGTTGCCGTTCTCTTCATCCTTTAACCTTATCAGCCACCCAGGCTCCCGCCTCGCGCGTTCCCATCGCCCCGCCGATGTCAGCGGTTGTTTTCCCATGCCGCACCGCCTCGAGCACAGCCGCCTCAATCTTCCTGGCCTCGCCAGCCATGCCCAGATTCCCCAGCATCATCGCCACCGTCAAAATCGCGCCAAAGGGATTCGCAACATTTTTCCCCGCAATCGGCGGCGCCGAACCATGCACCGGCTCAAACATTGAAGTCCTTCCCGGATGCAGATTGGCGCTTGCCGCCATTCCCAGCCCACCCTGCAATCCCGCCGCCAGATCAGTGATGATGTCGCCAAACATATTGTTGGTCACGATCACATCGAACGGTCGCGGATCGCGCACCATTTGCAGGCAAAGCGCGTCGACATACATGTGCTGCGTTTCAATTTTCGGATACTCCGCCGCAACTTCTTTGAACACGCGCTGCCACAAGCCACCCGCGTGCGTCATCGCGTTCGATTTATCGCACATCAGCACACGCCGCCGAGGCGAGCCATCGATTTTCTTATTGCTCGCGCAATACTCAAACGCGTACCGAACAATCCTCTCGACACCCTTGCGCGTGTTGATATCTTCCTGAATGGCAATCTCATCCGGCGTGCCGCGCTTGAAGACTCCTCCAAGATCGCCGTACACGCCTTCGGTATTTTCGCGAATCACGACGAAATCAACGTCTTTCGGCTCGACGCTCTTGAGCGGACATAGCGACGCGTCCATCAATCGCACCGGGCGTACGTTGGCGTAGAGATCCATCTGCGAGCGCATGCCGAGCAGAATTTCTTTCGCGTGAATGTTCGACGGCACGCGCGGATCGCCAAAAGCGCCGACCAGAATAGCGTCGAATTCGCGCGCCAGCATGACAAATCCGTCAGACGGGACGGTCACTTTGTCGGCGAGATAGCGGTCGGCTCCCCAGTCGAATGAAGTCATTTCAACCGCGGCGCCCACCGCCTGCATGACGTTCACAGCCGGCGGAATAACTTCCTTTCCGATCCCGTCGCCGGCGATCACCGCGATGCGCTTCTTAGAGGCCACTTTCGAAACGTTAGCACAGCGGCGAAGCATTCATAAACTATGGCCAAGGAAAGACAGGGTCTCAACTCGCTTCTCTCACCACGGAGGCACGGAGCAAACCTTGAGCCTCAAAAGCAAAAAAAGCGAAGGTTTTGCCCAGAGGGTTGGGTTTCTCCGTGCCTCCGTGACTCCGTGGTGAACACTGAATTAGTACACCGCCAATAAAAACGAGGAGTTGGCGGCAAGCGAATCCACAGCGATAATGACCTTGATGCCCGAAACTCGAGCCGCATTCACCTCCGAATCGATGCGTCGCGAAAAGCGTGCGGTCGCGGGAAATTCCGTGCTCGCGGCGCTGGTGATCACCAGCCTGAAAGTTGTCGTCGGAATCGCCACCGGTTCACTGGGCATTTTGTCGGAGGCGGCGCACTCCGCTTTGGATCTGATTGCCGCTCTCGTAACTTTTTTTTCCGTGCGCGTTTCCGACAAGCCCGCCGATGCGGACCATCCATACGGACATGGCAAGATCGAAAACTTTTCCGCCTTCATCGAAACCGGCCTTCTCCTGTTGACCTGCGTCTGGATCGTCTATGAGGCAATCCGGCGGCTGTTTTTTCACAGCGTGGAAATCGAGCCGAGCGTGTCAGCATTCCTCGTCATGTTCCTGTCGATCGCGGTTGATGCGTGGCGCTCACGCGCTCTCGGCCGCATTGCGACAAAATACGACAGTCAGGCGCTGGAAGCCGACGCACTGCATTTCTCGACCGACATATGGTCAAGCGGCGTTGTGATTCTCGGGCTGGCGCTGGTTTGGATAGGACGGAATTATCGCGTGGAATGGCTGCGGCAGGCCGATCCGATCGCCGCGCTGTTCGTAGCCGGCGTTGTCGTTTCTGTCAGTTGGCGGCTGGCGCGAAAAACAATTGACGCACTCCTCGACGCGGCGCCGGTCGGCGTCCGCAGCCAGATTCTCGACCGCATCAGAACCGTCGACGGCGTATTGGAAGTGGATCGGGTCCGCTTCCGCAAAGCAGGAAACCGCTTTTTCGCCGATGTCTCAGTAGGTCTCGAACGCAACTTCACCTTTCAGCGCTCAGAGCAGGTTTCAGACGCCGTCACTTCGCGTGTGCGCGAGATTTTGCCCGAGGCCGATGTAATGGTGCATTCGGTTCCGCGAGCGCGGCGCTCCGAAAATATTTTTGACCGCATCCGCGCCGTGGCTACGCGCCATAATTTCAACGTGCACGACGTCAGCGTGCAGGACCTGAACGGCCAATTGCATGTGGAGCAGCACCTCGAACTCGACGAGCAACTCAGCATGAAGCAGGCGCACGATGAAGTTACACGCCTCGAAACCGAGATGCGCAGCGAGATTCCCGAGATTGCCACCATTCTCACCCATATCGAAAGCGAGCCGGCGACGATTGAGCGGGGAGAAGAAATAGTTCGCGAACCGGAACTCGAACAGCGTCTCAAGAATATTGTGAAAGAATTTCCCGAGGTAATGGACGTACACGAGTTTCAGTTCAAGAAGGTTCGCGCCCGGCTTTATGTATCTTGCCACTGCACACTGCCCGACGATATGCCGCTGGCGCGCGTGCATGATGTGCAGACCGCGCTCGAGATCCGATTCAAACACGATGCGCCAGAGTTGTTCCGTGTCCTGATTCATCCCGAGCCGGTGACGGATAACCGCCGGTAGAAGCAAAGGCCGCCATTCGCTGTTCGCTTTTGGCCGTTTGCGGAGATATTGCGAGGTTTGCGAACGACGAACGACCAACGACGAACAGCGCAACCGCGAGAGGAAAAAATGACTGAAGCTTCAGTGAACTGGACGGACAACGAACGCTACATCGGGGCAGCAACTTCGCGTCACTCTCTCGTGATGGATACGGCAAAAGAGAAGACTGCCAATACTCCGATGGAGTTGGTGCTGATTGCCCTCTGTGGCTGCACGGCATCGGACGTCGTGGGAATTCTTCGCAAAAAGCGCGAGCCGTTTACCGGTCTTGAGGTGCGGGCGGCAGCCGATCGAGCCGATGGCTATCCGGCCGTCTATACATCGATTCACCTGACTTACGTCGTCAGCGGACAGGTGTCGAAGAAAGCCATGGAAGATGCGGTGCGGCTTTCAAAAGAAAAGTATTGCTCCGTGTCCGCCATGCTTGCGAAGACGGCGACGATCACTTACACCATCGAGCATGTTGCGTGAAGAATGGCCGTGAGCGCGCGATTCATCGGACGGAAGCACATCCGCCTGAAGCGCATCCGCTGCGAGGATATTTCTACATCGCGAGCGCCGCTTTTCTGTGGGGAATTTCCGCAACCCTGGGTCGCGCCGCCTTCACCGGCCATTCGCTGGCCGGCATTTCGCTGGGCGATCCTCTAAAAAAAATCGATCCGCTGATCCTGTCGCAGAGCCGGGCAACGCTATCACTGGCGGTGTTGTTGCCCGTGCTGCTGGTGCGTAGAGGAGCGTCCGCCCTGCGCGTTCCGGGCCGCGATCTCGTGCGGTTTTTCCTGCTGGGCGTTCTCGGCGTGGCCGCATCGAACTATCTCTACTACCTGGCCATTCAACGGACGAACGTAGCGACCGCGATTATTTTGCAATACACAGCGCCAGTCTGGGTGCTGGTTTATACCGCGGTTCGCACGGCGCGGCGCCCATCCGTGCAGAGAATCGCGGCCGTAGGGTTGGCCGTACTCGGATGTACGCTGGCTGTGGGCTTTGTCGGCTCAGCCGGCTTTCGTCTCGACGTGATCGG
>JBEKXO010000047.1:0-25633 GCA_049511995.1 Terriglobales bacterium
GCTCAGCCACTCGCCGCGAAGGCAAATTCTCCGGACGAATCAACGAAATCAGCCGCTCCGCTTTCAGATGCGCGAAGCCCCAATCGCGGCAAGCGACCGCCGCCTCGGTAGCCAGCCCGCGTCCCCAGAAGTCGCGCCGCAAGTGGTACCCGATTTCGTAGAGGCGTTCCCCTTCAATCTGCTGCAGGACGATCCCACAATCGCCAATCACTTCCGCCGTCTCGGTTAACTCCATAGCCCAAAGTCCGACACCATCCTCCCGGTAGCGCTGCCGGTTGCGTTCAATCCATTGCCCACGCCAGCACGATCGTGGGTAGCAGGATAGTAGCGCATGGCATCCGGATCGGAGAGGATCAGCGCCAGCGCGTCCGCATCTTGCGGAGTGAATTCGCGCAGTCTGAGGCGTGAGGTCTCAAGGATTGTCATCAGTCAGATTTGCGGCGGAATTCAGAATACATCCGCTCCTCAAATCAATGGGACTCCGAGAGCCAACGTTCTACGCCTGCCAGCGGAGTTAAACTCGAAGCATGGCGGAAATGGGACGAATGCTCGTGCTCCTCGGCATAGCCCTGATAGTAATCGGAGGAATCGTCTTGCTCGTCGGGCGAACCGCCCTGCCGCTAGGCCGGCTGCCGGGAGACATTCTCTACAAAGGCAAAAACACGACTTTCTATTTTCCGCTCGCCAGTTCGATCCTGGTCAGCATTGTCCTTTCGATTATTCTCTACTTGATTCAGAGACTCAAACGTTAGAGCCTTGGTCGCGAGCTTGCGCTACATCCTTATTGTCATCCTTGGCGAAGCGAAGGACCTATGCGTTTCGCCTGCGCAACCAGAATGCCGAATCGATCACTTTCATGCTGCCAACTATCCATTTGTGCGCCAAGGTAAACTGAACGGTCAGAACTGAAAATCCATGGCCATGTCCGACCAACTCGGCTTCCAATTCCGCCCTCCCGAGCGTCGTGTCTGGACCGTCCGCGCCCTCGTCTCCGCCGTTCGCTCCCACATCGAGCGTGAATATTCGGACTGTTGGGTCGAAGGCGAAATCTCCAATCTTCGAATTCCTGACTCCGGCCATTTGTATTTCACGCTCAAAGAAGAGAGTTCGCAGATTCGCGTGGTGATGTTTCGTTCGAGCGCTAAGCTCCTGCGCTTCCGCCCGGAAAACGGGCTCCACGTCACCGTCCGCGGACGCATCACCGTCTACGAAGATCGCGGCGAGCTCCAGATCTCCGCCGAATTCATGGAACCAAAGGGCGCCGGCGCTCTACAACTAGCCTTCGAACAACTGAAAGCGCGGTTGCAAGCCGAAGGATTATTCGAAGCCTCAAGAAAGAAGCCGATCCCGCCCCTGCCGCAAAGAATCGGCCTAATCACCTCGCCCCAGGGAGCCGCCCTGCGCGACATCCTGAACGTTCTGGCCCGCCGCCATCACTCCGCCAATGTGCTCATCTATCCCGCGCAGGTCCAGGGAGACGCCGCGCCCAGTGACGTAATCGCCGGATTGCGCCATTTCAATCAAGCGATAGGCGGCCGCAGCGCCGTCGAAGTCGTCATCATCGCCCGCGGCGGAGGCTCGGTCGAAGACCTTGCTTGCTTCAATCATGAGGGCCTTGCTCGTGCGGTCGCGAATTCAAAGCTTCCCGTGATCTCGGCCATCGGCCACGAGACGGATTTCACCATCATTGATTTTGTCGCCGATCTGCGCGCCCCCACCCCGTCAGCCGCAGCAGAACTCGTCATCCGCTCGCGCCAGGAGATCGAAGCGCAGGCCGAAGATTTGTACCGCAGGTTGGAGCGCGGCGTACGCTATCGCCTGTTGATCGCCCGTCAGGACCTAACCGAACGTGCGCAACACGGCGCATTCGCCCGCATGATGGATGGCATCCACCGCCGCCAGCAAAAACTCGACGAACGGCGTTTTCGCCTGGAGAAAGCAGAACGCCAGCTCTTGGATCGATTTCACCGCCGTTGTGAGAGCACCATCTCCGCCGTCCGCCACTATGACGCGCGACGGCGTCTGGCGGCCGTCCGGCAAGGATTGGACGCGCAAGTGGCCAACCTCGCCGCCGCGACCCGCACGCGATTGCTCGAACTCCGCGGAGCCCTCGATCGCCAGACCGCCAGCCTCGAAGCGCTTTCGCCAGTAGCCATTCTGAATCGCGGATACGCCCTTGTCTTCGACGCAAAAGGCCAGCTCGTAAAGGATGCCGCGAACGTCACCGCCGGTGAAGAAGTGTCAGCCCGCCTGGCCCGGGGAAAAATTCGCGCCCGCGTCACCGCAACCGAGGGCAACGAACCGGAATCCAGCTAACTGTGTTAGCCGTTTTGCCTTAGGCGCACCGCATCAGGTGCGCTGCATTAGAATGAAATCAGTTCAACTTCTACCGTGAGGGTGGCGTGACGCCGTCGCTGATCTGGTCGCACATCTCGGCGATCTCGGTCATTTCGATCTTGGATATCGTGCTGGTCGCGATCCTGATCTACCAGTTTCTGGCGCTGGTGCGCGGCACGCGGGCGGCGCCGATGCTGGTCGGTGTAGCTGCGCTCGGCCTGGCCTTTTATCTTGCGCGCCTGGGCGAGTTGCGCACGCTCAACTGGCTCCTCAGCACGATGCTGCCCTATGTTGTCTTCGCGTTAATCGTCGTCTTCCAGTCAGAGATCCGCCACGCTCTTGCCAATCTTGGAAGCCGCATTTCGTTGATGCGCTCCAGCAGTTCGGTGGCCGACGTTTACGACGACATCGTCTTGGCAGCCAATCTATTCTCGCAAAACCAAACCGGCGCGCTCATCGTGATCGAGCGCGAAATCGGTCTGCGCACTTACATCGAAAGCGGCGTGGCCCTCGATGCCCGGCTCTCCTACGATCTACTGGCCACGATCTTTCGCCCCTCCGCTCCGCTGCACGATGGCGCCGTAATCGTGCAGCGCGACCGCATTGCGGCCGCCGCGTGCTTCCTCCCGCTCTCGATGAATCCCGTCCTCTCCACTCAACTGGGCACGCGTCATCGCGCGGCAATCGGCATCACCGAAGAAACCGACGCCGTCGCAGTCATCATTTCAGAGGAAACAGGCACCATCAGCGTGGCCGTGGCCGGCAGCATTGAACGCGACTTGACCGTCGAGCGCCTCCGTGAACGCCTCAGCAATCTTCTGCGCCGCTATGCGCCCGCGCCGACTCTTCCCGGAGCGATGGAGGAAAGCTTCGTCGAAGAGGAATCGTCCAATTCACAGATGTCGCGCAGGCAAGACGCCGGAAGGGACGACTGACCATGGTGGCCCTGGTCCAGCGCAGCTTTTTCCAGCGAACGTTCGTGCACAATATCGGCCTCAAGGTGGTCTCTTTGCTGCTCGCCGTCGGATTGTGGCTGGTAGTGGCGCGCGATCCCATTGCCGAAGTCGAAATGCACGTTCCCATCGAGTTCCACAATCTTCCGGACAATCTCGAAATCGATTCCGCCAATTTCACCGAAGCCCAGATTCGCATCCGCGGGCCGGAGCGCGTGATTCATCGCCTTCAGCCCGAAGAGGTGCGTGCCGAAATCGATCTGGCCGAGGTGCGTCCCGGAGAACAAACTTTCGATCTGACCGCCCGCCATGTCCACGTCCCCCAGGAATTGGAAGTGGTGCAGATCATCCCCGGCCAGTTTCATCTCTCCTTCGATAATCGCGCCACTCGCATGGTCGAGGTTCGCCCGCGCGTGACCGGAAATTTTGCCAGAGGCATGCGTGTGGCCCAGGTCGTCGCCGATCCGAACAATGTCATGATTACTGGGCCGCGCCGCCGCGTCGACGCCGTCGAGGCCGCCACCACCGATCCCGTAGACGTCAGCGGAGCCATGACCCGAGCCACTTTTGTAACCCAAGCCTATGTCCCCGATCCTCTGATTCAGGTCGTGCATCACACTCCAATTCGTGTGACGGTTATCATGGAAGGATTGGGACAAGAAAAAAAATAAGACAGTCGTTGGTCGATAGTCGTTTGAGTTTGAACTGGCGAGGACCGCGAACGACCAACGACGTACGACAAACGACCGCTTCATGACTCAAATCAGACAACTCTTCGGTACCGACGGAATTCGAGGCGTTGCGGGCGAATTTCCCCTGACCCGTGACAGCGTCTATTGGATCGGCCGCGCGCTCGGCCACAATCTAATACGCACAAATAACAAGGCGCGAGTAGTGATTGGACAGGACACGCGCGCCTCCAGTCGCTGGATTGCCGACCGCTTTCTGCAAGGTCTGGCATCTGTCGGCGTGGAAACCCGCAGCGCCGGAGTCATTACCACGCCCGGAGTCGCCTTCCTCGCGCGCTCCCAGGGATTCGACGCCGGCGTCGTGATCTCGGCCTCCCACAATCCGTGGACCGACAACGGAATCAAAGTCTTCTCCGGCGACGGCTACAAGTTGCCCGACGCGCGCGAATTAGCGATTGAAAAAGAAATTTTCGCGCTGCTACAGTCGGGTTCCATTTCAGCGCCCGATCCAACGCCTGAGGTTGCAAGCCTTCCCGGCGACGAAAAATTGCGCCACGCCTACGTTCGCTGGCTCGCGGGCAGCGTCGCGATCGACTTGAGCGCGCTTCGCATTGCGGTCGATTGCGCCAATGGAGCGGCGGCGGCCGAAGCTCCGGAATTATTTCGCGCGCTCAAGATCAACACGACTTTCCTGCACGCTGCGCCCGACGGCCAAAACATCAACGAAAATTGCGGCGCCCTGCATCCCGAAGTAATCGCGCGCTACGTCTATGACAGCCTCGCCGCCGGCCAGGTTGTCGCCGGCGAGCAGGGACGCTTCGATCTGGGCATCACCTTCGATGGCGATGCCGACCGCGCTCTTTTCTCCGATGCCAGCGGACGCGTGGTCAACGGAGATGCCGTTCTGCTGTTGGCGGCGCGCGAAATGCAGTCACGCGGCGTGCTCGCCAATTCGACCGTAGTGGCGACGACCATGTCGAATATGGGATTGGAACTGGCCCTCAAGCGATCGGGAATTCAAATGCTCCGCGCCAACGTAGGCGATAAATATGTTCTCGAAGAAATGCAGCGCGTCGGCGCTACCCTAGGCGGCGAGCAGTCTGGCCACATCCTGTTTCGCGATGGCGACGCGACCACCGGCGACGGCCTCCTAACGGCGCTCCGCGTGCTCGATATCATGGCCCGTACGGGCAAGCCCTTGGCCGATCTAGTCGGAGATCTGAAAGTCTTTCCGCAGACCATTCGCAACGTCCGCGTCAAAAACAAAACTCCCTTCGCCGAAATTCCTCCCGTTCAATCTGCGATTGCCGCGGCCCAACGCGAACTCGATGGCAATGGCCGCGTAGTCGTACGTTACTCCGGCACCGAAGCTCTAGCGCGTGTCATGATCGAAGCAGAATCAAAAGAACAGATGGATCGTCTGGCGGAGTCGATCGTCGATGCGATCCGCTCGTCGCTGGGCGCGTAGAACACTAGCAATTCCGACACAACCTCTGTGTCCTCAGCTCGACCTTTGTGTCCTCTGTGTCCTCTGTGGTTAAGATTTTGATCTTTCTCGACGAGGGGAAAATCTGCGCATTAGCGAAGCACCGAAAAAGGAAGAATCTCACCATTCAAATAACTCGCAATTCTCTCTTCCATATAAATACGTCCATTCGTACGGTCGGGTTATCTTGTGCGCCGGACAAACTCCGCCGAGAATAAGAATCGGTTTCAAATCCGCCCTACCTAAGAAACTTTCATGAGAATCCTCATCGTAGAAGACGACGCCGCACTCTCCAGCTTCATCCGGAAGGGGCTGGAAGCCGAGCATCATGCCGTGGATATTGCGAGCGAAGGCAATCAAGGCCGTTCCATGGCCATGGAGTTTGACTACGATCTGGTCGTCCTCGACCTGAACTTGCCCGGCCTCGACGGTTTGTCACTCCTGAAAAGTCTGCGCCAGAAAAAAGCGAACTTGCCGGTAATGATTCTCACCGCCCGTAGCCGCATCGAAGACCGCGTCCAGTGCCTCGATTCGGGCGCCGATGACTATCTCGTAAAACCATTTTCCTATCTCGAACTCTCCGCCCGCGCCCGCGCCTTGCTGCGGCGCAGCCATTTACCTTCCGAGTCCATTCTCACCGTCCGCGATCTTTCTCTCGATCGCGTCGAACGCAAGGTGGCGCGCGCCGGCCGTCACATCGAACTCACCACCAAGGAATTTGCCTTGCTCGAATACCTCATGCGCAATGCCGGCCGCCGCCTGACCCGCGCCATGATTATCGAGCACGTCTGGAATCTGACCTTTGATTCGACGACGAATGTAGTCGATGTCTACATCAACTACCTGCGCCGCAAAGTCGACGATGGCTTTTCCCCCTGCCTCATTCACACCGTCCGCGGCGTCGGCTATCAGATGAGCCCCGAAGGAACATCGGCATGAGCACAACTTCGCATCTATTTCAGGAAACGCCGCCCAGGCCCAACGTTCTCGGTGAACTGCTTCATTCTTTAAGCCAGCCACTCACCAGCTTGCGCTGTTCGCTCGAACTTTCTCTCGACTTCCCGCGCGAACTCACGATTGAAGAGGCCGTCGAACAACAGCATGAAAGTGTTGGCGTAGCCCTTCAGCAAATCGAAAAAGTTATCGGCATGATTCAGCTGATGAGGGAGTACCTCGAAGCCGAACAACCTGGCCCACAAGCCCACCCGTCCGGCGTGGCGCCCGCTTTGAACAGCGTGGTCGAGGAATTATCCTCAATCGCAGCGGTGCGCGGAGTGCGCTTGCGCCTCGTCGGCAAGTGCACCGCCGTCCTGCTCTTGCCTGAAGCGCGTCTCAAGCTGGCTCTGCAGTATCTCATTGCCTCCTTGATCGAAGCGCAGCCGGCGGGCACAAAAGTCACGCTTCTCTTAGGAGAAGGTCCTGCCGGGGCCGTGCTGCGCGCCGAATGCGAACCTGGCAGTCGCGATCCGAATTTTCAAAAGCCTGCAATTCAACCGTCCCGACCGAGTACGCCCACCGCCGTTCCCGCATCCCTCGCCGCCTTGCGCCGAGCGCGATTGGCCATTGCCAGCCGCTTACTCGAAGGCGCCGGCGCATCGCTGGTTTTCGGAGCCAACAGCAACCCTGATCGTCCTTCGCCCGCTCCCACCGGCTTTGTTCTTCGTATCGCGCGCCGCCCCAATCTCGCCCGTTCCTAATCTCCGCGAAATTTTATCGGGCAAGCTTTTCCCCGAGGAGTACAATCCACCCTTTCCGGAGGTTGCGGTGAAGCGCTCCCCTATTCTGCCAATTATTCTGCTGAGTTTTTCCTGGCTCGTTCCTGCCGCCGCCGCCCAAAAAAATACCCCCGCGCCGGCGACCCTGACCGTCATCCGCGCCGGCGTCTTGATTGATGGCGTGTCCGCCTCGCCCCGCCATAACGTAATCATCACCATCCACGGAAATACCATCAGTGACATCGCCGACGCCGGTCCCGCCGGCGCTCCGTCAAGCCTTCCTCCCGGAGCGAACTTCATCGACCTCTCACAAGCCACTGTGCTCCCCGGATTGATCGACGCCCACACCCACATTTTTCTCCAGGGCGAAGACCCGGCCGAGGGCGGATACGACATTCAGCTGCTTAAATATCCCTTGGCCTACCGCGCGGCGAGAGCCACCGTCTCCGTCCGGCGCGCACTCGAACAGGGATTCACCACCTTGCGCGACGTGGAGACTGAAGGTGCGGGCTACGGCGACGTTGGCATCAAAATGGCCATTGAAGGTGGATACATTCCCGGTCCGCGCTTGTTCGTCGCGACGCGCGCCATCTCCACCACCGGCGGATATCCGCTCGAGGGCTACGCGCCCGAGATCGAAGTGCCCAAAGGAGTCCAGATCATCGACGGCCCCATCGAAGCCCGCAAGGCTGCCCGCGAGCAACTCGACCATGGCGCTGACTGGATCAAGGTCTACATGACCCACCGCTCATGGGTAGGTAAGAACGGCGAGCTGGTATCGCAGCCCACCCTCACCGTTGAAGAATTGCGCGCAATTGTCGATGAAACCCATGGCTGGGGGAAAAAAGTGGCTTGCCACTCTTACGGCGGAGAAGGCATGCAGCGCGCGCTCGACGGAGGCTGCGATTCGATCGAACACGGACTGCAATTGACCGACGCGCAGATCGCCCAGATGCTTCGCCAGGGCACATGGCTCTGCCCGACGCTGAGCGTCTACTACACCGACTGGGCTCCGGCCGATACTCCCGAAGGCCAGCGCGATCGCAAGCGCGCCTCCGAACACGAAGTGTCATTCCGCAAAGCCGTAAAAGCCGGAGTAAAAATTGCCTTCGGCACCGACATGGGCGGCATCCCATGGACCGAGCCCATCGCGCAGGAATTTCCGCGCATGGTCGAATTCGGTATGACCCCAATGCAAGCCATCCAGAGCGCAACCTCCCGCGCCGCCGAACTCCTCGACATGAAAGGAAAGCTGGGCGTGATTGCTCCCGGAGCCTATGCCGACGTCGTCGCCGTCTCAGGCGATCCTCTGACCGATGTCAAGGTTCTCGAAAATGTCGGCTTCGTTATGAAAGATGGCAAGCTGTTCAAGAACGATCTGGCAGCCAAGCGATGAATAAAGAGGTGAGTAAAGAAGTGAACGAAGAGGTGAGTATGAATATTCTCGAAATGTGTGACCCAGAAGCGGCTTCCGTTCCAGTCGAAGCGACCGCCGAGCGGGCGATCAAGACCATGTTGGATCGTCACGTAGGCGCAGTCGCGGTGATCGACGAAAACCATCGCGTAGCCGGGATCTTCACCGAGCGTGATGTTCTGCGCCGGTTCTCTCTCGGCGAACGCGACCCGCGCAAAACCTCGATCCGCGAGGTGATGACCACGCCCGTCGAGATGGCGACCCGCGCCACCACCGCCGCCGAAGCGTTGGCCACCATGGTCGAGCGCCACTACCGCCATTTGCCCATCGTCGATGACGACGGCCGCTTGCTGGGGATGCTCTCCATCCGCCACGTGCTGGAAGCGAAAATCGACACGCTCACGCGTCAGCTCGATCACGCGCGTTCGGTTGTTCTTTGAAAATGCCCTCTGAGAACGCGGCTAGCGGTGCACGTCCGGGCTTTGTGCAGGATTTTTGTGTGGCGCGGCCGCAGCCTTCGCGATTTTCACGTCAAAACTAACCGGCAGTTGTTTCGGCGGGTAGCACGCCTGATTATCGCAAGCCTGATATTTAAGGGTTCCGCGAACGATATATTTCCCGGTCTGCACTGACATCAGCGGGCGCACCAGAACATCGACCTTGAAGTCTCCGGTATAAACATTGAGCTTCTCATCGGGAGCGAACGCAAAGCTCATATCCTTGCCCTCAGGATAAGTAGTCTTTCCAATCACGATATCCGTGGTGGCTTCCACCTTAAGCACCGTCGGAATCAGAAACTCCGCCTTCGGCTGGTTGGAATTGATGTGATAACCGTTAGCCACGCGAAATATCAGCGAAACCGTAGCCGGCTTGCCCTGCACAGCCGTCACAGTCTGAACTGGCGCCATCTTCACGACCGAAGTTTGCGGGCCGAGGTTTTCCTGGGCCGAAGCCCACGCGGACAACACACAGAGCGCGCTCGCAAGAAGAATTTTCATGAGGCAGAGTAACTCAGTTCCAGAGTACCCCAAATTAGCAAGCCCACGTAGTTACCTACGAGCCTGTACCGCCTGCCCCTGGCTGAGTGCCTTTTTGATGTGATCGACAAAGACGCTGCGGCTCTGCAAGCCAAATTCGCGGGCAATCAGCTTCCCGTCGCGATCCACAAAAAATGTAGTCGGCAGCACACTCACCCCGCCATAACTCTCGCCCACCGATTCCTTCCCCAGCAGTATCGGATAATTAACGCCCATATCCTTCGCGAATTTCGCGATATCCTCCGTGCTGGCGTCATCCATGGCCACGCCAATAATCTGGAATCCCTGCGGTCCATACTCTTTTTGCAATTCGACAAACCATGGCATCTCGACCTTGCACGGTCCGCAATAAGTCGCCCAGAAATTCAGCAGCACCGCCTTGCCGCGCAGATCCGACAACTTCACATCCTTGCCATCGAGGGTCTGCAGGTCAAAGTCAGGAGCCACGCTCCCGATCAGTTGCCCCTTGCCAGAATTGCCCGCGCGATTATTGCGCGCCACGCGCAGCCCAGCGAACAACATGGCCGCAACAATGGCGGCAATAAAAAACAAAATCAGTGGATTTCTTTTCATAAATAACCTCAAACAACTACCCATCCCTTAAAGGCTTGTCATCCCGAGCATACCGGGGCCCCCAGCGCGCCCGCTTTTGGCGCGTTGGGGTGGGGAAGCAAGGGACCTGCAGTTCACTTACAGCGCAAAGCGATTCAAGAACGAAAAATACCCCGAAATCAGCGCAAACCGCCCCATCACCAGCAAAATTCCCAATGCAATCATCAATCCTCCGCTCACCACTTCCAGGGCGTGCATGTGGAACTTGAAGCGGTTGTAGAACTTTAGAAAGCGCTCCATAAGGAGCGAAGTCAGCAGGAAAGGCACTGCCAACCCAGCCGAGTAAATTGCCAGCAAGAAAATTCCCTTCCACACCGTATCCTGAGCCGCGGCGAATCCGAGCACAACCGCTAGGATCGGGCCGACGCAAGGAGTCCATCCAAACGCGAACGCGAATCCAATCACAAACGCGCCCCACGCCGAAGGGCTGCCCTTGAGCCCATGCAGTCGCGTGTCGGCCAGCAGCGCCTTGATCTGAAAAATACCCGTAAGGTGCAGTCCGAAAAGAATGATGACCACTCCCGCAATCCGCGCCAGCAGCGACTTATATTGCGCCAACACCTGGCCCACTTCCGTCGAGATCGCGCCCAGCGTGATGAATACGATGCTGAAGCCGATAATGAACGCGGCCGAATTGAGCATCACTTTGCGGAAGAGCTGCCCTTCTTTCGTTTTCAGTTGCTCGATGCCTACGCCGGAGATCAGGGAAGCGTATCCGGGCACGAGCGGAAGCACGCAGGGCGACAGGAACGAGAACAGCCCCGCGACGAAGGCGGCGAGCGGGAGTGGCAAACTCGTCATATTTATCTATTGTAGCGAGTGGGCAGGCCTTTGCGCCCTTTCTAAGAGATGCCGCGAGAAGCCTTATTGTCACAACATCTTAGGAGTACAACTCGCACCTACGCAACCGCGAGGTAGACATAACGCAGGATAAACAGCGCTGTAAGAATCCATATGAGCACAGTAATCTCGCGAATCTTGCCCGCCGCGATCTTCACCACCGTATACGCAATCAAACCGAGACTGATCCCAGTGGCAATGCTGAAAGTCAACGGCGTAGCCAGCATCGTAATAAACGCCGGAACCGCCTCGCTGAACTCGCTCCACTCGATATGCGAAATCGATTGCGTCATCAGCGCGCCCACCAGAATCAACGCCGGCGCCGTAGCATAAGCCGGAATCGCGGTAGCCAGAGGCGAACAGAAAGTAGCGATCAAAAACAGACCCGCGACCGCCACATTGCTCAATCCAGTGCGCGCGCCGGCCGCCACGCCCGCCACGCTTTCGATGTAACTGGTCACCGTCGACGTCCCCGTCAACGAGCCAAACAGCGTGCCCACAGCATCCGACACCAGGGCCCGTCCCACCCGAGGAATCTTCCCATCCTTAATAAATCCGCCCTGCTCGCAAACGCCCACAAGCGTGCCCACATTGTCGAAAAGATCGACAAACAAAAATGCAAACACAATTTCCAGAAAGCCAAGATGAATCGCCCCGCGAAAGTCCAGCTTAAGAAAGGTAGAAGATGGATGCGGCCAAGAAACCAACGCGGCCGGCCAATGGGAAATGCCCCGCAGAATTCCCACCAGCGTAGTTCCAAAAATCCCAATCAAAATTCCGCCATTGATCTTCCGCGCCATCAGCACCAGAGTCAAAGCGAGCCCGAAACAAGCCGTCTGCACCTCCTTGTCGGAAAAACTTCCCAGCCCTACAAACGTAGCCGGATTCGCTACCACCAGCTTGGCATTGCGCAATCCGACAAATGCAATAAACATCCCAATACCCGTAGCCGTCGAATGCTTCAAACAATCGGGCATGCCATTGACAATCTGCTCGCGCACCCGCGTCACGGTTAACAGAAGAAAGACCACGCCAGAAAAGAAAACCACCGCCAGCGCCGTCTGCCACGGAACATGCATGCTGAGGCAAACTGCATAAGTGAAGTACGCATTCAACGACATTCCCGGCGCCAGCGCGATCGGATAGTTCGCATAAAGCCCCATCACCAGTGTCGCCGCCGCCGCCGAGATGCAGGTAGCAAACACCACGCCCTCAGCCGGCATCCCCGCCTGCGCCAGAATCTGCGGGTTCACCACAATGATGTAGGCCATGGTCACAAACGTAGTGAGCCCGCCCAGCATCTCTTGCTTAATCGTGGTTTTATTTTCGGTAAGCTTGAAATAACGATCGATCAAAAACTGTCCTCCAGCTCTTTTTTAGTTTTCACTGAACGCTGGTGAAGCGAAAGATGAGCAAATACTCCGATTCTGAGAACAGAGAACAGAGAACCGGGAACTGAGAACCTCGAGTCAATAACGAATCTTGCCCGGATGTTCCTGCCACGCCCGAAACGCCGCGAGCGCCTCCTCGCGCATCATCGGAATCAAGGGAATTTTGCGTTGTGCATGCGGCTGTGTGATCTCGGCGTAAATTGCGGAATCGTCAAACCCAATCCGGGCGGCGTCCTCGGCAAGATTGCCAAAGTAAACTTTCTCAATCCGAGCCCAGTAAATCGCGCCCAGGCACATCGGGCAAGGTTCGCAGGAGGTGTAAAGATCGCAGCCGCGCAACTCGAAGCAGCCAAGCTTCTGGCAAGCCTGCCGTATCGCCAGCATCTCGGCATGCGCCGTAGGATCGTTCGTCGCCGTAACGCGATTCACGCCCTCGGCAACGACTTTATCTTCTCTGACGACCACGCAGCCAAACGGCCCGCCACTCCCCGAGCGCACATTTTCGAGCGAGAGTTGAATGGCGCGAGCCATGAAAGTGCGGTCCATGTGGATTGGTTGCGTCATTGCGTAGTCGTCAAGAGCACGCCGAACTTACCTGCCCGTGCCTCCGCGCGCAAATCGGTCGTCATGGACTCTTTCGCAGCCGCCGGTCAAGAAAGGAAGTATAAGCGCAGCCCAGAAATACGCAAACTCTTTCTCGCTCTTCGTCGTTCGCTATTCGCGCATCGCGGATGCCTTCCATTCTTTGCCGTCGAATTATGATTCGCGAACAGCGAACGACGATCGACGAACGACGAAAGGCGATCGACGAAAAGCGAGCGACGATCCCCATCCTTGAAAATCCCCGGGACCCGCGATAGCCTCGGGCATGGACGGCCAAGCATTCCTTTCGCGCCGCATCGTGACCCCCGACGGAATCCGCTCCGGAGCCGTCCTGGTTCGCAACGAAAAAGCGCGCGAAGGAAAAATCAGCGGCCTGATTTCAGCCGAAGAACTTCCCCCCGAAAAAATCCCGCCACACTTCGAAGTTCTCGACTTCGGCAACTCCGTAATTCTCCCCGGCCTGGTCGATTCCCATGTCCACATCAATGAGCCCGGACGCACCGAGTGGGAAGGTTTCGAAACCGCCACGCGCGCTGCGGCAGCCGGAGGGTACACCACGCTGGTAGACATGCCGCTCAACTGCCTGCCTCCAACCGCCACGGTCGCCGCGCTCGCAGCCAAGCGCGAAGCCGCGCAAGGAAAATGCCGCGTCGACTGGCTAGCCTGGGGCGGCGTAGTCAGCGACAATCAAGCCGACATCGAACCGCTAGCCGCCGCCGGTGTTCCCGGCTTCAAATGTTTTCTAGTTCATCCCGGAATCGACGGCTTCACCATGGTCACCGAGCAAGAGCATCGCGCCGCTCTCCCTCATGTAGCCCGAACCGGACTGCCGCTGCTGGTTCACGCAGAACTTTCCGCCCCTATCGATGAAGCGACGCGGCGTCTGCAAACCGAACGCGCCGATTGGACGCGCTATTCAACCTATCTCCAATCGCGCCCAGAAGAAGCAGAACTCTCCGCGATCCGCCTCCTGCTCTCCCTTTGCCGCGAATATAAATTCCGCCTCCACATCGTTCATCTCTCAGCGAGCGACGCGCTTCCAGAATTGTGCGCCGCAAAGGCGGCAGGCCTTCCCGTCACCGTCGAAACCTGCCCGCACTATCTATATTTCTGCGCCGAAGAAATTCCCGATGGCGCCACATTATGCAAGTGCGCCCCGCCCATCCGCTCGCGCGAAAATCGCGAGAAATTATGGCAAGGTCTAAAAGGCGGAATCATCGATCTCGTAGCCACCGACCATTCGCCCTGTCCGCCCGCCATGAAGAAACTCGAAGAAGGCAGCTTCCAAACCGCCTGGGGAGGCATCGCCAGCCTCTCGCTGGCGCTTCCGATAGTGTGGACTGAAGCAAACAAGCGTGGGCTCACCTTGGCCGACATAACGCGCTGGATGGCGTCAGCCCCCGCGCACCTGGCCGGATGCGCCGCCCACAAAGGCCGCATCGCCGAAGGATGCGATGCCGACTTCGTGATATTCGATCCCGAAGCCGAATTCGTAGTCGCCCAAGATCGCCTGTATTATCGTTATCCCATATCGCCTTACTTGGGAAAAAAATTGCGCGGCGTAGTGAGAGCGACGTATCTACGTGGCCAACTCGTATTCAGCGACGGCGTTTTTTACGGGGAACCCAAAGGTCGAGAGATTAGTTCGTTGTAAAAGAATTGTCATCCCGAGCAAAGCGAGGGATCTGGAGTTTGCCACAAACTGCAGGATATCCATCTCGCTCGGAATAACAGTCTAGGTATGGTGATTGCATGACGCAAGAGCACATCATCGGCAAGTCGGTCCCGCGCAAGGAAGGCCGCGACAAAGTCACCGGCGCGGCGCGCTACATCGACGACATGACCTTGCCCGGAATGCTCTACGGAGCCACCGTCCGCAGCCAGGTCCCGCGCGGCATCATCAAGAAAATTTCTTTCGCTCCACAACTCGACTGGAGCGAATTCGTAATCGTCACCGCGAAAGACATCCCCGGCAAAAACTGCATTGCCCTTATCGGCGACGACCAACCGTGCCTCGCCAACGGAAAAGTCAATCATCCCGAAGAGCCGATCCTCCTCCTGGCCCACGCCGACCCGCATCTCCTGCGCAAGGCAGTAGACGCCGTAGCGATCGAATACGACCCCCTCCCCGCGATTTTCACTATGGAAGAAAGCGAACGCCGCGAGCAAATCATTTGGGGCACCGACAACACCTTCAAAACTTTCCTGATTTCAAAGGGAGACGTCGACAGCGTCTGGTCAAACGCCGACTACATCGTCGAAGGTGAATACACCACCGGCGCGCAAGAGCAGCTCTACATCGAGAATAACGGCGTCATCGCAGCCTTCGACCCGGAGCAGGGAATCACCGTCTGGGGTTCGCTGCAATGTCCTTACTACGTGCACAAAGCGCTGATGGCGTTGTGCGCCCTAAAAGAGGACAAAGTTCGAGTCGTACAGATGGAAACCGGCGGCGCTTTCGGCGGCAAAGAGGATTACCCTTCGATCATCGCAGGTCACGCCGCGCTCCTGGCCATGAAGTCCGGACGCCCCGTGAAAATAATCTATGACCGCACCGAGGATATGACGGCAACCACCAAGCGCCATCCCTCGCGCACCCGTCACCGCACCGCAGTGAGCAAAGACGGCAAAATCCTCGGCGGAGAAATCGACTTCACCATCGACGGCGGCGCTTACGCGACCTTGTCTTCCGTAGTCCTATCGCGCGGCACGATCCATGCCGGCGGTCCCTACTACTGGCCGAGCGTTCGCATTCGCGGAAAGGCCGTCGCCACCAACATGCCGCCCCACGGCGCTTTTCGAGGCTTCGGAGCCCCGCAAAGTCTCTTCGCCGTGGAGCGCCACATGGACCGCATCGCGCAAACCGTCGGCCTCTCTCCCATAGAAATTCGCCGCCGAAATTTTCTCAAGCCCTGCCAAACCACCACCACCGAACAAACTATCCGCGAAGAAATCGACCTCGGCCATTTGCTAGATCGCGCCTTAGAACTCTCCGACTACCAAGCCAAGAAAGCAAAGTTCGCACAAGAAAACCAAACCAGCCCAATCAAAAAGGGAATCGGCCTAGCGACATTTCTCCACGGCGCTGGCTTCACTGGTTCCGGCGAGCGCTATCTGGCGTCCGTTGTAGGCATAGAAGGCTGCGCCGACGGCACCGTGCGAGTCCTCGTCTCCAGCACCGAGTTCGGTCAGGGAACCAACACTGTCCTCTGCCAAATTGCAGCCGAAGCTCTCAACTTACCCTACGACGATGTTCACATTGCTCAGCCGGATACCAGTCAGGTTCCAAACAGCGGTCCCACCGTAGCCTCGCGCACAGCCATGGTCGTCGGAAACCTGGTTCGGTCGGCAGCGATTGGACTGAAGCAAACACTCATCGCCAGCGGCATGCTAGGCGATGCGTACTCGCGCGAAGAATTTCGCGCCGCCTGCAAAAATCATATCGCCACCCACGGCCAACTCCGTTCGATCGCCCGCTATGACCCGCCCCCAGGTGTTTTCTGGGATGATGAAAAATATCGCGGCGAGGCCTACGCCACCTTTGCCTGGGCAGTTTACGTTGCGGAGGTTGCCGTGGACCTCTCCACCTACATCGCGACCGTGAAAGATTTTGTCGCGCTCCAAGAGGTCGGAAAAGTTCTCCATCCCATCCTTGCGAAAGGCCAAATCATCGGCGGCGTCGCGCAAGGCATCGGCCTTGCTCTCTACGAAAAAGTTGTCTGGCAAAATGGGCGCATGCAGAACGGTCAGATGACAAATTACATAATGCCAACCTCCGCCGACCTGCCCGAGATTCGCGTCTTCTTTGAAGAGTTGGGCAATGTTCACGGCGCATATGGCGCGAAAGGCATAGGCGAACTTCCCATGGATGGTCCCGCCCCCGCGATCGCCAACGCCATCGAAGATGCTCTCGGCGCGCGCTTCGATTCCATCCCGCTTCTGCCCGAAGATATCTTTGAAACACTTTCTTCCGCTGGAGTGCGATGACCGTTCCCTCCGAGCGCCAAGGCAAATGCGATCTTTCCTTCACCGTAAATGGCAGGCGCGAAAACGTCCGCGTCTATCCCATGGAAAGACTCTTAGACGTACTGCGTCACGAACTGAATCTCACCGGCGCAAAAGAAGGTTGCGGCGAAGGCGAATGCGGTTCGTGCTCCGTCCTGATGAATGGCGAACTGGTGAACAGTTGCCTCATCCCCGCGCTGCAAGCCGCTGGCACGGAGATCACTACGATCGAAGCCTTAGCCGCTGAATCGCAATTGACCGCATTGCAATCGGCCTTCCTCAAGTGCGGCGGAGCCCAATGCGGCATCTGTACTCCCGGTATGATCTTAAGCGCCCGCCATCTGCTGAAGAAAAATCCGAATCCAACAACAGACGAAATTCGCGAGGCACTTTCAGGCAATCTCTGCCGCTGCACCGGCTACGCGCAAATCGTCGAAGCTGTGGCCGAAGCCGCTCGCCGCAGGAGCAGCGAATGAGGTCCGATCCTGCAGACTACGAATTGATCGCCCCGGGTAATCTGCAAGCGGTCGTGCAACTCCTCGCGGACGAACCCGGCAAGTGGCTCCCTATCGCCGGCGGCACCGATATTATGGTGCAATACGCCGCCGGAAAACTTCCCGCGCGAAAGCTGGTGAGCATCTGGAATTTGCCCGAACTGCGAACCATAGAGATTTCGCCCGATGAAATCACCATCGGCGCCGCCTGCACCTACACGCAATTGCGCGAGCACAAGATAATTGCCAGCGAATTTCCAATGCTGGCCGCCGCCGCCCGTTGGACCGGCGGCATCGCCAATCAGAATCGCGGAACGCTCGCAGGCAACATCGTCAACGCGTCGCCCGCCGCCGATTCGCTTCCCGCCCTGCTGGCCTACGAAGCCGAATTGATTCTAGTGTCGATCCGCGGCGAGCGACGAATGCCCTACCTCGGTTTCCACACCGCCTACAAAAAGATGAACCTCGCGCCAGACGAGTTGATCCGCGCCATCTGCCTGCGACGAAAATTTTCTGGTTATCTTCATTACGCCCGCAAAGTCGGAGCCCGCAATGCCCAGGCCATCTCGAAAGTTTGCCTGGCCGCGCTAGGCCGTCTTCGCGAACCAAACAGTGGCGATGCGGCTAGCGAAATCGACGACATTCGCATCGCCGTCGGCAGCGTTGCCCCAATTCCACTTCGCCTCACCGAAGTCGAACGAATGGTAATTGGGAAGTCGGTCGATCCACAGTTGATACAGTCAGCCAGAAAGGCCGCCTCGAGCGCCATCCAGCCCATCGACGACATCCGCTCCACCGCAAGATACCGTGCTGCCGTAACCGGCAATCTCGTTGCTGAATTTCTACAGCAACTGCGCGACCACGGAAAGATGGCATGAGCGAAGTCCTCTCACGCTGGAATTTTCTTTCCGCTTCCGCAGCCGCCAATGAGATACTGCCGTGCTGTGGCTCAAAAGTCTGGGCCGAAAGAATCGTCGCGCGCAGGCCGTTCCGGGACGAATCAACACTGTTGACTGAGTCCGACGAAGTTTGGCGCTCTTTGTCCGAATCGGATTGGCTGGATGCATTTCACAGCCATCCCCGAATTGGCGAATCGCTTGTTGAATTCGACGCCGCGAAAGTGGCTTCGTCCCAGTCGGTCGCCTGGTCAGAGCAAGAGCAGCGCAACGTTGCGCAGGGAGGTGACGCCGTTCGAATTGCGCTCGTGGAAGCGAATCGCGAATACGAACGCCGGTTCAATCGCATCTTCATCGTCTGCGCGACCGGCAAGTCGCCCGAAGAAATTCTGACAATTTTGCGGCATCGCCTCAACAATGACGAACGAACCGAACTGCAGGAAGCAGCCGAGCAGCAACGACAAATTACGCAGATTCGTCTGAGAAAGTGGTTGCACGGATTAGAACAGAGACAAGAACAGCGATTAGAACAGAGACGAGAACAGCGATAAGAGCAGCGATGGCGCACATTTCAACACACGTTCTCGATATCGCCCATGGCCGGCCGGCAAAGAATGTTCCGGTGCGTCTGGAGCGGAGAGACGCATCCGGCAATTGGCGCCTGCTTGCCTCTGCGCGCACCGATCAAGATGGCCGCTGCTCCGAATTACTGCCCGAGAACGAAACTCTGGCAACCGGCCTCTATCGCCTGGGTTTCGAAACCGCAACCTATTTCGCCGCGGTCAAACTCGACGGACTGTATCCACTAATAGAGATCACCTTTCAGGTGCGAAAAGGGCAGAAGCATTTTCATATCCCTCTGCTGCTGAGCCCCAACGGTTACACAACATACAGAGGAAGCTAGTCGAGGTAGCTGGAACATGATTGCGGTCGCCGAAAATAAATATGGGAAGTCGCGCGTTCGCCTCGTCCAGGTCAAGCGCCGCGACGGCTGCCACGACCTGCGCGAGTGGACCATCGAGATCCTGCTGCAAGGCGATTTCGATTCCTGCTTTGTGGAAGGCGACAACAGCAAAATTCTTCCCACCGACACGATGAAAAATACGGTCTACTCCTTGGCGCGAAATTCCACCGCCTCATGCATGGAAGATTTCGCTAAAGAGCTAATCGATTTTCTCCTCCACCGTAATCCCCAGGTTTCAGCGGCCGAAGTGTCCATATCCGAGAAACCCTGGCAGCATCTCGCACTCGGCGGAAAGCCTCACCCCACAACCTTTGTTCAGACGAGCAGCGAAACGCAAACCGCGAAAATCGCCCGCAACAACAAGAAAGAGAGCGAATTCTCCATCACCGCCGGATTCGAAAATCTGGTCATTATGAAAACGGCGAACTCCGCATTCGAGGGATACATTCAGGATTCGCTAACCACGCTGCCTCCAGCCAAGGACCGGCTGCTAGGCACCGCTGTGCGAGCCAACTGGAATTACACCCGCCCTGTTGTCGCATTCAGCTCATTGCGCGCAACAGTCCGCGAAATTCTGCTCACGCAGTTTGCCGCACACGATAGCAAATCCGTGCAGCACACGCTTTTCGCCATGGGCAAAGCCGTGCTGGAAGAAGTTGCCGAAGTCGAAGACATCGAACTGGCCATGCCCAATAAGCATTGCCTGCTGGTCGATCTTTCGCGCTTCGGACAAGACAATCCCAACGAAATCTTTGTGCCCGTCGACGAGCCGCACGGCAACATCCAGGCGCGCCTTTGTCGCCACCTTCGTAACGAATAGATATGCGCGATAGCGAAACTTTAGCCCGAGAGGTCATCGCGCGTTGTCAGGCGCTCGCCCGTTTCAGTGAAGACGCGACCAGCCTCCGCCGCACATTTCTGAGCCCACCCATGCGCGAAGTCCATCGCGCCATCGCCCACTGGATTGCCCCACCCGAAATCACTACGCGCGTCGACGCCGCCGGCAATCTGCGAATCATTTATCCGTCAGCGGACCACGCAGCCCCGCGTTTGCTCATGGGCTCGCACCTCGACACCGTCCCCAATGCTGGCGCCTACGACGGCATTTTGGGCGTCGTTTTAGCGATCGCGATTCTCAGCGCATGCGATGGCCACAGATATCCCTTTGCGATCGAGGTCGTCGGCTTCTCTGAAGAGGAAGGCGTTCGCTTCGGCACGCCCTTTATCGGCAGCCGCGCCCTCGTCGGCAGTCTCGACGAAGAACTGCTGAACCGCAAGGATGCCCAGGGAATTTCAATACGCCAGGCGATCGCAAATCTTGGCTTGAATCCCGCCGAAATTCCGCAAGCTGCCATAAGCGACGACACGCTCGGATACATTGAGTTCCATATCGAGCAGGGCCCCTTGCTGGAAAATGCCGGTCACGCGCTCGGTGTGGTCGAAGCGATCGCCGGCCAGACTCGCATGGAGTTCACCTTCATAGGCCACGCCAATCACGCTGGAACCACGCCGATGAACCTTCGTCGAGACGCACTCGCCGCCGCCGCGGCGTGGATCAGCGCAGTCGAGCATCACGCGCAGAACACTGCCGGAATGGTGGCCACGGTCGGTGCGATCCAAGTCAAGCCCGGCGCCGTCAACGTCATTGCCGGTGAAGCGCGAGTGAGCCTCGACGTGCGCCATCCCAGCGACGATGCGCGCGATCGAGCGGTAGACTATTTTATTCGTCAAGCACAAGATATTGCGACAAGTCGCGGTGTGCTCGCGCAATCGAAGGTGCTGATGGACCAGCAAGCTGTCCCTATGGATCCATTCCTCGTAAGCCACGTGGCAGAAGCTGTGCGCAGAGCGGGCTGCGAGCCCTATCGCATGGTCAGCGGCGCCGGACACGATGCCATGATCTTGGCCGCGAAAGTTCCCTCCGCCATGATTTTCCTGCGCTCGCCCGGAGGAATCAGCCACGATCCCGCGGAGTCCGTCGAAGTGCACGACGTCGCGAAAGCAATCGACTGCGGATTACACCTTCTCGATCAGCTCGCTTCCTCATCCGACTTTTTATCTTTTTCTTCAAGGACAAACCGTGCATAACCTCGGCCAGACACGAAGCTCCCAGCAGCCGAATCATCTTCTGCTGACACCCGACACATTTGTACGCACAATATTGCCGGGCATGAAAAACTGCGCCGCGATTTTGCACGCCGGGCCGTCGATGGGCGCCGCCTTTACCCAATACACGGCAGAATTCGAAATCGGTGGCGAACTCGGCGGCACGGCGGCCCAGCGTTTTATTTTCGTGATGGAAGGTGCAGTCAATGTGGAAGCAAGCGGTAAGCGGAACTCGCTCGGAGCACGCGGCTACGCCTACTTGCCGGCAGGCACGACGCATGAGATTACTGCCGCCGAAAAGAGTCGCGTCGCAGTAATCGAGAAATCCTACGAGTCGCTCGCCGGAATCGCGCCCCCACATTTAATCATCTCCCACGAAGACCAAGTAACGTCGCACCCGCTGGCCGACGATCCCGATTTGCAGGTGAAGTGTCTCTTGCCAGACGAAATGAGCTTCGATTTTGCAGTCAACACCATGGTCTATCAGCCCGGAGCCGCGCTCAGCATGGTCGAAATGCATGTTATGGAGCACGGCCTCATCATGCTCGAAGGCGGAGGCATCTACCGCCTCGGCGATTCCTGGTATCCCACTACAGCCGGCGATTTCATCTGGATGGCGCCGTGGTGCCCGCAGTGGTTCGGCGCCCTCGGAAAAGTTCCCGCCAAATATCTCATCTACAAAAACTGGAACCGCCATCCGCTAGCAGGCGCGCAAAAATGAAAATTGAAGTCGACCAGTCGAAGCTGCTCTCCGAGATCGAAGCCCTAGCCGCAATCTCCGACGCCCAAGCGCCCGCCGTCACCAGAATTGTTTTTACGCCCATCGATCTCAAAGCCCGCGCATGGCTGAAAAGCCGCTGCAAAGAAGCCGGTCTAACTATTCGCGAAGATCCCATCGGCAACACGTTCGCGCGCTGGACCGGTTCCGATCCCAAGCTTCCAGCGGTCGGCACCGGTTCGCACATTGATGCCATCCCCAATGCCGGCAAGTACGACGGCGTCGTTGGAGTCCTTGGAGGTCTGGAGGCAATCCGATCTTTGCAGCGCAGCGGCTTTCGCCCCAAGCATTCGGTCGAACTCCTGCTGTTCACCTCGGAAGAGCCCACCCGCTTCGGCATCGGATGCATCGGCAGCCGCTTGCTTTCCGGTACTCTATCTGCCGAATCCGCCCGCAAGTTAAAAGACAGCGACGGCGCATCGCTCAATGAAGTCCGCGAAAAAGTAGGTTTCACCGCAAATTTAGAAGCCGTAAAGTTGCCGGCCGACTACTACAAAACTTTCGTCGAATTGCACATCGAGCAAGGCCCCATACTCGAGCGCCAGCGGATTCCGCTAGGCGTGGTGACGAGCATCGCAGCTCCCGCGAGCCTCCGCATCTCAATCGAAGGCTCAGGTGGCCACGCCGGCGGAGTGCTGATGCCCGATCGCCGCGACGCGCTCTGCGCGGCTGCCGAATTAATTCTCGCCATCGAGCATGCCGCCCGCGCCAGCGGAGCGATCGACACCGTGGCCACCGTCGGCATCTGCGAGGTGTTCCCGGGCGCAGTAAACAGCATTCCCAGCCGGGTTCGTATCAGTGCCGATATTCGTGACACCGATCTCAAGCGCCGCGACGAAGTGATGCAGAAAATAGACGCTGCCGCTCAGGCAATCGGCGCCAAGCGCCAGGTTTCGCTCAGCACAGAATTGTTGAACGCCGATGCTCCCGCCAGTTGCGCGCCCGTCGTGATCGAAGCCTTGTCTCAATCCTGCCGCAAACATAATCTGAATTTTCTTCCCATGGTGAGTCGCGCCTACCACGATTCCCTCTTCATGTCGCGCATCGCTCCCACGGGCATGCTGTTTATCCCGTGCCGCAACGGATACAGCCATCGCCCCGACGAATATGCATCCCCGGAAGATATTGCCCGCGGAACGTTAGTCCTGGCCGAGACGCTAGCCGCGCTTTCCCAATGAACATTACTGCTGCGAGTAACCGGGTCGGCTAACCGAGCCGCGGATCTTCGCATAACCCGGCTTAATCACTGTGTAAATAAAATCGCAGCGCTGATCGTACGGCAAGAAAGCGCTCTTCATCGCATTAATCGTGATCTTTTCGAAATCATCCAGACCCAAGCCAAATGTCTCCGCCGCCGCTTCAAATTCCTGCGTCATGGTCGTGCTGCTCATCAATCGATTGTCAGTATTGAGCGTGACGCGAAATTTCTCCTGATAAAGAATCTTGAAAGGATGCTCTGCCAAACTCGGCGTGGCTCCCGTATGAACGTTGCTAAGCAGGCAAATTTCCAGCGGAATGCGTTTGTCGAGCACATACTGCGCCAGATCGCCCAACCTCACTGCCTTGCCATCCACCACGGCGATATCGTCGATCAGCCGCGTTCCGTGCCCGATCCGGTGCGCTCCGCAATATTGAATCGCCTGCCAGATCGACTCTTTGCCATACCCTTCGCCCGCGTGAATCGTGATATTAAAATTCTCCCGCTGAATGTAGTGAAAAGCGTCAACATGTTTCTTCGGAGGATACCCACCCTCTTCCCCCGCCAGATCGAAGCCGACAACTCCGCGCTCGCGAAAATCGACCGCCAGCTCTGCCATCTCGAGCGAAACATCCCGATTGCGCATCGCGCAAATAATCAATCCCGACCCAATTCCGTAGTCCTTGCGCCCCCGCTCCAGCCCCTTCAAAACCGCCGAGACGACTTGCTGGTGGGTCAATCCCTTCTGCGTGTGAAAAATGGGCGCAAAGCGAGTTTCAAAATACACGACTCCATCTTTGCTCAGATCCGCAGCTTGTTCATAGGCGACGCGCTCCAGCGCCTCCTCGGTCTGCATCACCGCGATCGTATGCGCAAACCCTTCCAGATATTTCGCCAGACTCCCCTGGTTCGCGCCGCGAAAAAACCATTGCGCCAGCGCTTCAGGATCTTCAGTAGGAAGCTCCCGGTATCCCGCTTCTTTCGCCAACTCAATTACCGAACCCGGCCGCAACACTCCATCCAGATGCTCATGTAATAGCACCTTGGGAAGACTCCGCAACAACTGCTTATCCAGTTTCATCGAAGACTCTCTTTTCGCTTTAGTCTATCGCAGGAAAATTGCTGCCAGATGATACACCGTCTCTCCACCAAATTCCCTGCTGGCAGTCCACGCGCGGCTGGTGTTATACAATCCGACCCCAATGCAACTCAAGCAAGCGCCGCCAAGTCTCGCGCAACCATCAATGGCCAGCTCTCCGATAACGGACTACGGTCTGCGCCGCGAGATTCTCTCGCCCGTCGAAACGCTGGCGCAGTCTGTTTCCACGATGGCGCCGACGACGACGCCCGCTGCAACCATCCCGCTCGTGTGCGCACTTGCCGGCAATGGCACCTGGCTGGCCTATGCGCTCGCCACCGCAGCCGTGCTGCTCGTCGCGCTCTGCATCGGCCGTTACGCCCGCTATTCCGCGTCGCCCGGATCGCTGTACGCCTACGCTTCCATGACACTCCCGCCCTGGCTAAGCGCCACCGTCGCGTGGAGCCTCTTGTTAGCTTACGTTGCTACCGGATCAAGCGTCATCGGCGGCTTCTACCACTACGCGAACCTGTTGCTGAAGGATGCCACCGGCCACGTTTACTCCACCGTCCTCCTCGCCACGATAGTCACCGCCGTGTCGATCTGGATCGCCTACCGCGACGTAAAGATCTCCGCCCGCCTCATGCTTTGGATCGAGGCCGCCTCCGTCACCGTGATCGTCATCGTCGTCGCGCTCTTGCTCGTGCGTCATGGCTGGCATTTAGACGGCGAACAATTCCATCTCCACGGCATGACCGGAAGCGGCTTGCGCCTCGGCATAGTCCTCGCCCTCTTCAGCTTCGTTGGATTCGAAAGCGCGACCACTCTCGGCTCCGAGGCGCGTAATCCCCTCCAGGCAATTCCGCGCGCTGTCATCCTAAGCGCGCTTCTCGCCGGCGCTTTCTTCATCGTGTGCGCATACGCCGAAGTCTTGGGATTTCACACCGCGGGTCAGGACTTGGGTGCGAGCCAGGCTCCCATGTATGTGCTCGCGAGAGTGGGCGGCGTCCCGGTCCTTGGCCTGCTCATCGATATCG
>JBEKXO010000048.1:0-25620 GCA_049511995.1 Terriglobales bacterium
CGCCCATGATCAACATCATGTCGGTGTTCTTGATGTCGATCCAACCGTTGGTCATTGCGCCGCGTCCGAAGGTGGGCCCCAAACTGGAGACCGTTGGGCCGTGTCAAACGCGGGCCTGGTTTTCCAGGTAGCAGACCCCCAGGCTGCGCATACTTTTTACGACGAGATAGTTGAATTCGTTGGTGTCGGTGCAGCCGCCCGTGAAGGCGATGCCTTCGCAGCGGTTGACGGTTTTGCCGTTCGCGTCTTTCTCGATGAAAGTGTCGTCGCGCGTCTTCTTCACCTTTTGCGCGATTTCTTCGTAGGCCTGCTCCCAGGTGATGTCTTCCCAGTCGGTGCCTCCGGGGCGCCGGACTTGGGGCTTGAGCAGGCGGCGGTCGTTGAGAATGTCTTGCTCGAGCGACGACCCCTTGGGGCAGAGGGTGCCGCGATTGACAGGATGGTCAGGATCGCCTTCGACGTGGACGACTTGTGCGATCGCGTTCTTGGCCTTGTCGCCGATCGTATAGACGATTGCGCCACAACCGACCGCACAATAAGGACAGGTAGTGCGAGTTTCGCTGGCTCGCGAAATCTTGAGGGCGTTGGTCTGGGCGTAGACGGGAGCGAGATCAAAGCCGAGGGCGGAGAAGGCGGCTCCGCCAAGGACGGTGCCTTTGAGAAAAGTCCTGCGAGACAGCTCCATTGTGTTGCCCCCGGTACTGCGCTTTCCAGAAAGTTACGGAGGTTAACTTTTGCAGACGCCCACGACGACGTCCAGTTTGTGCTCGCTAATGGGGAAAACTATAAACCTGTTGGGCGGAAGCGTCAATCGGGGGAGTGGAGTGCGAAAAAGTCGATCAGTCAATACGGACGAATCCTTGCCGGATAAGCTGGTTAATTCTCATCGTCTCCTCGTGCAGGTGACGGAGTCGGCCGAAGGATTTCATCCACGGTTTCTCATCGCTATCGCTGTGGCTGCGTAGTTTGTCGGATAGCGCCTCGGAAACAGCTCGCCGAGCGAAATTCCGCGGGATGCGGCTAGCGCTTTGGCCCGACGCAAGAGCGAATCGGAAATTTCCAATGTAGTCTTCATGAATGTACATTTCATATTATCGGAGTAAGACGATCAATGGACGTGAAGAATGAATGGCAGCGGCGGATTGCTCGGGCGGAGGAATTGAGCACGCAATATAGCTTTGCCGGGGAAATTCTGCGGTTCTATGCGGCGGTTGCTCGCTTCCAGGAGAAATTCTATGGGGAGATGGAGAATTTGTCTGGAGCGAAGAGTGCCGCTGGCAAGGGCGAGGCTTTTGCCCGGGCGCTGCCAGACGATGTGGGCCGATGGTTCCCTGAGTTCTTGGCGGTCGTCGACGAGAGCGGTCCGAACGCGCTGCGCGAGGTAACGGGCGAATTGCGAGCGAGTGGGGAAGATTTGCTTTTGCAATTGCTCACCAATTTTTGGGAAAGGAGCGAGAGCGGAGCGCCTTCGCCGCATGATTTTTTTGCGCGCGCTTATCTTCAACCTTATGCGGTCGGCTTGCGATCGGGCATGCGATGGAGCGGATCGACGCCTAATATTTGTCCGTTTTGCAGGCGGAAGCCGGGGTTGGGAGTGTTGCGTCCGTTGGGAGATGGCGGGCAGCGATCGCTGGTGTGTTCGTTTTGTTTGGCGGAATGGGAGTTTCGCCGGATTGTTTGTCCGGGATGCGGGGAAGAGGATCACGCGAAGTTGCCGGTTTATACGGCGGAAGAATTGAAGCATGTGCGAGTCGAGTGTTGCGACAGTTGCCGCACATATATAAAGACCGTGGATATGACGAAGATGGGGCACGCGGAGCCGGTGGTGGATGAGATGGCGGCAGTGCCTCTCGATCTTTGGGCTGAGAAGCAGGGGTATGTGAAGTTGCAAAGGAACTTGCTGCAGATGTAAGGACTGGAACTGTGAGGAGCGCGGCGTAATACGTCAGTTTTGAAACACACAGTCCCCCAGCGGCTTAAAGCCGGCATTGAAGACAAACCGTTTATCGCAGCGGTAAACCGCTGCGCGACCACCCAAAGGCAAAGGCAAGTCCGAGTTTTTCCGCAGTATGTGAAAGCCGTGCCCTTTCAAGGCAAATTCAAACTGAACCACTGAGGAGCGCGGGGCGACAGAGCGCAGTATCTCGCTGCCCGGGTATAATCTCCGCATGACGCGGGCAGCTTTATTTGCGCTGCTGGTCGCTTCCGTTCTGAGTGGGTCTCTCCATGCCCAACGAGCGATCGCGAGCTTTCATGGTGGTTCTACCGGATTTCACGGGCGATCAGGTTTCGCCGGTCATCGTGTTTCCCACAACCGATTCCTCTCAAGCCGTTCGCACATGCACAACGGCAGCTTCGGTTACGTCTTTTTTCCCTACGACGAGCCCTTTGATTACGCGCAAAGCGATGCTGAAGCGGAGACTGAGGGGACAGCGCCTCCGGTCGTAATTTTGCGAACTGACGAAAGGTCGCCGAGGCAACCAGAGGCTCCCGCACCAAAGCCGCTGGTGATTGAGATTCCGGGTGCGGCAGATGCGAGAGACGCAAAAACGCTGCCGCCGACCATATTCATTTTGGAAGATGGAGAGCGGCTGGAAACTCGACGCTTTGTGCTTACGGTAAGGGGATTGTCTTTTAGCGTTAACCGTCGGCAACGCGTCGTTCCGTTTGACAGGCTCGACATTGACGCCACCATCAGCGCGAATCATGAGCGCGGAATTGATTTGCGGATTCCTGCCGACCGGAACGAGATTTCTCTAAGCTTCTAAAACTCATTCAAGACGATTTCAGTTGCGCGAGTTGATTTTTCGCGTCGGCTGCATCGCTGGAGTTGGGGTCAAGCTTTAATACCCGCTCAAACTGCTGCCGGGCGAGAGCTGGTTGACCGGTCTTTGCATAGGCCATTCCGAGGTGATAGTGGATGTCAGGATTGTCGGGGACGTGGCTCTTTTCCTGCAGCTTCAGGGCTTCTTGAAGCAAGCCGATCGCCGACTGGTAGGCGCCTTTCTGGTAATAGATCCAGGCGAGCGTATCGGCAACGCGGGGTGAGTCTGGCTGGCCTTTTCGCGCCGTCTGGGCGAGGGATAAGGCGACGTCGAAATTTCCGCCGGTTTGCACCATTAGTCTGGCCAGGTTATTGGAGGCGGTTGGATCCTGGGAGTTGATGGTCAGCGCGTTCTGATAGGCGTCTTCAGCTTTTTTCCATTCGGACTTTGATTCGTACAACTTCCCCATCACAACGTAGAGGCTCGGCTCGCGTGGATTGTCTTTGAGCGCTTGCTGGGCGGTCTCAAGAGCCTGATCGGCCTCACCTTTTGCTGCTTGCACCTGACAGAGTTTGAGGACGGCGTCGGAATTATGCTTGTCAAGGGCAACGGATTTTTCGAAGGCTATCTCGGCGGCAGGGAGATCTTTTTTGCTGAAAAATAACGCGGTGCCAAGAAGATCGTAGAAGCCGCTGTTGGCAGGCGATTTGGCGATTTGGGCGTTGGCGGCGGCGATGGCTTGGTCGGGATGGTTCTCGGCTACGTCCGTATTCATTAGGCCGCGGAGAGCGTCTGTGGAATTCGAGTTTCGCTGAAGCGCGTCCTGATACGCCCTGGCGGCTTCGGCGTATTGTTTCTGCGCGAACTTTAAATTTCCCAGCTCGGCGTAACCGAATGCGCTGTGCGGGGCGATGTCGATCGCTTTGCGGATATCGTTTTCGGCTTCGGCATATTGCTTGCGATTGATGAAAGAAAGGGCGCGAAGCGCGTAGGCATCGGGCGACGCGGGTTGCAGGTTGATGATTTGGGTAGCCACCTCTTGCAGCGTAGCCATGTCCCCTCGTCTCATGGCGGCGCTGGCCAGGGCACGCTGGGCGTCGAGCAGATCGGGACTCAGGCGCAACGCTTCGCGCCATTCGCCTTCGGCGCGCTCCAGATTGCCCGACTTATCGAAGGCGACGCCTAGGACGTAGTGGGCTTTGCTGTTCGTGGGAGCGTTCCTGATTACGGTTTGCAGTGTCTGGGTAGCGCTGGTTACGTTTCCCTGGGTGATTTGCATCTGGCTTTGGTAGACCAGGGCATCGTCGTCATTGGGGTTGATTTTGAGGATTTCGTCGTTGAGTTTGCGCGCTTCGTCGAAGCGTTTCGTCTGTATGAGAATTTGAATGTAGTTTTTCTTTAACTGCAAATCTTCTGGATGCAGTTGGTAAACGGAGCCGTATTCGGCGGAGGCTTTGTCCACCTCGCCGCTTGCAAAGTAGAAGTCCCCCAAGAGACTATAGCCAGCCGGATTGTTGGGGAAGTCGCGCTTGGCTTGCTGGAGAACCTCTTCGGCTTCGGCTCTCTTGCCCTCGGCCATATATAGGCGGGTGAGTGCCGCACGCGGTTCGGGGTTGTTGGGGTCTAGATTCGTCGCGCGGCGGAATTGCTGCTCTGCCTCGGCGTAGCGGGCGCGCGATTGGTAAAACATGCCAAGTAGCAACTGCGCTTTCGTTTCTTTTGGATTAAGGTCGATTACTTTTTTGAAGTTCACTTCGGCCGCGTCGGGCTGGTTGTCTCTCATCTGCAACATTGCCAGTTCGAGGTGTAGCTCGGAGCGGTTTGGATCGAGGGCAATGGCTTTTTGTATTTCCTCGATCGCGCCGGAAAGGTTGCCTTGCGCGAGGAGGAGGCCGGAGACAGCGGAATGGACGGCGGGGTCGTCGGGCCGCTTTTGCAGCAGCAGATTGGTTTGTTCCTGGGCTTTTTCAAGGTCGTGGCCGAGGATCAACAGATTGGCGAGCTCGGTACGAGCTTGGTAGTTGTCCGGTTGCAGTTCGACAGTGCGGGTAAGTTCCTGATAAGCGAGTTGCTGCTTCTGTAACTTGAGATAGGTTTCCGCCAGTTGGGAGTGGGCTTCGCCGTAGTTTGGATCGATCTTTACGGCATTGGAGTATTCGATTGCCGCTTCACGATACTTTCCGTCCTCAAAATATCGTTGGCCGCTTTCGAAGTATTTCTGTTTGCGTACGTTGGGATCAAAGGAACAGCCGGAAAAGAGGGAGGCGATGATGGTCAGAATTAATAGGAGCCGGAGCAACAGCCTCATGGGAATCTTCTGGTGCACATTCTACCGTACTATGAAGTCCGTTCTCGGCGCTGAAGAAAAGTCAGGGCGCACAGTGCTGGCACGTTGCGCGGCTTCGTCCATTTCGATGGATATAAATTTTCTTGAGGGGAAGGCTAAGCGCGGCTTGCGCAAGCGATTGGTGCGGAATGACTTCCGCGATGGTTGCAAGCGCTTGCAACGCTTGCAAAAATTATCATTCTTGACAGAATTTGCGGGAGCGTTAAAGTTAACCTGCTTCCAGGACTAGCTGGTGGGGTGCCTGTGTCGCAATGAAGATTGAGATCCTCCCCCTAATCGCAGACAGCGAGTGAGGACGAATGAAGACTACGGTAAGCGGGAAATGGGCACTGGTGGTGGGTGTTGCATTGTTGTGCTTTGCGCCCTATGTGGTGGCCCAACAAACGCAGCAGCTTGAATTAACAGGCGTGAACGGCAACAACTACGCCGGCATCTACATTGGGCCCTATGATATCCAAGTGGGTGGATCGAGTGGGCCGACTTCTGGAATGATCTGCGACGACTTTAATGATGATATTAATATCGGCAGTACGTGGCAGGCCACTCCCTATTCGGTTTCCGGTTCCAACCTAAAATACACACTGTTCGGGTCTGCGTCCGGTTTGACGGCGTATGAGGAAGCGGCTGCGCTGTCCTATGCCATACTATTTGGTAACGGGAGCGCTACCACCAATGCTCTCATGCAGTATGCCGTCTGGGCGATTTTCAGTCCTGGAGCCGTGCAAAGTTGGCTTCAAGGCCACGACTCAAACTACGCCGCCGATTGGGTGACTATCCAGGGTTGGATCACTTGGGCTAGCCAGCACTCGTCGCAGAGTCTGTTGTCGGAATTCGTTGTATGGACGCCCTACGGCTGCCAGTCGGGCGGTTGCGGCGGCCAGGAATTTTTCCAGTATGTGCCAGAGGGGGGTACGGCTCTGATGTACCTGCTTTTGGCGGGGACCTTCTGTTTCGGGGCAATGTGGATACGGTCTCGCCGAGCGGCGGGTATCTTGCAGGCCTGAGAAAGTTGAAAATTTGAAAATCAAGCTGCGCCGCGGGAACGGGCGCAGCTTTTTGATTTTCCGATGAAGTGATTTTTCTTTGGCTCTTCTTCTTTTCTTATCTTCCAGGTTCTCTTTGGTGAATTTCTTGCCAGGTTTCAGAGTTTGCTGTGTGATTTCAGCGCGCAGCCCCTAAAGGGGTATGTGATTTGTAAGTCCTTACGGTATCGCTGAAGCGATACCCTGATACGAAACGCGCGTTGTTGAGCGACTGATGCAAGAGTGGACCGTTCAGCGACCAGATACGAAACGCGAGTTGTTCAGGAAGGTTTTTAGGCTCTTGAAGAGGAATCGGGCATTTCCTGGGTGTGTTCGTAGCTTGAGGATGTTTGGGCGTGATGAGAAGAATCGGATTCACGAGATTTGGTTAGGGATTCACGCACACGGCGTTCGGCCTCGGCTAGTTGGGCGGGATTCATTGATTTCTTCAAGTTGTTTCGGGTGCGGGTGACCTGGTCAATCGCGACAGAAAACCAGGCGTACGCCTCAGTGAGATCCCGGTCTTTCGCCCGTCCTTTTGAAAAGATGCGCGCCAGTGCCAATTGGGCGGGGACTATACCTTCTTCCGCGGCTTTTTGGCAGGAGCTGATTGTTTCCTCATCATAGCCTTCGGCGGGATCGATTCGCAGGGCTGGAGCCAGTAGTGGCGCTGCCGAGGACTGGCTGAGCGTCATGAATAGGAGCTCGATTCGGTTGGAAACTCCGAGTTTGTCGAAGATGCGGAAGAGGTAATTCTTAATGGTGTGCTGGCTGAGACCGATGCGCTGTGCAATTTCGCGATTGGTCAAACCCTCCGCCAGACAGCGCACGACTTGCACTTCGCGCTTCGAAAGAAGGCTCATGCCTTTTCCGTTGACGGCTTTAATCTTCGGGGTTGCGGCCAATGCTTCCAGCACCAGCGTCAGCTGTTCGTGGCTCACCCACGCTTTACCTTCGTGGACGCGATGGATGCAGAGGCAGAGCACGTCGGAGGATTCCTGAATGTGAAAAACTCCGCGGGCTCCGGCGCGAAAGGCGTCGAGAATGGACTCAGGCTTGGCGGAATCGAGAAGCATTACGGCACGCGCCTGGGGATTGGTTTCGCGAAGTTCCTGCAGGATTTTCAAGCCGCGATGCGCGTCGCCTTCGGCGGAGGAGCTTAAGACAAATACATCGATGGTTTGGCTAGTGGAGGCGGCGGCCAGGCTCGACGTGCTCAAGTCCGAGCTGTGGACCTGAAAGTCGGGATCGCGCTTTAGGGCTCCGGCGAGCAGTTGGGTATGAAAGGGCGAACTGTCGGCGACGAGGACGCGAATGGTATGAGCGGGCTGGCTATGTTCCGGCATTAGTCCCCCAAAGGCTTGCTGTCGTCCGGGGCCCAGTTCGATTCGCTACCGATGGCAGAAAACCTTGCCCTCACAAAACTTGTCGTTCCACTGCGGCTAACGAGGCCGGGTGATTGGCCGCCCAATGCGGGAGCCAAATCATGAGGAATGTGCAAGCTTGTTTTGACTCTTAATCGAACCCGGGGGAGGAGTACGCTTCAGGCAGGACGCTCCCTCCATGGAGGGGCTTACCGGCCAGAGATCAATTTATGTTACCAAGAAGAAGGAGAATATTACAAGAGGAGTGTGGCGCCTAATTGCAACAATCTGCGATGTATGCAGCGCAATGCATAGTTGCATTCCACTGTTGTGCCACAGACCTTTGTGCCAGGCGAGGGCAAGACCAAAGTGGAGTTAGCTGGTAGAAAGACATGGGATGGAGTGACTTAGAGGGAATGTGACAGTTGGATCACGGTAACGTTACTTGCCGAATCTTCGACAATGACGGAGAAGAGCGTCTCTAAGTCTTACTTCCGGCCAGGGAGCGCAATCACTCTGTTGCGAGCGGGAAGCGCGTCTCCGGGTGTGCGTACCTCTTGCAACGACCTGCATCCACAGATAAATTGTGACCAGTGAACGTGAAAAAACTTTTGTTGGAGTGGGGTTCGCTCCAATTCCCGACACGGAAGTCTTGACAGGGCCCCAGGCGGAAAATATAGTCTAGTAAGTTGGTAGTGATTAAACCTTCCCCCCGTACTACGCGTTGTTTCTCCCCCGAACGCACGTGTTTTAGCCTTTCTCTGCATTTCATTCTATTTTTCGGGTCCCCTGTCGATGGGACTCAGAGGGCGAAGCTATGGCTACGGTCAGCCAAATCTGGGATAGCACGAGCGGGGCGCCGGTTGTTGGTGCATTCAGCGGCACACTCTCCTCGGTGGGCAGCGAAAGCTGGTATGCGGTGCAGACTCGCCCACGGCACGAAAGAGTTGTGGTGCAGCGATTCCGTGAAAAGGGACTGACAACGTTTTTGCCGCTGGTTACCGAAGTACGGCAATGGAGCGACCGCAAGAAATCGGTTGAACTGCCAATGTTCGGTTGCTATGTGTTCGTCAGGATGATGGCAACGAACGAAGATCGTCTGAAAGTGCTTCGCACCGACAGCGTCTTCGACTTGGTGGGAGTTTCGCGGGTGGGAACGCCGATTCCCGACGACCAGATCGACGCGGTGCGCACCATTTTGGAGCAGCGGTTAAAGTGGGAGTCTTATCCTTTCCTCAAGATCGGCCAGCGCATACGCATACGCAGCGGCGCTTTGGCCGGTGTCGAAGGTATTCTGGTTTCCAAGGATGGAAAGCGGTCGGTGGTAGTGTCCGTCGAAGCCATCCAGCGGTCCCTTTCGGTTCGAGTTGAAGGTTACGAGATCGAAGCCGCCTAGCTCCTCCGCAGCAAACCCTTTCATAGAAAGAACAACCAACCCCGTGGCAACCAACGCAATCGCATCGGTGCATCTTCTCGTCGTGAGCCGGGAACCGTCCGTGCTCCGGCCATTGTGGTCGATCGGCGAATCCAACTGCTGGCATCTGGAGACGGCCGGCAGCGGATGGGAGGCGCTGGAACGACTGCAAAACGGAGCGGGCCCCAACCTGCTTCTGCTCGAGTTATCGGATAGTGACGTCGACGGTTTACACATGCTGCGCTGGTTGCGCAGAATGCGTCCGCATCTTCCGATTATTTTGATCGCGCCTACGGACGACGTGGAGCGAAAGCAGGAAGCGATACGCTTGGGCGCCCAGGCAATTCTGGTGCGGCCCTTTGAAGAGCACCAACTCGAATTCTTAATCCGGCGGAATCTCGATGCGGTTTCTTCCAATACTGCCAGCGAAATCCGCAGCGAAGATGTGGAACCGATTGGAGAAGGTGCATTCTTTATCGCGGCCAGTCCGGTCATGCGGAAGCTGCGGGTGCAGGCGGAGCTGTTAGCGCAGGCGCAAGTCCCGGTGCTGATTGTCGGAGAGAGCGGGAGCGGGAAGAGTACGGCGGCACAACTGATTCACGCGCTGTCGATTCGTGCCGGATCGAAGCTGCTCAAGGTGAACTGTGCGGCGTTGCCCGGACACCTTCTGGAAGAAGAGCTCTTTGGATGTGAGAAGGATCTAGAAGCGGGTTGCGCTCGAACCCGCATCGGCAAACTGGAATTGTGCGACAAGGGAACGCTGCTGCTGGAGGAAATCGTCGAGATGCCGCCAGATATGCAGCATATGTTGCTGCAAGTTCTCCAGAGTAAGCAGTTGGTAAGGCTAAACGGAAATAACGCGATTGATGTTGACGTGAGAATACTGGCCGCGACCAGCGCTAACATCGAACATGCGGTTGCCGAGAAGAAGCTTCGCGAAGACCTCTACTATCACCTGAGCGCGTTCACGCTGCAGGTGCCGCCGCTGCGCCAGCGGAGGGAGGCAATTCCGCTATTCCTACATCACTTCATGCAGCAGCTGACGAAACATTACGGGCTGGCGGTGCGTAACTTCTCTCCGTCGGTGTTGGAGGCCTGCCAGCGTTATTCGTGGCCGGGAAATCTGAGCGAGCTCGAGAGGTTCGTGAAGCGATATCTGGTGATGCCGGACTCGGAGTTCTCGACCAGCCAGGAAGCCTTTCCTGGGGGAGTGACGGATGTAGGTTATTCCTTACCGCGATTGATGGCCCCGGCCGGCAATGGCGATTCGGTGGATCAGGCGCCGGAGTCGCTGAAGTCGGTGGTACAGGGCGTGCGAGTCGAAGCGGAGCGGAATACGATTGTTGCCGCACTGCAGAAGACTGGGTGGAATCGCAAGGCAGCGGCTCGCATGATTAAAGTTAGTTACCGGACGCTGCTGTACAAGATTGATCAGTACCATTTACGGCCGTCGACGAGCTCTGGATTTGCGGAGGAACATGGGGCCAATGGAAATGGGAACGGCCTTAACAGCAACGGAAGGATAGGTAGAGTAGATTAATCCCGCGACTTCCGCTCGGGATCTTCCAGGAACAACATATGCGAATCATGATCAAGCAGTCTTATTTGCGGCGGGTAATTGAGTCGGCGGCATGTTTGTTGGTTGTGGGTTGTCTCGCGGCGCAGAATGAGCCTTCGAAACCTGTTAATGACGCGAAGCTGGTGGAGGCTTCACCGGCAACGCCCGCAACCGCCATAGGGGGATCGACGAAGCCGCATGACGACACTTTTGTCATCGGCAACGATGATGTGTTGGCGATCAACGTGTGGAAAGAGCCGGATGTTTCGCGGTCGATTCCGGTGCGTTCGGATGGGAAGATTTCTCTACCGCTGGCGGGGGAAATTCAGGCAGCGGGGCGGACTCCGTTGGCATTGGAGCGGGAGATCGCTGGCAAACTGCAGAGTTATATTTCTGAACCCGAAGTCACCGTGATGGTGCAGCAGATTAATAGTCAGAAGTTCAACATTCTGGGGATGGTGGCAAAGCCGGGATCGTTCCCGCTCACGAACTCGGCGACCGTGCTGGATGCGATTGCGCTGGCGGGCGGCTTCCGGGATTTCGCCAAGAAAAAGTCGATTTACGTTTTGCGACGGAACGCTGACGGGAGTGATGTGCGCATCCCATTCAACTACAAGGAAGTCGTGAAGGGACAGAATCCCGCTCAGAATATTAAGCTTCAACCGCGCGATACGGTCGTGGTGCCCTGAGAGCAGTTATGTTTACACGAACTTGCCTGAGTTTTGCGTTGCTGATGGCTATACCAGCCTGGTCACAAGTCGATACGAACAGCACTGCCCCGGCGAGCCCGATCAATGATGCCGCACCGATGCTTACGCCGCCTCCAGTGAGTGGACAGAGTTATCCGACGGCACCGGCTTCCGAAACGCGAGCGAATTACTTGCGCTATGGGCTGACGTTTAGCAGTGCGTATAGCGACAATGCGGCGGAATCAAGTGGCGGCCCGGTTAGCGAGGCGAGTTATTCGCTCTGGCCAACAATTGCGCTTGACGAAACGACTTCGACGCTACATTCAGTTCTCACTTACAGCCCAGGATTTACTTTTTATCAGAAGACGAGTGGGCTGGACGCGGCCGACCAAACTGTTTCGCTCGATGAGCACTTCCGCGTGAGTCCGCACGTGACTTTCAGCGGAGGGGACAGCTTTCACAAAAGCTCGAGCGCGTTCAATCAGCCCGACTTGGCTTCGGGAGGAGTTTCGGGCGGGGCCCAGGGGCCGAACCTTTCTGTGGTTGCTCCGATTGCTGAGCTACTTAGCAACGCGGGGAATGTGGGCGCTACCTATCAATTTGCGGCGAACGGAATGGTCGGAGGCAATGGAACGTTTACCAATTTGCACTATCCGAATCCGGCGCAGGTTCCTGGACTGTCTGATTCGAGTTCGCAGGGAGCGTCGGCTTTCTCGTCGCTCCGTATTTCGAAGATGCATTACGTCGGCGTGAACTACCAATATCAGAGATTGCTATCGTATCCGACGGAAGGTTTGAACGAGACGCAGACGCACGCGATTCTGTTTTTCTACACGCTGTATGCCTCGACAAATTTCTCCGTTTCTTTCTTCGGCGGACCGCAACACTCGGATACGGTGCAACCGCCGCTGCCGCCGTTAAATATTCAACTGCCCGCGGCGCGAGCATGGACGCCGGCGGCAGGAGCCAGTCTTAGCTGGCAAGGACGTCTTAATAGCGCGGCGGTGAGCTACAAGCACATCGTCTCTGGCGGCGGCGGATTGTTCGGGGCAGTTCTTATGGACAGTGCGAGCGCGTCGATACAACAACAAATCGCGCGGAGTTTGAGCGGGTCGGTGGCGGCCTCTTACACACAGAATAACGTGCTGGGATCGCCGCTCTTTGGCGGGGCTACGGACGGACATACAGTTTCAGGAACGGCGTCGCTGCAGAAACAGTTTGGCGAGCATATCAGTCTGCAATTTGGCTACACGCGACTCCACCAGAGTTACAGCGAGGTGGCCGTTCTGTCGACAAACCCGAACACGAACCGGGGATTTGTTTCGGTGTCTTATCAGTTTTCGAGACCGCTGGGAAGATGATGTTATGGCGGGAGCGCAGGTAAACAGAGTTTAGACATGGACGAAGAACTAGAACAATCAGGCACGCCGATAGATTTTAACGAGATCAAAGGCATGATCCGCCGCCGGAGATGGCAATTTCTGGTGCCGTTTTTCTGCGGCTGGCTGCTGGTCTGGGGAGCGAGTTGGGTAATCCCGTCGACCTATCGCTCGGGCACGCTCATCTTGGTTGAGCAGCCTTCGGTGCCGGAGAAATATGTTGTCTCGAATATCGATATCGATATTCAGCATCAGCTGGACAGCATCACGCAGCAGATTCTGAGCCGCACGCGTCTGCTTCGCATCATCGACAATCTTGGCCTCTACGCTCAAGACCGGAAACACACAAGCCCCGATGATCTCGTCGAGAAGATGCGAAAGGACATCGAGATCGAACTAACGCACAGCGACGACAAGAAGCTTTCCGCGTTTAACATTTACTACGCGAGTCGAGATCCGAAGACGGCGCAGCTGGCGACGAGCGAACTGGCGAACCTGTTTATCACGGAGAATCTGGAGCAGCGGCAGGAGCGTTCAGAAAATACGACGAAGTTTTTGCAGGATCAAGTCGATCAGGCGCGCGCCAAACTCGCGGCACAGGAAGCGAAATTGCGGGTATTCAAGGATCAGCACCTCGGCGAGTTGCCGAATCAGATGCAGAGCAATCTGCAGATTTTGGCGGGACTCCAGAGCCAGGTGCAAGCGAACCAGGACGCGCTGAATCGCGCTAAGCAGCAAAATACTTATCTGGAATCGCTGATTAATCAATATCGCGCGATTGAGGGCAGCTCGAAGTCCGGTGAAAAGGGCGGGCCGGTCGGATTGGCCGATATCGATAAAGAGTTGGATCAACTACGAGAACGCTTGGCAGATTTGACTTCACATTACACAGACAAGCATCCCGACGTGCGCAAGACTAAAGAGCAGATTGCCCAGACTGAGAAGATGCGCCAACGTATCGTTGCGGACATGAATAGCCAACCGAAGGATGCGAGTCCGGAACCAGCCCCGGCGACGGCATCCCTTGATCCTAAGAGTGCACCGATCCTCGAATTGGAAAGTCAGTTGAAAGCCAATCGACAGGAAATTGCGAACCGTGAAGCGGAGATCAAAGAAGAGCAAAGCAAGATCAATCAGTACCAGGCGCGGCTCAATATGGCTCCCGTGATGGAGCAGCAGTTTGCGGATATCACGCGCGACTATGATCAATCGAAAACGGATTACGAGTCGCTGTTGGCGAAGAAGAATCAATCGGAAATGTCGACCGACCTGGAGAAAACGCAGCAGGGCGAACATTTCCGCATGTTGGATCCACCGAATCTTCCGGTGAAGCCATATAAACCGAATCGTCTGATGCTGTGTGGCGCGGGCTTGGCCGTTGGCCTGGTTCTTGGCGGCGGATTTGCTTTCGGACGGGAGAAGCTCGGCGGCATCATCTACAGTGAGCGTGAGATCAAGAAGTTGGTTCCGTTCGAAGTAATTGCCGAGATTCCCACGATCGAGAGTCCGGTGGAACAGGCATCCCATAGACACAGTACCTGGATCGCCGTCGGTGCGGCCGTCGTGGTGGTGGGCTTCATCCTGTTGGGATCGGCAGTTACGTATTTGTACGGCTAGAAGTCATCTCCACGAGATCATGTACAAGAGTTTCTACAATCTGCAGCGAGCCCCGTTTGAGATCACGCCAGACCCGTCGTTCTTGTTTCCTACGACGCGGCACAATGAGGCGCTGGCTTCGTTGTACTACGGGGTGACGGCGCACCGTGGATTTGTGGTTTTGACGGGCGAAGTTGGAACGGGCAAGACGCTTATCTTGCGCTCATTGCTGGGATTGCTGCAGCGGCGCGATGTGGCTTTTGCTCTGATCTTCAATCCGACGCTTTCGCCGCTCGAATTCATGCGCTATATCGCGCTCGACTTCGGGCTGCCGGTGGCGGGCAAAGCCAAAGATGAGCTGATTCATGTGCTGAATGGTTTCTTGCTGACACGGCATCAGAAGGGATTGACGACGATTCTGGTGGTGGACGAGGCTCATCACCTGGCATCGGAAGTTCTGGAAGAAATTCGGCTTTTGACCAATCTGGAAACGTCGCAGCAAAAGTTGCTGCAGATCATATTGGCGGGGCAACCGGAACTCGATCAGAAACTTGATTCGCATGAACTTCGGCAGCTGAAACAGCGGATTGCGCTGCGCTGCCATCTCGATCCGCTGAATGCGCATGAGACACGGGAGTATATGCGCCGACGCCTGCAGATTGCGGGGGCGAACGGCGCTATTCAAATTTTTTCCGGCCCAGCGATTGAGGCTGTTTTCAGTCATTCGCGCGGCATACCGCGGCTGATCAATACCGTTTGCGAAAACGCGTTGCTTGCGGGTTATGCTAAACACGCTCCGACGATTACTTCGGAGATTATCGACGACGTGGCGCGCGAGTTGCGAATTGGAGTTGTGGTCGCGGACCCGAGTGTTGGTAGTAAGCTCGCGAAAGAAGCGGAAGAGCAAAAAGAGCTGTTGCAGGCGGTGAAGACGCTACTCGAAGTGCGTGATCGCATGCATCAGGCGGAGACTAAGGGACGACTGCAGTAGGAACAGGTTTTTTCCAACATGAGCTATATCTTTGAAGCGTTGCAGCGAGCAGAAGCCGAGCGGTTAGGCGGAAACGTGCCCAACAGCGCCGACTCGGTCGCGGATTTGTTGCAAAAGGTTGAACAGGAAATCGATCGGAAGTTGTCTCTTTCCGAATTGCCGCCGGCCGAATTGCCACTGGCTGAATTGCCGCTGGTAGCAGCGCGCGCAGGGATTCCCGCAGTTGGACCATTCGCTTCGGCGAAAGTGCTGTTGCCAGCATTGACAGCCGATGCCCGGTTGGTTTGTCTGACCGATCAAGGGGGCATGGCGGCAGAAAAGTTTCGTGTCCTGGGATTGAAACTGCGACATATGCGCGAGAAGCGCAAGTTAAAGCGCATTGTGATTACCAGCAGCATCCCCGAAGAAGGGAAGAGTCTGGTCGCGGCCAACCTGGCGCTCAATCAATCCCGAAGCAAGGTTCTCAACACGGTGTTGGTGGACGGCGACTTGCGACGGCCGGAGTTGGCTAGCCGGTTCGGCTTTCATCGAAACCTGGCAGGGCTCAGCGAAGTTCTTCGCGGAGAGCGGCAGTTGTCGGAAGTCGTATACAAGCTCGAGGGCTCTGGACTTTGGTTTCTGCCTGCCGGCATGACTCCGGAGAATCCGATCGAGCTGATGCAATCGGGTCGGTTGCAGCAGTTGCTCGAACAACTGGAAACATTTTTTGACTGGATTATCATCGACACTCCTCCGGTCCGTCCTTTGGCGGACACGCCACTGTGGATGAAGCTGGTGGAGGGAGTGCTGCTGGTAACGCGCGAGGGTGTGTGCGAAAAGAAGCAACTGGAGCGGGCGCTCGAGGTCATCGACCGTTCCACGATGCTGGGCGTGATTGTCAACAGTTGCAGCGCCAATGAGCAGAAGTATTACTACGCGCGGTACGGCACGCCCGCGAGTGATGACGAGCCTTCACTAGCCGAAAATTGAACCCTAGTTTTGTCTCCCCTTTAAACTCAATCTCCCTTCCCTAATCCCAAATTCTGTTAGTGAAGCTACGACGGCGTTTTTGCCGTCCGTAGCGCGCGAGGAGATGCATCCGTGACGCCCACAACGACAAAATCGCGATCTGCTAATGGCATATCGCAACCACAGGACTGGTTAGGCTCGAAGGAAGTCGTGTCCAAGGAAGTCCTTGCCGAAGAGCTCTTCCGGCGGACGATTTCGCTGGAACGAAAACGCAGCGAACGTACGCAGCGTCCGTTTGTCCTGTTGCTAATGGATACAGGACGGACGCAGCCGACGGAGAAGAACGGCCGGATTCTGCTCGACATTCTTTCTGCGCTGCAGACGGCCACGCGCGAGACCGACGTGATGGGATGGTATGAGAAGAATGCCGCGGTCGGCGTGATGTTTACCGAGATCACGCTGGAAAACAATCTCATCCTCAGCACCATCCTCGGGCGGATCAGCGATGTACTGCGCGGGCGGCTGACGACCGAACAGTTTAGCCAGATCAAGTTTTCGTTTCACTTGTTCCCTGAAGAGTGGGATGCAAGTAATCCGGACCGCCAGAGCAATCCGACGCTTTATCCCGACTTGCACAAGCGCGATGGCGACAACCGGTTGGGCCGGACGCTGAAGCGAGGGATGGATGTTTTAGGAAGTCTTGCGTTGCTCATTCTCCTGTCGCCGGTTTTTTTTGTGATCGCGGCGGCGGTTAAATTGACTTCGCGAGGACCAATTCTTTTCCGTCAACACCGCATTGGGGAACATGGGACGACGTTTACATTTCTGAAATTTCGATCGATGTATGTGAATAACGATGCCAGCCAACACAAAGAATACGTGCGCCAACTGATCGCCGGCCAAGCGGCCAAGCAGCCCACCAATGGCGCGGGCGAGGGCATTTTCAAACTCACTAACGATCCGCGGATTACTCCGGTGGGAAACTTTCTGCGCCGGTCGAGCCTGGATGAATTGCCGCAATTCATTAACGTGTTGCGCGGCGATATGTCGCTGGTTGGGCCGCGTCCGCCGGTTCCCTATGAAGTCGAGGCTTATGCGACCTGGCATCGGCGGCGATTGCTCGAAGCGAAGCCTGGAATCACAGGTCTGTGGCAAGTGGAAGGTAGGAGTCGCGTGGGATTTGACGACATGGTCCGGCTCGATCTGCGGTACGCACGGCATAGTTCTCCCTGGCTCGATTTGAAGATTTTGGTGCAGACTCCGCGGGCAGTGATTGCTGGAAACGGCGCCTGCTAGATGCAAGCGATTGTGTTTTCGTTCCTCCTCCAAGTCAGTTCGTCGCGAAACGTAAATGGGTGTCTCCCTGGTTTCGGAAATTCTCATGAAGGCGGAATCTTATGATTAGGTTTGGAGTTATCGGCTACGGTTATTGGGGGCCGAATATTGTGCGGAATCTGCGTGCGCTGGAGGGTTGCCAGGTGGTCGGAATCTGCGACCAGACTCCGGCAGCTCGCAAGCGCATACAGGCGGCGAATCCTGGCATCCCAGTTCACAGCGACGCGCAGGAATTGGTTCAGTCGCCGGACGTGGATGCGATTGCGGTCGTCACCCCGGTCTGGACACATTACGAGCTAACCAAGGCGGCACTCGAAAACGGCAAGCATGTGTTCGTGGAGAAGCCATTTACCAGCAAGGCAGCGCAGGCCGAGGAGTTGATCAACCTGGCGGCGCAGAAAAATCTTCAGATTATGGTGGACCACACCTTCTTGTTTACGGGAGCCGTCCGCAAAATAAAAAAGCTTCTCGGCGAAGGCGCACTGGGCAAGCTTTACTACTACGATTCAACCCGCGTGAATCTCGGGCTTTTTCAGCATGATTGCAATGTGATTTGGGATCTGGCGCCGCACGATCTTTCCATCATGAATCATCTGCTGCACAAAGATGCGGAAGCGATCTCAGCGACCGGCCAGTCTCACCTCAATAGTCACGAGGACATTGCCTTTATCACGGCTTACTATCCGAACAAGATGATCGCGCACGTTAACGTGAACTGGATCTCGCCGGTCAAGGTGCGGACCACGCTCATTGGTGGCGAAAAGAAGATGCTGGTCTGGAACGATCTCGAGGCCGACGAGAAGCTGAAGATTTACGACAAGGGCGTAGACGTGAAGAGTCAGGAAGGTGTCTACAACCTGCTGGTCAGCTACCGTTCGGGTGACATGTGGGCGCCACAGGTTGAGCAGGTGGAAGCGTTGAAATTGGAATTGACTTACTTTGTTGAGTGCATCCAGAGCGGCACCAATCCGTTTAATGATGGGTGTGCGGGCCTGAAAGTCGTCCGCATGCTGGAAGCGGCGAGTGAATCGCTCGCCAAACGCGGCGAACTGGTTTACCTGTAAATCCGAACTCCTTAGCGAATACCGTGTCAGACAGCTTTTATCTTCGTCCTAACGTAGTGGTTGAACCCCTGGTTCACCACTGGTACGCGTGGTCGCACCTGATCCCGCCAGCGACAGCGGCGCGCAATGCGACGGAGCGTCACCTGCGGATTATGGATTCGTTCATTCAGTCTCCTGCGGCGCACGCCGCCGCGGTGCAGAACCCCAAAATGCTGGGTGGACCGTTTATGGATCTGCCAGCAAGGCGGTTGGAGGATGTAAAGAATCTGGCGATCGAAACCAGGAAGATGCCTTGGTTCGAACTGTCGCGTGCGATCTGCGAATTGGATGCGATGCTGTGCAGTCACGCCGAAGGGTATTCGTTGGAGCCGCTTTACGAGCAAATCCCCGAGCCGTTGCAGGGTTATGTCGAGCTGGTGTACGACATGCATAGTCATCCGTCGTTTCGCTTAATGGAGCCTTTGCTCTACAAAAGCCGCTACTATGATCCGTCGGTTCAATCTTTAATGTTGTCGCTTATTACTGGTGATGATCGTCCCTTTGTCTTGAGTACGCCGCGTTTCAAAGAACAGGGCAGCGTCCATCTGCAAATTCCCTTCGCCAGCGAACAAGTCGATTTCTTGTTCCGACTGAAGGAAACACCTGCGACTTATTCGGCGATCAAGAGCACACTCGCACTGGCCGATGAAGACGACGAGGTATTCCAATCCTTCCTTACTACTAATCCGGCACGTCCTTATCAGACTTACAAAGGTGACGGTGCACGGTGGCGTTATTTTGGACATGCTTGCATTCTTCTTGAATCGGGCGGGACCAGCATTCTCACCGACCCGGTGCTGAGTTACACGTACGAAAACAATATTTCCCGCTATGCGTACGAAGATCTGCCCGAAGTTATCGACTGCGTTTTGATCACGCACAACCATCAGGACCATCTTCTGTTTGAAACCATGCTGCAGCTGCGCAGCCGGATCAAGACCATCGTAGTGCCGCGAAATGCGGGTGGATCGCTGCAAGATCCTTCGATGAAGCTGATTCTCAAACAATGCGGCTTCAAGAACGTAGTGGAAGTGGAGGAGATGGAAGACCTGCAGTTTGGGCCTTTGGCCATCAAGGCGATTCCGTTCCTGGGAGAACACGGTGATTTAGATATCCGCACCAAGATGGCTTATCTGGCGCGGGTGAACGGTCATTCGATGCTGTTTGCAGCAGATTCGTGCAATATCAGCCCGCCGATGTATAAGCACATTCACGCCGAGGTGGGCGATGTAGACGTACTTTTCGTGGGGATGGAATGCGATGGCGCGCCGATGTCCTGGTTGTATGGTCCGCTGTTGACTGAGAAGCTGGAAAGAAATAAGGACCACTCGCGGCGGCTCGCAGGGTCCCATTTCAAACGGGCCAAAGCCATCGTGGATCAGTTTCGGAGCAAAGAAGTTTACGTTTACGCGATGGGCCAGGAGCCGTGGCTCAATTATGTGATGAGCGTGAAATATACGCCGGAATCGAATCCGATCATGCAATCGAACCAGTTGATCGAGGCCTGTCGCAGCGAAGGCATCGTCGCGGAGCGTCTCTTCGGAGAAAGAGAAATCTTGCTTGCATAGCAATTAGAAGCGAAGAAAACATGGCAACAACTTTTGACAACCTGGGGAAATTGAGCGAGGAACAGCTGCAAAAGGTTTCCGTCGATTGGAATGCCACGGGCACGGATTATCCACGCCATCTGTGTATCCATGAGCTATTCGAGCAACAGGCGGAGCGCCGTCCGCAGGCTATCGCATTGAGATTCCGAGACCAGCAGATGACTTATGAGCAACTCAACTGTAGAGCGAACCAAGTAGCGCATCGCTTGCGAAGGCTCGGAGTTGGGCCAAAAGTGATGGTCGGTACGCTGTTGGAGCGCTCTTTGGAGATGGTGGTTGGGTTGTTGGGAATCCTGAAAGCTGGTGGATCGTTCGTTCCGTTCGATGCGAACTACCCGGCCGAACGGCTGGCCTTCATGGCCACGGACTGCAAGGCTCCCGTAATGCTGGTGCAGAACTCGGTGATGCAGAAAATGGCGGAAGGGAACTGGTCTGCTGCCACATTGGTGAGTTTGGACGGCGACGCGGCTGATCTCAAATCGGAGAGCGGCGACAATCTGGCTAACGTCAATACCGCAGAAAGCCTCGCTTATGTGATGTATACGTCCGGCTCTACAGGTCGACCCAAAGGAGTAATGGTCGAGCATCGCGCGGTCGTTAGGTTAGTAAAGAAAACCAACTTCGTGGATTTGAGCGAGCAAGAGGTCTTTCTTCAGTTTTCTCCGATCTCGTTCGACGCTTCGACACTTGAGATTTGGGCGCCACTTTTGAATGGCGGGTGCCTGGCGATCATGCCACCGGAAACACAATCGCTAGATGAAATTGGTGCGGCGATCCGAAAGTACGGTGTGACCAGCATGTGGCTGACGGCTGGTTTGTTCAATGTGATGGTGGAGCAACGGCTGGACGACCTGCGCCCTTTGCGGCAATTGCTTGTCGGAGGCGATGTGCTGTCGGTGACACACATTCGCAAAGCCCAGGACGGCCTCCCGGGATGTCGTTTGATCAACGGCTACGGTCCCACCGAGGGAACCACTTTTACCTGCTGCCACACGATCACGCGTGAGGATGCGCAGGGCACGTCGATTCCGATCGGCAAACCGATTTCGAATACGCAGGTTTATCTGCTCGATTCGACTTTCCAACCTGTGCCACTGGGCGAACCGGGTGAACTTTGTGTGGCAGGGGACGGTCTGGCACGCGGCTACCTAAACCAGCCCGAACTGACAGCAGAGAAGTTTGTTTCGCATCCCTTTAGCGATGAACTGGATGCTCGTATTTACCGAACGGGAGATCTGGCGCGTTATCGCAGCGATGGCACGATTGAATTCCTGGGCCGGGTCGACAATCAAGTGAAAGTGAGCGGTTTCCGCATCGAGCTTGGTGAAATCGAGACTGTTCTGATGGAGCATTCGAATGTGCAATCGGCGGTTGTTATCGCCCGGCAGGATACACCCGGTGAAAAGAAATTGGCTGCGTATGTAGTTCTTCGTGGGCAGGATGGGGACAGGAATGAACTGCGGACATTCTTGCAGAAAAAACTGCCTGTTTATATGGTGCCTTCTGAGTTCGTGGTTCTGAACTCTCTGCCACTCTCACCAAACGGCAAGGTTGATCGCGGCGCGTTGCCTGCGCCGCAGATGGTGCAGGCGGAAGTCAATAAGGCGCCAGCGTCGCCGCAAACCGATTTGGAGCAGAAAATTGCTGCGATTTGGCAGCGGGTGCTTTGCCTGAAGCAGGTTAGCGTCGACGACAATTTCTTCGATCTGGGTGGCGATTCGCTGCAGTTGCTGGATGCGCATGCAGAGTTGCAGAAAATAGTGAATTCTTCGCTTACGATCATCGACCTCTTCGAATACACGACCATTAGCGCTCTAGCCAAGTATTTGACGAAAAACAGCAGTAGTTCTCACATGCTTGACGCTCAAGAGCGGGCGCGAAAGCAACAAATGGCGTGGGCGCAACACCGGCAATCTCACGCGCAAAATCAGTGAGTCTCACAGCTCGAACGAACCCAAGGGTAAGTTCCTAGATCTTGTGGAGGTAAGGGTATGACGATCAACTTTAGACCTTCGATGACAGAGCAGTGGCAGTCTGAACGCCGCTGGCAGGGCGTGACCCGTCCCTATTGTGAAGAAGATGTAATTCAACTTGCCGGTTCGGTCCAAATCGAGCACACGCTGGCACGACTGGGTGCCGAACGCTTGTGGGAACTCTTGCGCTCGGACGACTATGTACCCGCGCTCGGAGCGGTGACCGGCAACCAGGCAATTCAGCAGGTAAAGGCTGGCTTGAAGGCGATTTATGTCAGCGGCTGGCAGGTCGCGGCGGATGCGAACGATGCCGGACAGATGTATCCCGACCTGAATCTTTATCCGGCCGATAGCGTTCCAAACCTTGTGCGCCGGATCAATCAAGCACTCATGCGGGCCGACCAAATTCATCATCAGGAAGGCAAGAACGGCGCCTACTGGTTTGCGCCACTGGTGGCGGATGGCGACACGGGGTTTGGCGGAAATTTGAACGCCTTCGAACTCATGAAGGCGATGATTGAAGCCGGAGCGGCATGCGTTCATTTTGAAGATCAGTCGTCATCGGCCAAGAAGTGTGGTCACTTGGGCGGGAAGGTTCTCGTCCCGACGTCCGAGGCGATCCAGAAACTGGTGGCTGCACGGCTGGCTGCTGATGTGATGGGCGTACCCACGCTGATTATGGCGCGCACCGACGCGGAGAGCGCGACTCTTCTGACCAGCGACATTGACCCTAGGGACCGGGAATTTCTTAGTGGAACTCGAACGGCGGAAGGCCTTTTTGGCATACGCAGCGGTCTTGAATCGGCAATTGCACGAGCGATCTCGTATGCGCCCTATGCCGATCTTGTCTGGTGCGAAACTTCGCGTCCGGACCTGGCTGAAGCCCGGGAGTTTGCGGAAGGTGTGCTAGCGATTCATCCTCAGAAGATGCTGGCCTACAATTGCTCGCCATCATTCAATTGGAGAAAGCATCTGGACGATGCAACGATTGCCAAGTTTCAGCGCGAACTAGCCGCCATGGGATACAAGTTCCAGTTTGTCACTCTGGCAGGTTTTCATACGTTGAATCTGGCCATGTTCGAGCTCGCCCGTGCCTACAAGATCAGCGGCATGGCAGCGTATTCGCGTTTGCAGGAAAAAGAGTTCAGCCGTGAGCGCGAGCATGGATATGAAGCGGTGAAGCACCAGCGCTTTGCCGGCACAGGATATTTCGATGCTGTGCAGCAGGTCATCAGCAGTGGAACCGCGTCGACCACGGCGCTTCGGAATTCGACGGAAGCCGAGCAGTTTACCACTACAAGCCCTGAACCTTACTCGGGTAACGGCCCGGACGCTGGGTGTCAACCAGTTCTGGGGGAATGTCCGTCTCTTGTATTTCCGGCGAATGCAGCCGGCAAGCCCGCTGTTCATGCGCACCCAGCGCATGAGATATCGGCGGTCTAGTTCGAGCGATTCCTACTCCAATTGTCCGCGGTCCGCAACTATTCCCAGAGAGAAGAGACTGCTCTACTTATGAATCCATTTGTGTGCATAGCCCCAGACGTCAAACTGGGAAAAGATGTGAAGCTCTCAAAATTCATCAATCTCTACGGATGCGAAATTGGAGATGAGACTAAGATCGGCGCGTTCGTTGAGATCCAGAAAAACGCGACCGTCGGCAAACGCTGCAAGATCTCTAGTCATACCTTTATCTGTGAGGGTGTCACCATTGAAGACAACGTCTTCGTGGGGCACGGAGTGATGTTCATCAACGACTTGTATCCGCGCGCGACTACGGCCGCGGGCGGCTTGCAGACAGAAGCCGACTGGCGTGTGGAGCGGACAGTAGTGAAGAAGGGAGCCTCGATCGGCTCCGGCGCGACCATCCTCGCCAATACCTGCATCGGCGAAAACGCGATTGTGGGTGCGGGCGCCGTGGTCACCAAAGATGTCCCGGCCAACACGATTGTGGCTGGCGTTCCAGCAAAGGTTCTTCGTCAAATTGAAGCGGAGGTAGCGCAGTGAGTCATTCAGGAAATAATCATTCGCAAAATATTCCCTTTCTTGATCTGGTCACGCCGCACGTCGAACTCGAACAGGAGCTGACCGCGGTTTTTCAGCAGGTTATTCGCACAGCGGGCTTTATTGGTGGCCCGATGGTGGAAAACTTCGAAAAAGAGTTTGCCGCGTTCTGCCAGACCGGACGTTCAGTGGCAGTGAACAGCGGCACGGACGCTCTGCGTTTCGCGCTGATGGCTGCGGGTGTGAAGCCGGGCGACGTAGTGGTCACCGTTCCGCATACTTTCATCGCGACAACCGAAGCCATCTCGCAGGCGGGCGCGCTGCCTGAGTTTGTCGATATCGACGAGCGCACCTACAACATGGATCCGGAAAAACTACGCGAGTATCTGGAGACGCAGTGCACGGTATCGGAGGAAGGCAAGTTAATCAGTAAGAGGAGTGGGCGTCCGGTAAGCGCGGTTGTTCCGGTCCATCTTTATGGACAGATGGCGGACATGGATGCGATTTGCGAATTGGCGGAACGATTCGCTCTGATCGTGGTGGAGGATGCTTGCCAGGCTCATGGGTCTGAGTATTTTTCGCGCAAACAGAATAGGTGGTTTCGCGCGGGTTCGATGGGTCGCGCGGGTGCATTCAGCTTTTATCCGGGGAAGAATCTAGGAGCTTGCGGCGAGGGTGGCGCAATTACTACGAACGACTCGAAGCTGGCCGAGACTTGCAAGATGATCCGCGATCACGGCCAGGCGAAAAAGTATTACCACGACATCGAGGGATACAACGGCCGTCTTGACTCAATCCAGACCGGAATTCTGAGCGTGAAATTGAGACACTTGGCCGATTGGAATGCCAAGCGACGCGAAAGGGCGGCAGAATATAACCGTCAGCTAGCCGCTTCCGAAGCGAGGGTACAGATGCCTTATGAACCATCGTGGTCGCGCGCTGTCTATCACCTGTATGTCATTCGGACCGAGGATCGTGAAGGCCTGATGGCGCATTTGGGAAAGGCCGGCATCGGTACCGGGATTCATTATCCGATTCCATTGCATCGCCAGCGGGCATATGAGGCCATTGGATACGCAACCGGAGACTTCCCGGTCTGCGAAAAGATTGCCACCGAAATCGTATCCCTGCCCATGTATCCGCAATTGACTGCGAAGCAACAGTTACGGGTCACTGACGAGATCGTGGGCTTCAACAAAAAGCTTGCTCGTAAACATGCCGAGGTGGACGTCACTCTGCTGGCAACTGCTGATCGAACTGCATAGATCGCTTGATTTCAGAATTCCAATAAGGAACAAAAAATGAAGCTCTCAGTGGTTGGCGCAGGGTATGTAGGTCTAACGACAGCGGCTTGCCTGGCACAAGTCGGGCACGAAGTCTTTTGCAGTGAAAGCGACGTCGAGAAGCTTTCGAAGCTGCAGAATGGCGTGATGCCGCTTTTTGAGCCGCACCTCGAGGATGTAATCACGGGCGTTCGAAAAACGGGGCGGCTGCATTTTGGGTCAACCGAAGAGGCAATTGCGTGGGG
>JBEKXO010000049.1:0-25426 GCA_049511995.1 Terriglobales bacterium
CGATCCCACGTGCTCCATGACTACGCCGACGAATTCTTCGGGGATATCGACGGTGAGGTGTTCGACCGGCTCCATCAGCTTGCCGTCAATGTGCTTCGTGACAATCTCCGGCTTGCCAACCATCAGCTCGTAGCCTTCGCGGCGCATCATCTCGATCAGAATCGAAAGCTGCAACTCGCCGCGCCCGAGAACCTTGAATGAATCCGTACTGCCCGTTTCTTCCATGCGCAGCGAAACGTTGGTGAGCAATTCCTTGTCAAGCCGTTCGCGCAGATTGCGCGACGTAACATAGGTACCTTCGCGTCCGCAAAATGGAGAAGTGTTAATCGTGAACAGCATCGCAATCGTCGGCTCGTCAATCACGATCGGCGGGAGCGGCGCAGGATTTTCCGCGCTGGTAATGGTCTCGCCAATCGTGATGCCTTCAACGCCCGCAACGGCAATGATGTCGCCGAGCGAAGTTTCGGTAATGTCGGTGCGCTTGAGACCGGAAAAACTGAAGAGCTTGGTGATTTTTGTTTTGTGAAACGATCCATCGCGCTTGGCAATGGCGACGTCTTCGCCAGTCTTCATCGTGCCAGAAAAAACACGGGCGATGGCCAGGCGTCCGAGATAGTCGCTGTAATCAAGATTCGCGACCAGAATCTGCAGCGGACCGTCCTTGTCGCCCTGCGGCGCGGGAATCGTGTCGACGATTGCTTCAAATAGCGGACGCAGATCCTCCCCGTGCGCTCCCTGATGCACCGCTGCCGTTCCCGCCTTCGCGTTCGTATAAAGGACGGGAAAATCCAACTGGTCTTCCTTAGCGTCTAAATCAATAAATAAGTCATAAACCTCATTCAGTACTTCCTGCGGACGCGCGTCAGGGCGGTCAATCTTGTTAATCACCAGAATCGGCTTGAGGTTTGCTTCCAGCGCTTTGCTCAGCACATAGCGCGTCTGCGGCAGCGGGCCTTCGCTGGCATCGACCAGCAGCATGACGCCATCGACCATCTTGAGCGCGCGCTCGACCTCGCCGCCAAAATCGGAGTGTCCCGGCGTGTCGACGATATTGATCTTGGTGCCGGCGTAAAACACGGCCGTGTTCTTCGCGAGAATGGTGATGCCGCGCTCGCGCTCGAGATCGTTCGAGTCCATAACGCGTTCGGCCACGGTCTCGTTGTCGCGGAAAGTGCCGCTCTGGCGAAGCATAGCGTCAACCAGCGTGGTCTTGCCGTGATCCACGTGGGCGATGATGGCGATATTGCGAATACTCGGATTCAGTCGAAAACTCCTCAGGCCGCTAATGGACCCTGACTACTACTTTACTATGTCTCTAACTATGTCGGACGGAATCACCGGTTGCTTGAGACGCTTGCCAGCGAAGATCAGCGGCGACTTGTAGACTGAACAGGCCGCACATTCATGCGCTGGAACCACAATTCGCGACGCGTTTCGCGGTTGCGCCGATATTTCCCATTCATTCTCGTATGCATCGTCGTCGCGTTGGGCACTCTCTGCGCGGCACAACAGCCAGACAAACAGCCAGCTTCACTTCCGGACGCTCCAAAGCCGAGCGCGCCTGCGCCGAAGGGATTCTTCGCTCGCTGGGCCGACTTCTACCGTCAGGATTGGTCGCCGCCACCAAATCCTTCGGCTGCGGCATCTTCGTCTGCGCCAACGCCAGCGCGCCGCGGACTTCCATCGCCACTCGATTCGCCGCCGTTTCCGAACTCTGATTGGTCTTACGGCGGATCGCCTGTGATCGGCGAGCCTGACTCGAACAGCTATCCGCTGATGGCGGCGATTAACGGAGCGCGCAGCCGCACGAAGCTTTATGGTTGGGTTGAGCCGACGCTCGACTTCAGCACATCAACCAACAGCAACGCGCCTGAGGCTAACGATGTCTACTCCAACCGTTTCGAGCTCAATCAGCTTGTGCTCTACGCGGAGCGCTTGCCAGATTCCGTGCAACGCGATCATGTTGATTGGGGCTATCATCTCACCGCGCTTTACGGCACCGATTATCGCTTCACCACCGCGAAAGGCTACGGAGCTGATCAACTGCTCGACGATCATCATCAATACGGTTTCGATCCGACGCTGGAATATTTCGATCTCTACATTCCGCAGGTTGCGCAGGGAATGAATGTCAGGCTTGGCCGCTTCATCTCCGTTCCCGGCATCGAAGCCCAACTCGCGCCGAACAACTACATCTTCAGCCACTCGCTACTCTATGCCATCGATCCCTTCACCGACACAGGATTGATCGCGACGGTGAAAGCGAGCGATCAATGGCTGATGCAACTGGGCATTACCGCTGGACACGACGTTGCTCCGTGGGCTGCTGATGCGAAGCCTTCGGCGACGGCTTGCCTGAGCTATACGACCAAGTCGGTGAATGACAATCTTTACGTCTGCGCCAATGGAATCAACGACGCGAAGTACGCTTACAACAATCTGCAACAATATGATGCGACTTGGTATCACAAGTTCTCGAAGACCGTTCATATGGCGACTGAGAGTTGGTACATGTATGAGCGCGACGTGCCTGCGATCGGAGGCACGATCAAGCCCGAACTCGGCGCGAACGCCGCTTATTGTTTGCCGGAAGAACAGCGCTGCACTGCTCCTGAATATGCGGTGGTGAATTTTTTGCAGAAGGAACTTTCCGGGCACGATTTTTTGTCATTTCGCAGCGACTTTCTCGACGACAAAAAAGGTCAGCGAACTGGCTACGCCACAAAATTTTCGGAGAACACCATCATGTGGTGCCATTGGTGGGGATCGACGGTGCAGTTGCGTCCGGAGCTGCGCTTTGAGCGCGCGTGGGATCGGAAGGCCTATGACATCGGGCGACGGCAGAATCAGCTCACGGCGGCGAGCGATCTGATCTTTCATTTTTGAACAAGACCTGCTAGCGGAGCATCTCTGCCAGTTATTTCAGCTCAGTGATGATTGCGTGCTGCTTCCCACGTATCAGCGTCTCGGTGTGCACGCGGTCGCGGAGGTTGAACCTTATCGTGCCGGGCTTGTACGAATTAACCGTATCCTTCCCGTCCGGAGTGGTCGATTTCAAGTCGCCGTCCTCAAGGAACACCACCACGACATCTTTATCGTGGAAATGCATCGGAGTGGCCACACCCGGCGTCCAGGTGTAATCCCACACGATGACGCGCGCGTTCTCCAGGATTTTCTTCGCACCGGGCCGCGGAAACGCCAGCGGATAACCGCTGGTATTCGCGATTGGAGCCACGGGATGATCCTTCAGATCGATAACAATCGATCGTCCAGAAATTTTCGGCGTCGTGTTCCTGGGCAGGAACGACGCGCCGCCAGACAATGACACAACCACGGCGTCAAGCGGCTGCGCCGTTGGAGGCTCGGCCAGATCCCAAACGGCAACGCGGTCATTATCGATCACAGGCTTTGGCGCGGTTTGCGAAACCGCTTGCAGGACTATCGTCAAGAGTAGCAGGATGCGGACCATGGAATGCACCTTAGACGCTGGAGTATATTCAAATATACGACACAAATAAACGGGAAAAACTCCGGCCCTTCGAGGCTAGCTGCGCTCAGCAGTCTCGACTAACTCTGTGCCGATTTCAGAAGTCACTTCCGCTCGCGTTCGCAGGCGATACCAGAACACAATCGCAATCAGCGAGAACAAAAAAATGATGGTGGAGATGGCGTTGATCTCCGGAGTGATCCCGCGCCGCAGGCGTCCCCAGATTTCGAGTGGCAACGTGTTGTCACGCCCGATCAGGAAGAAGCTCACCGCGATTTCGTCCATGGAAAGAGTGAAAATCAAAAGCGCCGCGCCGATGATCGAGAGCTTCAGGTTGGGAACGGTAATCCGCCAAAAGGTTTGCCAGTAAGTCGCTCCTAAGTCGAGCGAGGCTTCTTCCTGGGCGCGATTGAGTTTTTGCAGTCCGGCGAAGACTTCCGTCGTCGCTACGGAGATTAGCGCGGTGCCGTGACCTAAGATGATAGTCAGCAAACTTAGTTTTACTTCGGCGACTCGAAAAAGCATTAGTAGCGATAATCCGGTGATGATGCCGGGAAGAATTAGTGGTAATAAGACGAGACGGCGGAACAAGGCTTTGCCTGGGAAATTGGCGCGGTCCAATGCCAGCGCGGCGGGGATTCCGAAGAGTAAGGCGATCAGCATCGCGGCTGCGGCTACTACCAGGCTGTTTAGCACGGAGTCCCAGATCGCGCCGTCATTGAACAAAATACGATACCAGTTGAGAGTCAGGTCGCGCGGGGGAAAGCCTCCTACGCCTTGTCCATTGAAGGAGTAGAGGATGAGGACGGCGATGGGGAGATACAAGAAAGCGAACACGAGCACAGCATGAAGGGTCAGCCAACTCGGCGCTTTTATCGGCGAACTTGAAGAAGACGTGCTCACTGGAAGCTCCACTTCTTTTCCAGGCGCTCGGAGAAGAAGATCAGGGCAAGCACTAGCGCTAGCATGCAAAGCGAGATGGCGGCGCCTAGCGGCCAGTTATAGGCGGCTCCGAAGAGACTTACTACTATGTTCGAGATCATGATGCCGCTGGGCCCTCCTAGTAAGAGCGGGGCGAGGAAATCTCCGAGGCTTAAGACGAAGGCGAAGGTGGCCCCGGCTAGGACTCCGGGGATGGAGAGTGGGAAGATTACTCGCCAGAAAGTTTGTTGGGGAGTGGCTCCCAGGTCGTGCGAGGCTTCGACCAGGTTGCGCGGGATGTGCTCTAACGAGGCGTAGATTGGGAGAAACGTGAACGGCGTATAGATGTGCGTTAAAGTCAGGACTACAGCGAATGGGCTATACAGCAGAAAATCCAGCGGATGATTCGTTAGATGAACATATTGCAACAGCGTGTTGAGGACTCCGTCGGTGCCAAGAATTGTCTTCCACGCATAGGCGCGCACTAAGTAACTAACCCAGAGCGGGATGATTACTAGTTGATAGTAGAGATCTTTCCTGGCCCCGGCGTGGAAAGATAGAAAGTACGCCAGCGGATAGCCTAATAACATGGAGAAGAAAGTTACGCGGGCGGCGATCCACATGGAGCGTAGCAAGGTTTGCCAATAGACGGGCTTGGCCAGAAGTTCGTGGTAGTTGGCGAGATTCCAGGAATGAACGATGGTGCCGGATTCCGAGACGGACCAGAAGCTGTAACAGAACATCAGCAGATAGGGAACGAGAAGAAAGACCGCGACCCAGATCAGCGGCGGAACACTAATGACGATGCGGTAGGCGCGGGAGAACATCAGCGACGCTCCTCGTGGGGTGAATCGGCCGCGGGTGAATGGGCATCGTGGGCATCGGAGTCGCGGACTGCGACGGCGTCGGCAGCAAGGAATTCGAATTCGAGCGGGCCATGGGAAAGATCACCGCTGGCGGTGCGGATGGTGAGGACCAATCCGCCATCGGTTTCGACGTGCAGGAGTTCGGTTGCGCCGTGAAAAGCGCGGTCGCGAAGGCGGGCGCGAAAACGGATCGGCGACGCAGCCTTTGGTGAAGAGGCCGCGGGCGGTGCGATCTTCGCCAACCGGATACATTCAGGACGCAGCGAAAAAAGAGCGGACCCATCGGGCAGGGAGGTGGGCCACGCGAGCCGGTCGCACATCGCCGTGCCCTCGCGAATGTCGGCTCGGAGCAGATTCGTGTGTCCGATGAATTGCGCGGCGTAGGAGCTCGCGGGGCGGCTGTAAATTTCGCGCGGGCTCGCGATCTGCTCGAGTTCACCACCGCGCAAGAGCGCGATGCGATCGGACATTACCATGGCTTCTTCCTGATCGTGGGTGACGAAGATGAAGGTGATGCCGACTTCGCGCTGGAGGGCTTTGAGTTCAACCTGCATCTGCCGACGCAGGTTGGCATCAAGGGCGGAGAGTGGTTCGTCGAGAAGGAGCAAGCGCGGGCGATTGACGAGCGCGCGGGCGAGCGCGATACGTTGTTGCTGGCCGCCGCTGATTTTTGAGGGTTTGGACTTGGCGTAGGCGGACATTTTGACTTTGCTCAGGGCCTCGGTTACGCGCGATTTGATTTCTTCTGCTGGACGTTTCGCTACTTGCAATCCATAGCCGACGTTTTGTTCGACGGTCATGTGCGGGAAGAGTGCGTAGTTCTGGAATACGGTATTTACGCGGCGGCGATAGGGAGGTTGGGTATCGAGGCGCTCGCCTTGCATCCAGACTTCTCCAGAGGTCGATTGTTCGAAGCCTGCGAGAATGCGGAGGAGCGTGGTTTTGCCGGAGCCGCTCTCGCCTAGAATGGTTAGGAATTCGCCTTCGGCGATTTCGAGCGAGATATCGCGCAGGACGATGCTTTTGCCAAAGTGCTTGGCTATGGAGCGAATGGAGAGCAGAGGATTTGTGCTTGGATTGCCGACTACTTTTCCTGCGGATTCCGTCGTGGTTGCCATGGCTATCGTTTTTTGCACTGCATACTTTTAGCGGACAGGAGTGTCCGCTCCACACAGGCACGAAACGGCTACTGAGTGGCTTTTACCTCGTTCCAGATTTCGTTGTATTTGGCGCGACGCGGAACATTCTGCCAGAAATATAGACGCTTCTGATAGTTGTCTACATCGTCGAGGTGAAGGCTCTTTACTTCATCGAGCGTCATGAACTGCGCGGCGTGCGGGTTTGCAGGCGTGTATCCGGTAACGTCAGTGACTTTTTTCTGCGTCTGCGCCTGGATCATGAATTCGAGAAATTTGTAGGCCAGGTCTTTATTTTCACTGCCGGCAGTGATCATCAGATGATCGATCCAGCCGGTGGTATTTTCCTGGGGAATAGTTTCGCCGACTGGGAAGTTACTCTTGCGTAATTGGTTGGTCATGAGCGGCCAGCCCATGGCAATTACTATTTCATGGTTTTGAAACAAGTTAGTTAGTTCTCCGCCCGTGGACCATAGCTTGCGAATGTTTGGTTTTAATTCGAGTAACTTCTTTTTGACTTTGTCGAGTTCCTCGTCGCTCAGGTTATAGAGATGAGCTGAGTCGGGCTTATCGTAGCCCAGGACCTGAGCCGCCATGTAGACGGTGGAGAGATCGTCCCACACGGAAACTTTTCCTTTCAGCTTTGGATCCCACATCACGGTCCAGCTGTCGGGAGGCTGAGCGAATGCTGTGGTGTCATAGATCATCGGGTCAGGTCCCCACATGAAGGGCACGCCGTAGACGTCGCCTTTTACGCGGACCAGCGGAAGCGACGCGAGTTGTGGCGAAAGCTGGTTGTAGCCGGGAAGTTTGCCGAGATCGAGGGGCGCGGCTAAACCGGAGGTCGCGATCATGGTGGCGACGTCGCTCGAGGGGGAGATTACGTCGTAGTTTCCCGAGCTGCCGCCGCGGAGTTTAGCGACTAATTCATCGCTCGATCCCATGTAGGAGGCGGATACTTTGCAGTGATTTGCTTCTTCGAAGGCGTGGACATAAGAGGGGTCAGCATAGCCTTCCCAGACCAGCAAGTTGAGGGTCGGAGTTCTTTTCGTGCAGGATCCGGAGAGTGCGGCGAGCGATGCGGCCAGGAGGGCAAACGTGAACTTGCGAAGCATTGTGGATCCTCAGCGGCTAAAGCCGCATTCAAGACATTTAACTTATCGCAGCGCTGAAGCGCTGCGCCACTCAAAATCAGCATCGAGTTCTGCGCAGCCAATCGGATCCGCGCCACCCCAAATCTCTCGCAGAACGCCGGCGGAGTATTGACCTACAACTCTCCCCTAAAAAGTCGGCGGCGTGTTGACCCATAACAGCAAGGTCTCGCTGCGGCCGGGATTTTTCCAATGATGGGGCGTGGCGCTTTCAAAATAAAAACTGTCGCCGCGCTTCAGATGGTACTCTTCGCCGTCGAGCGCAATCTTCAGTTCGCCGCGCAACACGAATAAAAATTCTTCGCCTTCGTGGGCATAGGACTCGCCGCTGCCCGCGTGCGGCTTGATGCGGAAAAGATGCGGCTCCATGACTTTGTTGCCCCAGGCGAGCAGTTCCATACGCACGCCGGGGCCTGCTTCCAGCACTTTGCGTTTGGGCGGACGCACTAATCGGGTATTCAAGTCCGTCGGATCAAAAAAATCAAGGATGTTGGTGCGATAGTAGCGTGCTAGCCTGCGCAGAGTGCCGACGGAGGCGATCATCTGCGAGCGTTCAAGCGCGCTGAGAAAGCCGACGGAAATTCCGGCGGCGGCCGCCACCTCGGCGAGACCGCGCCCGCGCTGGGTGCGCAAGCGGCGCAGGCGCGGGCCAATCGACGATATGCCGCTCGGGGCAGCCGGTTTGATTGTGCCTTCGCGTTTCAGCATCTGCACGATGGCGGCGGCGTTGAGTCCGCGGACTTTGCGCAAGTAGCGCGCTTTTTTCAGCAGGCGAACGTCGTCGTTAGTGTAAAGACGATAGTGGCTCTCGGTGCGCTGTGGGCGAGTTAAGCCTAGAGCTTCCCAGCCGCGGATGGCAGATGGAGAAATCCCCACCAAGCGCGCTACATCGCCGATTTTCAGATAAACTTGCGCGTTATCCGACATATTGCCGAGACGATGTCCGAAAGTGGATTCTGGTCGCGTTGCGGGAAAGCTTTTCCGCTTGACAGAAAGCGGCAAAGTCTCTAACCTTGCGCGATTATAGCAAGGTTTGTTTTGCGCGCAAGCTGAATCGGATCGGACAAAATCGCCCCCGGAACTGGAGGATGCCTTCCATGCCGTTGTCGCAAGAGTTGTTAAAAGCATCTCGTATATTTCGCCCGCTGATCTGGTTGAGTTGTGTCCTCAGCTTGTTGCTGATTTGCGCGACGATGATGTCGGCCCAGGGCACGGGCGGACGCATCCTCGGACGAGTCGCCGACTCGAGCGGAGCGGTGCTGGCGGGGGTGAAGGTCACGCTCACTAATGAGGCCACCAGCGTGAGCAGCGAGACTTCGACTAACGACAGCGGCGATTACGGTTTTCCCCAGGTCCCAGTCGGCACTTACACGATTTCCTTTGATTTGACGGGATTTAAGACAAATGTACGCAAGGGAGTCGTAGTCGACCTCAACCAGGTGATCACGTTGAACAGTATTCTGCAGGTCGGCCAGACCAAAGAAACGATCGACGTCACTTCCGAAGCGCCGATTGTGGATACTACGAGTACACAGTTGGGCGCAATCATGGATGCCCGTCAAGTTTCGAACTTGCCTCTCAATTCCCGCGATACTTACCAACTGTTGCAGTTGCAGCCAGGGGTGCAGGGGGTCGGCGGCTCGGATTTGTTTTATGGCAGTAATACGGCAGGCGCCGTCTCGGTGAACGGCGGGCGCGGACGGTCTAACAATTTCAGCGTGAACGGAGGCGATGGCAACGATTTGTTCGTCAATGGACCGGCGATTCAGCCGTCGCCTGACAGCATCGAGGAATTCCGGGTCATATCCAATACCTTCGATGCCGAATACGGACGGAATTCGGGAGCCGTTATCAATGTAGTCACCAAGTCTGGCAGCAATCAAGTGCACGGGAGCTTCTACGAGTTCTTTCGAAACAAGGTGCTCGACTCCAAGGGATTTCTGGATCCTGCTATACCGGACAATAAGCAGAATCAGTTTGGCGGAACGATTGGCGGCCCGATTCGGAAAGACCGCACATTCTTCTTTGGGTCGTATGAAGGGCGCCGGGTTGTGCAGGGCATCGTCGGTGACCCGACGGTAGTGCCAAGTGCGGCGGAACGAGGCGGGGATTTTTCGCAGGGCGGTACGTCGAGCTTTGCGGGAACGCTCACGGACACAGCTGTGGCGCAGATTTTGCAGAACCGGCCGGGCTGCGCAAGTGCGATTACATCCGAAGGCGGAGCCGCGCCTGCTCCTGGCACGGCGTGGAGCTCAGTATTTCCTAACAGCCAGATACCGACCGTATGTTTCGATCCGGTGGCGTACAACCTGATGACACAGTATGTGCCGCTGCCAAACTCGCCCAACGGAACCAACATCTTTCAATCGATTCCAAACTCGCAGCAGCACGAGAATCAATTCACCGCCAAGGTGGATCACCACATTAATAACGCGCAGAATCTGAGTGTGTACTACTACTTTAACGATGCTTATGATGCGGAGCCGTTTACAAGATTCCAGGCGGAGTTCACTAATCTTTTGCCCGACTTCGGCGATCTGAACAAGACGCGATCGCAGCAGGTGAACCTGAGCCATACCTGGACCCTGAGCACGACGGTAGTGAATGAATTCCGAGTTACGTACTTCCGCGAGGGCCAAGGGACATTCTTGACTCCGCAGAATCATCATCTGGTGACCGATTCCTGCACCGGTGCAGCTGTGCCGTACTGTTTTACCGGGACTACGGACACGCCGAGCGTGATCATTCCCAACCCCAAGATTGGCATTACGCCGGGACTGGGCCCGCAGCACGAAGGTGTGCCCGATATTTCGGTTGCGGGTGGCTTCTCGATCGGTAACGACTTTGAGGGTGAGTTGCCGCAGATCGGCAACACCTATCAGTTCTCTGACAACCTCACTAAGGTTAAGGGAAACCACACGATGAAGTTCGGCGTGGATTTCCGAATTCAGAAGTTTCTGCAGACGTTGTACTTTTCCCCGCAGGGGGATTACACGTTTTCTGGCGGAGGGGCGAACGACTTCCAGTCGTCGGATTTGTTTCCCAATTACCTCATGGGGCTACCCGATACGGACCTGATCGGTTCGACGAACTCGGAGGACGTCCGGGGGAGATCCTTATATCTCTTCGGGCAGGATAGCTGGAAAATCAAACCGAATATAACTCTCAATTACGGTCTACGTTGGGAATACAACCAACCGTTTTATGATGCTGGCGGGCGCTACCAAACTTTTCGTCCCGGGCAGGCAACGACCACGTATCCTTGTCAGCTGACGGCGGGAAGCCCTCTCGCTATGGACTACGGCAGCACAGATTGTAGTCCTACCGGCCCGGCGAATGCGGTTTTTCCACTGGGTCTGGTGGTGCCGGGAGATGCCGGCGTTCCGAAAGGTTTGACTAAGCCGTATTACCATGCATTTGCGCCGCGCATTGGTATCGCATGGGATCCAGCCGGGAACGGCAAGATGACGGTTCGCGCTGGATTCGGGCTTTTCTACAACCCGATCGAGCAGTTAGTGCTGGAACAGTTCCAGGCGGAACCGCCGTTCGGTGGCAGCACGACCATCACGGAAGGATTTTTCAGCACACCTTTTGTCTTGCAAAGCTGCGAGACAACCAACCCTGGGCCGTGCGCGGGCAATGGAGCCAGTGGCGGACCAGGAGTGCTTCCGAATCCCTTCGGCACGATTCTGGACCCGGCTCACGGCACCGCGATTGACTGGTCGGCTTTTCGCCCCATCGTGCTCTTTGGAGAGTTGCAGCCACAGCTCCGGTCACAATACACCGAGCAGTATAACCTTGGCATTGAGCGCGAGGTGATGAAGGACACGGTGTTGACGATCGGCTATGTGGGCTCGCAGGGGCATCGCTTGCTCGCGACCCACGATCTGAGCCCGGGGAATGCGCAGACGTGCCTGGATGTTATCGCCACGCTGGGCCCAGGTTCGTGCGGACCGTTTTTCGCCGACTCGACGATCTCGATTCCGGCGGGCACTCAGATTGCGCCACAGGGTTTGCACTTACCCTACGGCTCGACTTCGTTCATCCCAGGGGGAACAGTTGTGGGCCCCGCTGGAGTCACTCTGGTGGGCTTGCGCCAGTATTCATCGCCCTTTTGTAATCCATTGACGGGAGTCGGTTGTCCGGTTGATGGAACTCCGGTTTTCAGCAGTATTTACGCGCAGGATACGATTGCGAATTCCGCCTATAACTCATTGCAGGCCTCGCTGGAGCGGCGGTTCTCCAATGGATTGCAGTTTGAGATCGCCTATACTTTCAGCAAGTCGATGGACGATGCATCGAGTTTCGAGAACGCGCTGAAGCCGATTTGTAACGGAGTGTTGAACAACTTCAGTTGTAACCGGTCGTTATCGTTATTTGATGCTCGACAACGATTGGTGCTTAGCTATCTGTGGCAGATTCCCGTCCCCAAGTACAGCGGAGCAAAGGGCCAACTTCTGGATGGGTGGGCGGTTTCGGGGATCACCAGTTTCCAGTCGGGTTTCCCGATTCGCATGCAGACTTTGGACGACCAGGAACTTGAAAACGATACCAGCGGCTTCGAGGCGCCGGGGCGCCCGGTTGAGACGGGGCCGGTCGCTTTCCTGAATCCAAGAAACAACAGTAACTATTATTTTTGTAACGGTGGCGCCGGCGCTCCGGGATGCAACATTCAGGATCCACCGCTTGGATCGTTGGGAGGGCCGCGGACGATCTGCTGCGGACCGGGAATTAACGACTTTGATATGTCGGTGCAGAAGGGCATCCCGATTGGGGAGACTCTACACGCCGAGTTCCGGGCTGAGTTTTTCAACATTTTCAATCACACGCAGTTCCTGAACCCCGATGGCAATTTCAGTGATGGCTCGGATTTCGGCCGGGTAACGCATACGCGAGAGCCACGCCAAATCCAGTTTGCTATGAAGTTTTCGTTCTAGAATATCAATATACCCGGGCGGTTTCGGCCTTCCGGGCCTAATCTAATGGCCAACCTGGCCTGAGCTTATTGGAGAATCACGATGTACCCCGCATTGAAGAAAGAGCTCGACACGTTCGAGCGACGCACTCCGAAGTCTGCTGAAGCGCATAAGAAAAACCTGAAGCGTTTGCCGCTGGGCGTGGCCAGCAATTACCGCGCTTATGATCCGTATCCCATCTTTGTTTCGGAGGCATCGGGCAGCAAGTTTCGCGATCTCGACGGGAATGAATATCTCGACCACAATTTATGTTTTGGCACGCTGATGGCGGGACACTCGCATCCGGCGGTAATTAAGGCCGTCGAGGGGCGGCTGCACAAGGGCACCGCTTATGGCATGCCGCACAACATGGAGTGGGAACTGGCAGAGGAAATCTGCACGCGGTTTCCGGTGGAGATGTGCCGCTTTGGCAACAGCGGGACGGAAGCCACCATGCATACGATTCGACTGGCGCGGGCGGCTACGGGACGCGACAAGATCATCAAATTTGAAGGTGGATATCACGGACTGCATGATGCGGCGCTGGTGAGTGTGAAGCCGCATCCGCCGGCTGACGATTTCGGCGACATTAAGAATCCGAAGGCTGTGTCGGGCGGAGCGGGCGTGCCCAAGGCGAGTCTGGACAACGTGAAGATCGCCACTTTCAATGATCTGGAGACGGTGGAGCGGCGTTTTCGCGAGAACCCGAATGAGATTGCGGCGGTGATTCTCGAGCCGATCATGATGAACGTTGGGCTGTGCATGCCGCAGAAGGGATTTCTGGAAGGTCTGCGCGAGCTTTGCGATAAGAACGGTGCTTTGTTGATCTTTGACGAAGTCAAGACTGGCGCAAAGCTGGGCTGGGGCGGCGCGTCAGAGTACTTTGGCGTCACGCCGGACATGATCTGCCTGGCTAAGTCGATCGGCGGAGGGTTTCCGCTGGCCGCTTTCGGGGCACATAAGAAGGTGATGAACTTGATTGCCGAGCACAAAGTATTTCACGGCGGTACCTATAACACGAATCCGATTTCGATGGCGGCGGGCTTGGCGACTTTCCGCGAAGTGCTTACTCGGGCTAACTACGCTCAGGTTGACAAACTAAGTCACAAGTTAGTGGATGGCTATAGGAAAGTTATCGCCAAGGTCGGGTTGCAGGGTTACATTGCAAGCGCGGGAGCAAACGGCGTGCTGATGTTGTATCCGAAGGAAATTCGCAACTATCGTGACTGGCTGGCGATTGATGTTGATCTGTGGCGACATTACTGGTTCGGCATGGTGAATCGGGGCGTGATGTGCCAGCCTTACTGGTGGGACGAGCAGTGGACGATTTCCGTGCAGCATACGGAGGCGGATATCGATCAGCATCTGGCGGCCTTTGGCGACATCGCGGAGTCGCTTGCAGCGGCGCAGCACGAGCGACTGGGAGCGGTAGTCGCACACTAATGTGGATCGGGTCATCTCGCCGTCGGGTGATCGCGCCATCGAAAACCGATCAGCCGAGCCGCGCGATTTTTCGCAGCGTAGGGTTCGCAGCCTAGATCATGCCTACAACTGAAGAAAACCAGCCGCATCTGAAGCGCGTCCTCGGACGCTTTGACCTGGTGTTGCTGTTTGTGGTCGCCGTTTTCAATCTCAACGTTGTTCCGAGCATCGCTGCTAACGGAGGGGTGACTGTCTGGCTGTGGTTGATTTCGCTCCTTCTATTTTTTTGGCCGCAGGGGATCGCGGTGATTGAACTCGCGCATCGCTACCCTGGCGAAGGCGGGGTTTATTTGTGGGCGAAAGAAGTGTTCGGGGACTTCCACGGATTTCTGTCCGGGTGGTGTTATTGGACGAATAACATGCTATATGTGCCGACGGTGATGTTGTACTTCGTTGGCGTATCGGTGTTCGCGATGGGACCCGGGCACGCGCAGTTGGCGGACGATAAGAGCTTTGCCATGATCGCGTCGGTGGCACTGCTCGCGTTTCTCACGTGGTTGAACATTCTCGGCTTAGGCGTGGGTAAGTGGTTGAACAATCTGGGCGCGATCGGGACATTTGTTGCGGCGGCGGTGCTGATTGGATTGGGTATCACGATCTGGTCGCGATTCGGAACGCCGACTTCCGCCGCTGATTTCCGCGTTCCAGCGGATCCCAGATTCGTCCTGAATTCGTTTGGCGTGATCTGCTTCGGATTGGTGGGCCTGGAACTCGCGTCGGTAATGGGAGACGAAATTCGCGATCCGCAGAAAACGCTTCCAGGAGCAGTGGTTTGGGGCGGCATCATCTCGGGCGCGCTTTATATTGGAGCGACGCTGACTCTTTTGTTGGCCGTCAGCAAGAACGACATCAACGTGCTGCAAGGAATTGTGCAGGCGGTCAGCCATATGTCGGCGAGAGTGGGCATGGGATGGGTGATCACTCCGTTTGCCGTGATGCTCAGCCTTTCGATCGCGGGGATTGGGTCGGCGTGGATGGGAGGCTCGGCGCGCATTCCATTTGTCGCCGGTCTCGATTCGTATATGCCGGCGTGGCTGGGCAAGATTCATCCGAAGTACGCAACGCCGCATGCGGCGCTGATCGTGCAGGGAGCCATATCTCTGGTGCTGATTTTGATCACCTTCACGGCTTCCGGCGGGGTGCAAGAGGCTTTTCAGAAAATGCTCTCCGCTGCCGTCGTATTGCAGTTGATTCCGTTTCTCTATGTATTTGGCGCTCTGCTGAAATTTGGATTTCGAAATTCTTTGCCAGGCGGACACTATGGAAGAGGAACCTTATTATTTGCCGGGGGCGCTGGGTTTCTGACCACAGCGCTGGGCATCATCCTGGCATTCTCGCCTGCCAAGCAGATCACTTCCTTGTGGAAGTACGAAGCAGGGATGTTTGGGATCACGTTGGGTTTTTTAGCGTTGGGGATTTTTCTCTTTTTTGGGTACGGACGGCTTAGGCGGCCAAAAAGGGTTGATGTGGGGTCGGCAGATGCTGCCCGTCCGGGCGGAGCGGAGCTAGGTTAAATAGAGCAGGAGATTTTTATGCCAGGCGGAGTCCAGACAGAAGTAAAAACCTACCAGATGTTCATCGATGGCGAGTGGGTCGCGAGTAAGTCAGCCAAGACTTTTCCTGTGTATGATCCCTCGACCGAAGAAGTAATCGCTCAGGTTCCCGACGCAAACGCAGACGATGTGAACCGCGCGGTTGCGGCTGCCAAGGCGGCGTTCGAGGAAGGTCCCTGGGCGACGAGCACTGCGCAGGAGCGCGGACGCGTGCTCTTTCGCTTAGCCGAGAAGGTTCGTCAGAATCTGGCTATGCTCGCCGAACTGGAATGCCGTAACTCAGGTAAGCCGATCGTCGAAGCGGAGTATGACATCAACGATGTCGCAACGTGCTTCGAGTATTACGGCGGGCTCGCCACCAAGGTCGTTGGCTATGTGAATCCGGTTCCAGACAACGCCATGAGCCTTTCGCTGAAAGAACCTATGGGGGTTGCTGGCCAGATTATTCCCTGGAATTACCCGTTGATGATGGCGGCGTGGAAACTGGCACCGGCGCTGGCAGCAGGCTGCACGTGCGTTCTGAAGCCGGCGGAGCAGACACCGCTTACCGCGCTTGAACTGGCGAAGTGGTTTGATGAAGTCGGGCTGCCGAAAGGTGTAGTGAATGTAATTACCGGCTTCGGCGAAAGCTGCGGGTCCCCTCTGGTCAAGCATCCGGATGTGAATAAGATTGCATTCACGGGATCTGCGGCCGTTGGGAAGATCATTGTGAAAGAGGCCTCCGATACTGTTAAGCGGGTGACGCTGGAACTGGGCGGAAAATCGCCGAACATCTTTTTTGCGGATGCTGACTTCGAAGCGGCCATCGATGGAGCGCTGTTTGGCGTATTCATTAATCAGGGGGAAGTTTGCTCGGCGGGCAGCCGCATCCTGGTGCAGAAATCGATCTACAACAAGTTTGTCGAAGCCATGGCCGAAAAGGCGAAGAAGATCAAGATAGGGCCGCCGCTCGAGCGCGATACGAAAATGGGTTCTCTCGTTTCGAAAGAGCAGTATGACCGCGTTTGTGATTACCTGGAAGTTGGCAAGAAAGAGGCGAAGTTAGCTGCGGGGGGGCGTCGTCCTGATAAGTTAGAGAAGGGTTACTATGTGCAGCCAACTATCTTCTACAACGTCGATAACAATGCGCGCATTGCGCGCGAAGAGATCTTTGGCCCGGTCGCGGCTGTGATTCCATTCGATGACGAGCAGGACGCGCTGAAGATCGCGAACGATACGCCGTATGGGTTGGCTGCTGCGGTTTGGACACGCGATATTTTCAAAGCCATGCGTGTGGTGAAGGCTTTGCGCGCGGGTATTGTGTGGGTAAACCACATGCAACCGACTTACGTCGAAGCCCCCTGGGGCGGTTACAAGCAGTCCGGTTTCGGGCGCGAGTTGGGACCGTGGGGCATTGAGGAGTATCTCGAGACTAAGCAGGTATATATCAATCTGAACGAAGCTCCAATCGGATGGTACTGAGAAGTAGTTTCCGGTGCCAGCCGTAAGTTGCCGGTAGAAAGTGATAGCCGAATCTGGAATCTGATTTATGTCTACTATTCAATTGCGCACATCGATTCCCGGGCCGCGCTCGCAGGCGCTGATGAAGCGACGTGATGCTGCTGTCGTTAAGGGGGTTTTCCATGCTACCCCCATTTTCATTGCCAAAGCGGAAGGAGCAGTCGTCGAAGACGTCGACGGCAATCGCCTGATTGATCTTGCCGGGGGGATCGGTTGCCTGAACACCGGGCATCGCGCGCCTTCGGTTGTGGATGCCATCCGACGCCAGCTTGATCGCTTCCTGCATACGAGTTTTAACGTGTTGCCTTACGAGAGTTACATAGCTGTCTGCGAAAAATTGAATGTACTGGCTCCGGGCATTGGACCTAAGAAGACGATTCTCGTGAATACGGGAGCTGAGGCGGTTGAGAATGCGATCAAGATCGCGCGTTGTTATACGAAGCGCGCCGCGATCATTGCATTCGAAGACGCGTTTCATGGGCGGACTTACATGGCGATGGCGGCTACCAGTAAGACGCATCCTTATAAGGCCGGCTTCGAGCCATTTCCCGCCGAGGTGTATCGCATTCCTTATGCGTATTGTTTTCGTTGTTCTTACTCGATGAGTTATCCGTCTTGCGAAGTGTATTGTGCGCGGCATATCGAGGACACGTTCAAGCGGGTCGTCGCGGCTGAGTCGGTGGCAGCGGTAATTGTTGAACCTATATTGGGCGAGGGCGGATTTGTTACACCGCCGCCTGAGTTTTATCCAACGCTCGGCGCGATCTGCCGACGGCATGGAATTCTGCTGATCGCGGATGAAGTGCAGACTGGATTTGCGCGCACAGGCGCGATGTTCGCCTGCGAGCGCTTGGGATTGGAGCCGGATCTGGTTACGATGGCGAAATCACTGGCCGGGGGGTTGCCCATGGCGGCGGTTACGGGACGTGCGGAAATTATGGACACTCCGGGCGTTGGCCAGCTGGGCGGAACGTTTGCGGGGAATCCGGTGGCTTGCGAAGCGGCACTGGCCGTTCTTGACGTTATCGAGAAGGAGAAGCTGTGCGCGCGCGCCGATGTGCTGGGGGAACGTTTTCGAAAACGTGCGGCGAAGTGGCAGTCCCAGTGGGAACTAGTTGGCGACGTTCGCGGACTTGGCGCGATGCAGGCGCTTGAGCTGGTGCGCTCAAGAACAACACGCCAGCCCGCCGACGCAGAAACTTCCCAACTGTCCCAATACTGCTACGAGCATGGCTTGGTGACGATCACGGCGGGTTCATACGGCAACGTGATTCGCCTGCTCATGCCCCTAGTCATCACGGACGCGCAGATGGACGAAGCTATGGAGGTACTCGAAGCGGGGCTCGCGCACGTTGCCGATAAAAAAGATGTGCTGGCCGGCCACTTTGCTTAGCGATGCGAAACGGGTTATTTGGGCTGTGTTTGGCGTAACTATAAATCTATGACTACATCAACTGAAGTTCCTACGATGAGCGGTCAGGAAATCGTCGATCTTAGTAAAAAGCACACGTTGTTTGAGTGGTCGGCGCAATCCAAGGTCGATCCAATTCCCGTGGCGCGGGCGAAAGGAATTTATTTCTGGACGCCGGAAGGGAAGCGCTTCATCGATTTCAACAGCCAGTTGATGTCGGTGAACATTGGACACGGTGACGAGCGCGTGATACGGGCGATCGCGGAGCAGGCGTCGGTGCTGGTGTATGCCAATCCGTTCATGGCGACGGAGCCGAGAGCGCGGTTGGGTGCGAAGCTGGCGGAGATTGCGCCGGGAGACATCGATACGTTTTTTTTTACGAATGGCGGGGCCGAAGCAAACGAAAACGCGATCAAGATTGCGCGTTTCTTTACCGGACGTCATAAGATTCTTGCGCGTTACCGTTCGTATCACGGAGCGACGGCGGGGGCGATCAGTCTTACGGGTGATCCTCGGCGATGGGCGGTTGAGCCGGGGCTTCCGGGCGTGGTGCGGGTGCTTGATCCTTATCATGGCATCGAACGCGGATGGGAATCGGCGGATAGCGCGCTGGCGATGATCGAAGAGATTATCCAACTCGAGGGTCCGCACACGATTGCGGCTTTCATTCTGGAGACAGTTACCGGAACAAACGGGCTTCTTGTGCCGCCGGATGGATATTTGGAAGGCGTGCGACGGCTTTGCGATAAGTATGGGATTCTTATGATTGCGGACGAAGTTATGTCCGGATTTGGTCGCACTGGCGAGTGGTTTGCAGTCGACCATTGGAAGGTTGTTCCCGACTTACTCTGTATGGCCAAAGGGCTTACTTCGAGTTATCTACCTTTAGGCGCGGTCGGGATGCGGCAACATATCGCTCGGTATTTTGACGACAAAGTGTTCTATGGCGGCCTTACCTACAATAGTCATCCTATGGGATGCGCGACGGCGCTGGCGACTATCCGCGTCTACGAGGAAGACAATTTGATTGAGAACTCCCGCAAGATGGGCGCGATCATGAGGGCGCTGGGCGCGGAGTTGCAGGCGAAACATCCATCGGTAGGGGCAGTGCGGTCGATTGGACTGTTCGGCATTGTTGAGTTGGTTCGGGATCGCAAGACGCGGCAGCCGATGGCTCCTTTTAATGGAACTTCGGAGGAGATGGTCGCGTTGGGCAAGTTCTTCAGAGAAAATGGGCTCTATACTTTTGTTCGTTGGAATACTTTTTTCACCAATCCTCCGCTGTGCATTAATGAGCAGCAGTTGCGGGAGGCGTTTGCGATCATCGACCGAGGGTTGGAGATAACGGATAAAGCGGTTAAATAGATGTTAACGACTTATCGCGGGTGGAATAACCGCCGGGAACTCTTCGCGAAGCTGATAACCGCTGGTCTTAGTTGTCATCATAGAGGCTGCCAGGTTGAGAATTCGTTGGGCTGCGTGCTCTGCGGTAACTCCTCGTGGGTGAATGTTGGAGACGAGATTGCGATTGGCATCAGTGTGATCTGCTTTCGGCTGATACGCCATATAGGCGGAGAGACTCTCGGCGGTTGCCAAGCCTGGGCGTTCGCCGATGAGTAGCACTACAACTTGCGGCTTGAGTAACTCGCCAATCTCATTGAGTATTCCTACGCGGCAGTGACGGATTGCGAATGTCTGGCCGAAGCTCCACCTTCTTAGCTTCGCTCCTTCGGTGAGGAGCGGCAACACGCGCGGTACCTGGCTGGCGACGGCGGTTACCGACAGGCCATCTCCGATGACGATCTGCAAGTCATTTCCAGTCGTACAACACCGGCTTAGTTCCTCACGAGATAATTTGCTCAGATGACGGCCCAGGTCGGGGCGCAACAGGTATTCGTCTTTGGTCGGCGCTTGCGAGCTAACCTCAAACAGATTCCAGTTGCGGACGAAATCTTCGCCTAGACTGGTGACGAGGTCTAACTCGGTGCGCACGGCATCGCGTGCAGAGGCGTGGGCCTCGCGGAGTTCCAGTTGAGTATTGGTTCGGTAGGCGGCACCGCTGCGACCGGCTAGCAGGCGGGCGGGAGTTTGGGCGCGTACTTTCTTTATGATCTCCGGCAGGTCATATTGGTGGGCGAGTTTGTCATCTTCCGGAGGCAAGCAATTTATCCTTCCTTATCGTCGGTGAAAAGTGAGTGGCGCGAGCTAGTCATATTATCGGGTTGTCCAATACATAGGTCCTTCGCTCCCTTACCCCAACGCTCCAAAAACGGGCGCGCTGGGGACCCGGTTCGCTCAGGATGACAACATAGAAGCTATACGAGATTTTCGATGGAAACCTCCAAGCCGTGCATCAATTGCCGCCTCGCGGACGCGTCTAGGGCAGCGGGCTCCGCGCCGCGATAGATTCCCACATTTTGTAGCCAAGCGAGAAACTCGGGAGCGGGACGCAGATTGAAGAGACGCCTTGCGGCCAATGCGTCATGATAACTTGTGGATTGATAATTGAGCATCACGTCGTCGGAACATGGAACGCCCATGAAGTAGTTACAACCGGCCGCACTTAGAAGTAACAAGAGGTTATCGGCTGAGTTTTGGTCGGCGGCGGCGTGATTGGTGTAGCAGACGTCGCATCCCATGGGCAGGCCTAGCAGCTTACCCATGAAATGATCTTCGAGCCCGGCGCGGATTATCTGGCGCTCGTCGTACAAATACTCGGGGCCAATGAAGCCGACTACGCTGTTGACCAGAAAAGGATCGAAGGCTCGCGCTACACCGTAGGCGCGTGCTTCGAGCGTGAGTTGATCGACGCCGTGGTGCGCTTCGGCGGAGAGGGCGCTACCCTGGCCGGTTTCGAAGTACATGACTTGATCGCCGATCCAGTGGACGTTTCGCTGGCGATGATGCTCTAGAACCTGTTCGCGGCCTTCGCGCAGCATGTTCAAGTTAATTCCGAAACTACGGTTGGCTGCCTCTGTTCCGGCCACGGATTGGAAGAGAAGGTCGACCGGGGCGCCGCGATTTAGTGCTGCGAGCTGTGTGGTGATATGCGCCAAGCAGCAGCTCTGCGTCGGAATTTCGTAGGCGTCGATCAGGCGATTCAATGCCGATAGGATCGCGCTGACGGTCTCGACCGAGTCTGTGGCCGGGTTCACGCCAATTACTGCGTCTCCGCAGCCATAGAGCAGGCCTTCGAATGCGGTCAAGAGGATTCCTCCGATATCATCGGCGGGATGGTTGGGTTGGGCGCGGATGCCGAGCACTCCGCGCTCGCCCAAGGTGTTGCGGCAGCGAGTGACGTTGCGAACCCTGGCGGAGGCTAGAACGAGGTCCTTGTTGCTCATTAATTTTGCCACTGCGGCCGCAATTTCTGGGATGATCGCTTTTTGCAGCGAATGTAACTGCGTCTCTGTGGTGCCGTCGTCCAGAAGGAACTCGCGAAACTCGCCTACCGTCATACTTGCGTAAGAGAGGAAAGCCTGCTGATCGAACGAATCGAGAATCAGGCGGGTGACATCGTCGCCGTGGGGCTCGATCAGAGGATGGCGAACAATTTCGTCGAGCGGCAAGTCGGCGAGTTTGCGTTTTGCCGCTACTCGCTCGCGTTCCGAGCGCGCCGCGATTCCGGCCAGTTGGTCGCCAGATTTCTCCTCGTTCGCCTTGGCAAAGAGCTCGCGGAGATCGGAGAAGTCGAAGCGCTCGATCATGGGTGACCGTTGTGGGTCGGCGACACCATGGTATCGAAAAAGCCGTGATCGATGGGTAATTGAGGCGGCGGACTTTTGCGGAAATCCCTCAGCGGCCGAAGCCGCTAATACTTGCGATGTTTGCGGCGCGGATAAAGCCGCGCCCTTTCAAAGCAAGATTGACCCCGAAACAAGATTGACTTCGGAATGAGATTGACGTCCAAACAACATTGACTTCAAAACGATTGATTTGACCGGGAGCGCAGGTTCGATTATCGCCAACTGCGCTGCTGGGCATCTATCGAGGAGACTACCAGCGGTTCGTGATGGGATTTGGCGGCGTGATCGTTGATGGCGGTCGCAGCCTGGGTGCGGAGGTTGCCGTCTTTGGCATCGAAATCCATCGTGCTTACGCTGTGGGTGCAGCGCGTGCAGTTGAACTTCATGCCGCCTTTGATGCGCTCGATTCGGTAGGCTTTCACTGACTGGATTGTATCCTTGCGTGTGCAGAAGAGGGAACGCATTGGTGCGAACGAAGGTAACTTTCAGTGGACCTGTAGATTGCCATTGTCGCGGACAGGGCCGAGCTTCGCTCGGCTGGGCCCTTCGACTTCGCTCAGGGCAGGCTCCCGGGGGGCGTCTGCCCCTACGTGAGCTAAACGGCTGATGCCAAGTTCCACTGCGCAACGCTTACTTTGTAAGGCGGTTGTATTTTTTCAGGACCTCGCGCAGACGGTCGTGGGGCAGGGCGTAGACCGTGTAATCGTTGATGCCAGTCATGGTTTCGGCGGCGACCATGGCGTTGACTACGGCTTCTTCGGTGGCCTGAACCGTGGCCAGGAAAATCGGATTAATTTTTTGGTTGGGGAGCATTTTCAGGTCGCGCACTTTGGTGGAATCGGCCGCTCCGGGGTTGGCGGTGGAGAAGGCAATGAAAATGTCGCCGGAGCCGTCTCCGGAAAAACTGCCATCGCGGCCGAGGCCGAGCGCGGCGCGGCGGGCGACGCGCTTGAGTTGCGTCGGAATGAGCGGAGCGTCGGTGGCGATCACGATGATGATCGATCCGATGTCTTCGTTGCGAACCATGTGATCGGTAATTTCCTGGCCGACGGGAACTCCGGCGATGCGGAGCTGGCTGCGCCATCCGTAATTACATTGCACGAGGACGCCGACGGTATAGCCTCCGAGGCGAGCGGGGAGCACACGCGACGAGGTGCCGATGCCGCCTTTGAATTCGTTGCAGATCATGCCGGTACCGCCGCCTACGTTGCCTTCTTCGACGGGGCCGCCGTGGGCGGTATCGAGAGCGTGGAAGGCGTGCTCGGGCTTTACGTGGAAGCCGTTCATGTCGTTCAAGTCGTCATCGGCGGTCTCGGCGACAACGGGCAGGGACCAGGAATAGCCCTCACTGTCGGGCGGAGCTTTCTTAATACGCCATGCAATGACCGCGTCGCGGACTACGCCTACGCTGTGCGTGTTGGTGATCATGACCGGGCCTTCGAGAAAGCCGGAGTCTTCGAGCCAGGTTGTGCCGGTCATCTCGCCGTTGCCGTTGAGCGTGAACCAAGCTCCGAAGACGGGATCGAGGGAATCTCTGCCGCGAGGAAGAACGGCGGTGACGCCGGTGCGGACGGGGCCTACTCCGACTTTGAGTTTGCCGCTGCCAGAGATTAGCGTGGTGTCGCCGACTTCGACTCCCTTGACGTCGGTTATGGCGTTGTAAGTCCCGGGTGTGCCGTCGAAGGGGACGCCGAGGTCGCGGGCTCGGGGTTTGGTCTGGGCGGCGGCTAGATTGGCGATGCAGAGAAGAGTGGCGATGAACGCGAATGTTCGAGATTGCATCATAGTTGGGTTCGGGCGTTGTTGGATTGAGCATCGGCGGGACAGTATAAAGCATGGAAGCGTTGGTTTAGAATCCTGCTAGGAAAAGGCGAGTAGCTGGTGCAATTTGCGAAATCATTAACCACAGAGGGCACGAAGGTCCACGAAGGAGATACCCAAACGCCTTGTGACATTTCGCGCGGTGTCGGGAGATGAACGTCATAAAAATCAGGAGACGACATGGAGAACTGGAAGAGGGCGGTGATTGCAGGATCGGCGGGAACGGCGGCGATGTTGGCGTTGAGAGGGAGGCGTCCGGCGGCAATACTGGTGGGCAGCGTGGGGTTGGCGGTGCTGGCGTCGGAGTATCCCGATCAGTTTATGCGGATTCGCGAAGAGCTGCCTTCGTATGTGCGGCAGGGAACGCGGTTTCTGGATCTGGCTATGAGGATCGGGAGCAAGATTGAAGAGCTGATGGAGCGGCGCGCGGCACGGGCGTTTGAGGAGTTGGGAGAATATTAGAAGTGCCGCTATTCGCTTTTCGTCGTTCGCTATTCGCAATGGCAGTCTAGCGAACAGCTAAAAGCGAACGACGAATAGCGAATAGCGAACGAAGGGTTACTCGATTCCCAGTTGCTTGCGGGCGTCGGGGCTTAGGCGCTCGGGAGTCCACGCGGGTTCCCAGATTACGTTGACGTTGGCATTGCGGACGCCGGGCAGTTGCTCGACACGGGACTTGACTTGGGCGCTGATGTTGACGTGTTCGGGGCAGCCCTGGGCGGTTAGGGTCATGTCGACAGTGACGTCCTGCTGGCCTTCGGGTAGGTCGTCGAAACGGATGTCGTAGATGAGGCCGAGATCGACGATGTTGACGGGGATCTCGGGATCGTAGCATTGCTTGAGTGCGTTGAGAACGTCGTCCTGGGCGATGGGCATAATTCCTCTTTGGATTGGCTGAATAGTGCTGGTGGTTAGTTTATCCGATTGCTCTTGCGAAAGCCTGACCACTCGCGAAAGGACAGTGGGTCGGTTTGAAAGGGACTCCCCTCGGCGGCTGAAGCCGCTGTTGATTTTGCCGGTATTTGCGGCCCGGCTGAAGCCGTGCCCTTTCAAAGCAAAGTCAAACTCAGCCAATTCGCGCGAAAGCTTAACCGCTAAGGGCACGAAGTTACACTAAGGGAAAACTCACTAAGGAAATCCTAGCGGTATTTCCAGGACCGGAAAATCATGGCGTTTGATACGGAGTTTCAGAAGAAGCTGCAGATCTTTTTGGTTGCGGCGATCGTGCTGGTGGGCGGACGCGCGGCTTATGTCGTCTACGAGCGGCATGAGGCGATGAAGGTGGATACGAAGCCCAAGCAGGAAGGCCTGCTCAAGGCGGACTATTACGTTTCGCCGAAGAAGCTGCATCCTTATGATCTGCGGTCGGCGCACGCGTTGACGCAGCAACCGGTGTG
>JBEKXO010000050.1:0-25137 GCA_049511995.1 Terriglobales bacterium
GTGCTGACTGCTCACCGTCCAGTTTTTAACTGGACAGGGGACCGGTCGCTGCATCACGAGTCGGACGCAATCATTTACGAACTTCACGTGAAGGGTTTCACGAAGAACCCCAACTCGGGCGTCGATCCTTCTCGGGCCGGAACGTATGCCGGTCTGGTAGAGAAGATCCCATATCTGAAAGATCTCGGAATCACGGTCGTTGAGTTGATGCCTATTTTCCAGCGTGACCCACAAGAAGGGGATTACTGGGGCTACATGCCGTTGAACTTCTTCGCGCCTCACGCTCAGTACGCGAGTACTCGCGACGATCACGAACAACATCTTGAATTCAGAAATATGGTGAAGGCGTTTCATCAGGCGGAAATTGGTCTCGTGCTTGACGTCGTGTACAACCACACTTGTGAAGGAGACCACCGGGGTCCCATCTACAGCTATAAGGGCTTCGACAGCGCTGGCTATTACATGATCTCTTCTGACCCCACAAGCCCATATGCGAATTACTCCGGTACCGGCAACACCTTGAATTTTGGCCACGCCCACGTTCGCCAAATGGTGATGGACAGCCTGCGCTATTGGAAAAAGCAGATGCATGTTGATGGTTTCCGCTTCGATCTGGCCTCGGTGTTCAGCCGCAATGGAGACGGATCTCTGAACTGGGGACAAGCTCCCATCTTCAGCGAAATCGCGGCCGATCCGGAGTTGGGCAAGTTACGGTTGATCGCGGAGCCCTGGGATACCGGCGCTTATCAACTTGGCCGCGGATTCCCCGGCATAACCTGGCTCCAATGGAACGGACGGTTCCGGGACGACCTCCGCCGCTTTGTCAAAAGCGATCCCGGAATGGTCCCTGACCTGATGCGACGCATTTACGGTAGTGACGATCTTTTCCCCGACAACCGTGCCGATGCATACCACGCCTACCAGAGCGTAAACTACGTGACTTCTCACGACGGCTTTACCCTCTACGACTTGGTTGCTTATAACCAGAAGCGCAACTGGGCGAATGGAAACAACAACCAGGATGGAACCGACGACAACCACAGCTGGAACTGTGGGCATGAAGGCGACGAAGGCGCGCCCAGCGAAGTCCTTGCTCTGCGCCGCCGGCAGGTGAAGAATTTCTTCTGCCTGCTGATGCTGTCGAACGGGACACCGATGTTCCGGGCTGGGGACGAATTCCTGAACACGCAGTTCGGCAACAACAATCCCTACAACCAGGACAACGCCACGGGATGGCTGGACTGGAGCCAGCTTCAGGCGAATCGGGACATCTTCCGCTTCTTCAAGAACATGATTGCGTTTCGCAAAAGCCATCCTGCGCTAAGCCGCAGCCGCTTCTGGCGGGAGGATGTCGCCTGGTACGGAACCGGTCCGAGGGCCGACTTGTCGCATGACTCCCGCAGTTTGGCATTTTGCCTGCACGGTGCTTCGCAGGGTGATGACGACATCTACGTGATGATCAACGCGTACTGGGAGGCATTGGAGTTCCAGGTTCAGGAAGGTACGGCGCAGGAGTGGATGAGAATCGTGGACACTGCATTGCCGAGCCCCGGAGATTTCTCTGAGGGTGGTGATCCGCTAACGACGGCGAGCTACAAGGTGGCTGCGAGATCGGTAGTTGTGCTGCTTCGGTCTCGGAACAAGTCAGGAAGGAAGGAACGCGAGGACTTATGAGCGGGCGATCGAAGGTCATCATTATCGGTGGCGGATTTGGAGGACTATGCGCAGCGCAGACGCTTGGATCATCGCCGCTGGACGTGACAGTGATCGATCGGCGCAACTACCACCTGTTTCAACCTCTCCTCTATCAAGTTGCCACCGGTTCGCTTTCTCCCGGTGAAGTCGCCGCACCCTTGCGGGGCGTCTTGAGCCGCCAGAAAAATACCCGCGTGTTACTCGGCGACGTCCAGGATATCGACCCGGTGTCGAAGCGCGTGTTGCTGGCGGATGGAGCGAGTTTCGAATACGACTCTCTTATTGTTGCATCCGGCTCAACCAGCTCTTACTATGGCAACGATCAGTGGCAGAAGTGGGCCCCCGGCCTGAAGAGCCTGGAGGAAGCCACGACCATAAGGCACAAAATTCTCTATGCGTTTGAAGTGGCGGAACGGATTCCCGATCCCGCTCAGCGACGCGCGTGGCTGACGTTCGTGATTGTGGGAGCGGGCCCCACCGGAGTGGAACTCGCGGGGGCCATCGGCGAAATCGCCCGCGAGACGCTCAAGAACGACTTCCGCTCCATCAACCCCGAAGACGCTCGGATCATTCTGCTCGACGGTGCGCCGCGATTACTAATGCCTTTCCCGGAAGACCTGGCGCAAAAGGCAGAGCGGTCCCTCGCGAAGCTCGGAGTCGAGGTGAAGACCGGAGCCATGGTTAAGAGCGTGGATCGGGAGGGCCTCACCTGGGAGTTCGGTAATCGCGCCGAGCGGCTAGCCTCCAGGACCGTCTTATGGGCGGGTGGAGTCACCGTTGCTCCTCTAGGGAGAACGCTCGCGAAACGCACGAGAGCTGAGACCGACCGGGGCGGAAGGATCAACGTGGGCCCGGACCTTACCATCGCCAATTTCCCGGACATCTACGTTGTCGGAGATCTGGCTTTCTCTTTGGACTCGGACGGAAAACCACTCGCAGGCGTGGCCCAAGTTGCAATGCAACAGGGGACCTATGCCGCCAAGGCGATCGTCAGGAAAATTCGGGGTAAACCGCCGCAGAAGGCCTTCGAATATTTCGACAAAGGAAATCTGGCAGTAATCGGGCGCGCGGCCGCGGTGGCCAACGTGTTCGGAATTCATCTTTGGGGCCTGCCGGCTTGGCTGGTCTGGGTATTCATCCATCTCATGTATATCGTGGAGTTCCAGAGTCGCATTGTGGTTTTCATCCAGTGGGCGTTCCAGGATATAACGTCCAGTCGCGGAGCAAGATTGATCACTGGCGCCTCGAACACCGACTTCGATTTCAATCACGAAATTGCTTGCGAGAACTGTACCACTGGAATGAAGGCCGATCCGGTCGGTGCAGAAGTTCATTAACCCGGAACAGTCGAGCCGCTGCCGGAGGTTCGAGAAAGAGAGATTGACGGATGCAAGCCTTGCGATCGACCAATTCGTTGGCCCGTGGACCTCTCTCGGTCTTACTGTCCGTCATTTGGCAGGTGCGCGCGGCGGTCGGAGCAACTCCTTCGGCTCTGAGCCCGACGAACATTTTTGCTCCTGCATCAACGCCGGCCAAATCCATTGCTCATTTATCCATATTTGTCCTTGTCATTATCGGGATCATCTTTGTCGTCGTTTTTACGTTACTGGTCTACTCCATTATTAAGTTCCGCGGGCGCGCCGTGGATGCGGGCCGCGAACCCGCCCAAGTCTATGGGAGCACCCAGATTGAGTTGGCTTGGACGATCATTCCGATCCTCATCGTCGTGGTGTTGTTCCTGGCTACGGCGCGAGTGATCCACGCCATCCAGGACGCTCCCCAACCGCCCAGCGCCATAGAAGTCACCGCCATCGGACACCAATACTGGTGGGAATTTCGCTATCCGAAGCTGGGCGTCGTTACAGCGAATGAGCTGCACATCCCGGTGAGCGATCCCGCGAATCCGACTCCCACGTTTTTGAACTTGTTTTCTGCCGACACCGACCACAGCTTCTGGGTCCCGGAACTCGCGGGGAAGACCGATCTGATTCCCAACCACCCGAACCGGATGTGGATGGATCCCCGCCGCACCGGAATCTTTCTCGGCCAGTGCGCCCAGTATTGCGGTGTGCAACACGCCAAGATGCTGTTGCGCATCTCGGTGGATAGTCCCGAAGACTTTGCCGCCTGGGTTCACGGCCAGCAGCAGCCCGCAGTTCAGGACGAAAGCGTGGAGACCGGCAGGCGAGTTTTCGAAAGCACTGCCTGCATCAACTGTCATGCCGTGGCAGGAACGAATGCCAACGGGCGTTTCGGTCCGGATCTCACCCACTTGATGAGCCGGGCCACTATCGCCGCCGGTGCAGCCCCAAATACACCAGAGAAGCTGCGCCTTTGGATTCAGGACCCGAACAAAATAAAGCCTGGCTCGCTGATGCCGGCCATGCAGTTGAGTGATGCAGATTTGGACGCAGTCTTGAGTTATATGGAGACGCTGCGTTAGAGGAAGCGGAAGACCGATATGTCATCGAATGCGATCACGAATCCCGGCGTGCAGATTGACGAGAAGCCCAGGGTCGACATCCTTCACGAGTGGGTCACCACGGTTGATCACAAGCGGTTGGGTGTTCTCTACATGTTCTCCTCGCTGATGTTCCTCGTGCTTGGTGGAGTCGAGGCCCTCATCATTCGCATCCAGTTAATGCATTCGCTCAATACTTTTGTTTCTCCGCAGGTCTTCAATCGCATGTTCACGATGCACGGCACAACCATGATTTTCTTTGTGGCTATGCCAGTCCTGTTTGGGTTTGCGAACTATCTTGTGCCGCTGATGATCGGGGCTCGTGACATGGCGTTTCCGCGGCTGAATGCCTTCAGTTTCTGGCTGACGACGCTGGGTGGATTGCTGCTCTATTTCAGCCTGGTAGGCGCCAATGGACTCTACGGAGCAGGCAATGCACCGGACGTTGGATGGTGGGCGTATGCGCCTCTCACTGCACGGGCATTTTCGCCGGGCCACAGTACTGATTATTGGACGCTATCGCTGCTGGTTTCCGGTTTTGGAAGTATCGGTACCGCAATTAACATCATCGCGACCGTTCTGTGCATGCGATGTCCGGGTATGAAGCTCAGCCGCATGCCGTTGCTGGCATGGCTCAACCTTGTCATGGCGGGAATGGTTCTGCTTGCTATTTCGCCGCTGACGGCCTCACAGATAATGCTGCTCATCGATCGATACCTGGGCGGCCATTTCTTCGACGCACAGGCCGGCGGTTCGGCCGTTCTGTGGATGCACTTCTTTTGGATATTCGGCCATCCGGAAGTGTACGTGCTGGTTATTCCTGCTTTTGCATTTCTGTCAGAAATCATTCCGGTATTTTCCAGGAAGCCGATTTTCGGATACCCCGTCATGGTCGCAGCAACGGTCTCAATTGCGTTCATCAGCATGAGTGTGTGGGCGCACCACATGTTCACGGTCGGAATGAATTCTTACGCGAACAGCTTTTTTGCGATCACCACGATGGCCGTGGGCGTCCCTACGGGGATTAAGATCTTTAACTGGCTCGGCACGATGTGGGGCGGCAGAATTCAGTTCAAGGTGGCAATGCTATTCTGCATCGGGTTTCTATTCCAATTTCTGATTGCCGGTCTCACCGGCATTATGCAAGCTGCGGCGCCGTTCGATTGGCAGCTCAGTCTCTCGTATTTCGTAGTCGCGCACTTTCATTATGTGATCGTGGGCGGAATTCTGTTTGCCATCTTTGGGGCGTTCTATTACTGGTACCCGAAAATGAGCGGCCGGATGCTCAGCGAAACCCTTGGCAAATGGCATTTCTGGCTCTTCCTGATCGGATTTCACCTGACGTTTACCGTAATGCACATTCCGGGACTGCTCGGGATGCCGCGCCGCATCTACACCTACGAGCCCGGCCGAGGGTGGGACACATTGAACCTGATCATCACCATCGGGGCGTTCGTTCAGGCCATCGCAATTCTCGTGTTTCTAGCAAACCTCGTCATTTCTTATTTCAAGGGAGCCATGGCCGGAAGCGACCCCTGGGACGCGTGGACTCTCGAATGGTCCACAAGCTCGCCGCCGCCCGCCTACAACTTTGCCTCCATTCCCGTGGTCGCGAGCCGGCGGCCGTTGTGGGACCTGAAGCATCCCGAAGATCCGGATAGTCGGTACGAATAAAGGAAGAAAGCAATGAGCGCAATGGCAAATCCGTTTCCCGAGACACCGCCGACCTGGAACCTACCCTATCGCGGTAAGGTCGCAATGGCTGGCCTCATTGTGGCCGAGTCTGCGATCTTCACGATCTTTGTGGTTGCGTACCTGTTCTATGTGGGAAAGAGTCTCAGCGGACCGACTCCTCGCGAAGTGCTCGAGACTCCGATCTTCTACACCATTTGTCTGTTGTCGAGCAGCCTGACAGTTCATTTGGCCACGAAGTCGCTTGCACGCGACAAAGTGGGTGCATTTATCGGCTTATGGCTGCTCACTATCGTTTTGGGCGGGACGTTTCTGTATGGCACTGGGCAGGAGTGGCACCGGCTTATCTACGAACACGGGCTCACAATCTCGACGAATCTATTCGGAACGACCTACTACTCGCTAGTCGGACTGCACGGCTTTCACGTCACCGCAGGCCTGGTCATGCTCTCGCTTGTCGCGATTTTTGCTTTGGCCGGACGCGTGCGGATGCAAGAGTCACGCCGAGTGGAAGTGCTCGCGATGTACTGGCACTTTGTCGACGCCGTTTGGGTGGTGGTTTTCACCGTTGTTTACGTTCTGGGGCGCTGAGGAAGAACCATGACAACATTGCTGACAAGCGAGCAGCTGAGCGGGAGCCCTCAGGCTCCGCGCAAGATTGAACTGCCCGCGCCGACGGCCTGGCCTTTTATCTTGGCTTTTGGCTTCACCCTATTGTTTGCCGGCCTGGTCACAAGCGTGTCGGTCAGCGTCCTTGGCGCTGTTCTTTCTCTCGCAGGCTGCATTGGCTGGTTTCGCGAGGTCTTCCCATATGAGCACGAAGAAGTTGTGCCCGTGGTTCAAGAAGATATTCGTATAACTACCCATCGCCGGATCGTTGAGCGGCTTCCGATTGCAGAGCCTGTGCGAGCCTGGCTCCCGGTGAAAACTTATCCGGTATCCGCGGGGGTGATGGGCGGACTGGCTGGTAGCGTAGCGATGGCTGTGCTGGCGTGTGCCTATGGCGTGTTAAAGGCCGGAAGCATCTGGTACCCGATCAATCTGCTTGCGGCAGTCTTCTACGGCCAGTCGCTGATGCTCGGGCCCGCAGCGCTGTATTCCTTCCACGCAGACAGCTTCGCGATTGCTCTGGTCCTGCACGTCATCGTGTCTGCGCTGGTTGGTTTGCTCTATGGTGCGATGCTCCCCATGTTCGCGCGGCGCCCGATCGTTCTGGGAGGACTGATCGCCCCGGTCCTGTGGTCGGGGTTGCTATACACATTCTTGGACCTGCTCAATCCGTTACTAGCAAGCCATATTGACTGGCCCTGGTTTATTGCGTCGCAGGTGGCCTTTGGAATCGTGGCGGGGCTAGTCGTGATTCGCCAGTCGCCAGTGACCACGCGCGAGAACTTGCCCTTCGCGATGCGCGCTGGGATCGAGGCTCCGGGAATTACTCCGCCGCGAGAAGAGGAGAAGCGCCCGTGAACCGATTTCGCTATCTATGTGCCCTCGCGGTGCTGAGCCTGCTGCTCTCGGGTTGCAGCTCTCCTCCGCCCGGCCAACCTCAAAAGGAGGCAGAGATTGTTGCCCCGAGCCAGGTTGTCGAATTTACCACCCTCTATGCACAAAACTGTGCGGGCTGCCACGGCGCGCAAGGACGAGGGGGAGCAGCGATCGCGCTGGCGGATCCGGTTTATCTCGCCATTGTGGACGAAGCGTCCATGCACAAAGTGATCGCCAACGGCGTATATGGCACCACCATGCCGGCTTTCGCTCAGAGCGCAGGCGGGATGCTGACCGATAAACAGATTGATGCGATCACAAGCGGCATATTTTCAACCTGGGTACGCAAGGGAATTCTCGACGGAAGCGATCCGCCTTCCTATGCGGCGAAAACTGCAGCTAACGCCGCGAATGGTGAACTCGTTTACCGAACATATTGTGCGTCTTGCCACGGTCCTGAAGGTCAGGGCGGTCGGAACGGCAGCGCCATCACCAACGATTCATTCTTGGCGCTCGTCAGCGACCAGGGGCTGCGCACAATCGTCATCGCTGGCCGTCCAGAATTAGGCGCGCCGGACTGGCGCGGCAACGTTCCAGGAAAACCGATGACCGACCGGGAGATCACGGATGTTGTTGCATGGCTCGCATCCCGCCGCGTGCCAAATCCCGGGCAGCCATATTCCGCTTCGAATTACGCGCAGCATTAGGAGTCCGATATGTCCACGAAACCTGTCCCTGTCCCCGTTCCATCGACGGACGCAATGATCTCCCGCCGCGGATTTTTTATGAAGCTGGGAATTCTCTTCAACGGATTCGCGGCTCTGGTGTTAGCGGTGCCGGTAGTTGGCTTTCTGCTTTCCTCAGTCACGCGCGGGCGCGCGAACGGGTATATCGCCTGGGTTCCGCTCGGTCGCATTGACGAGTTTCCTGAGGGCGAGACGCGGCTGGCTACTTTTCGCAATCCTAACGTAATGCCCACCGATGGTAAGACCGTGGACACCGCCTGCTGGGTGCGGCATGTTGCAGGTGAAAAGTTCCAGGTCTTTGCCGTCAACTGTGCTCATCTCGGGTGCCCGGTCCGCTGGTTCCCCCAATCTGGGCTATTCATGTGTCCCTGTCACGGTGGAGCTTACTACCGTGACGGCGCGCGCGCGTCAGGACCGCCGGAGCGCGGGCTGTTCGAGTATCCCTACAAAGTTGAGAACGGCTTGATAACCATTCAAGCTGGTGAGTTGCCGACGCCCGGAGCAGCGATCGCATCACTGACCGGAGAGAAACCGCCATGCGCATCATGATTGGCAAAATCGGGCTTGCAAAGATTGGCGACTGGTTCGACCATCGCCTGCAGCTGGCCGCACCCATTCGCGAAGCCGTCGAACATCCGGTGCCGCGGAAAACGGCAAGTTGGTTCTACGTGTTCGGCAGCGCGGCGCTCACCGTCTTCCTTCTCCAGGTGGTAACGGGAATTCTGCTGGCTCTGATCTACGTGCCTTCGGCTGGCGAGGCTTGGAGCAGTTTGCAGGCCATCAACCACAACATCGCGCTCGGCTGGTTCATGCGCGCCATGCATGGATGGGGCTCCAACTTCATGGTGGCGATTGTTCTCATTCACATGGTGCAGGTGTTTCTGTTCGGGGCGTATAAATTTCCCCGGGAGCTCACCTGGATCATCGGCGTTCTCCTGTTGTTGATGACCTTGGGGATGGCCTTCAGCGGACAAGTGCTGCGCTTCGACCAGGACGCTTACTGGGGGTTGGGAATCGGCGCTTCGATTGCCAGCCGCGTCCCGATCATCGGTCCTGTTGTAGTAAAGCTGATGTTAGGTGGCCCGATCATCGCCGGCGCAACCCTCTCCCGATTTTTTGCGCTGCATGTGTTCGTAATTCCCGGGATGTTGATCGCGTTTGTGGGCCTTCATCTCCTGATGGTGTTGAGGCTGGGCATCAACGAGTGGCCGATGCCGGGACGCATCGTAAAGCGAGCCACCTATGAACGTGAATATCACGCGCTGACGAAGCAAGACGGTGCGCCATTCGTCCCGTATGCGATTTGGAAGGATATGTTCTTCGCGGCGTTCATCATCCTCGCTATCGCCGCGTGCGCTTTTTACTTTGGTCCATTTGGACCGACCGGACAGCCCGATCCGACGATCATTCAGACCGCTCCCAAGCCGGATTACTTTTTCCTCTGGCTTTACGCTCTGCTGTCACTGCTTCCTCCGTCGATGGAGACGCCGTTCCTGCTCATCGTTCCCCCGTTGGTCATCCTTGCGCTGATTCTTCTGCCGTTTCTTTCCGGGGAGGGAGAAAAGAGCTGGAAACGCCGGCCCATTGCGGTCCTCACGGTTCTGCTAATTGCAATTACTCTTGGAACTTTCACCCGGCTCGCACAGTTCGCGCCGTGGAGTCCGCAAATGAATGCGTGGAGCGGTGATCCTGTCCCCGACCGTTTCGTGCATGGTACAACCGCACTGCAACGGCAGGGTGCGTTGGTGTTTCAGTTCAAGCAGTGCCGCAACTGCCACTCCCTTGGTAATATCGGCGGGCAGCGCGGGCCGGCGCTCGACAGCGTCGCCGTGCGATTGACGCAAGACCAACTCATCCGCCAGGTGATTCAAGGCGGCGGCAACATGCCTGCCTATGGAAACAACTTGAGTCCAGCAGAGACCACGGCACTCGTAGCATTTCTGGAAACGTTGCATCCCGCTGGGCAATCTCCCGCGCGCGACGCATCACGTGACATAGCGCTTGGCGATAGCAGCCAGAAAGCTTCCGGCGGTCAGCAATAGGAAGACAATCGATGGTACATACCCATCACGCCGCTTACGAATCATTCTGGGCTTCTGCGCTCTTAACTTTCGCAGCGCTAGTCTATGTGTGTGAATGGGTTCGTATTCGCAGGCGTAGCGTGGACACAATCCCGGGTTGGCACGCCGCCAGTTTTCTCCTCGGAGTGTTCTTCGTCTGGCTAGCACTGGCTTCACCGATAGCTGCACTCGACCACGAACTGCTGACAGTCCACATGATTCAGCATTTGCTGCTGATGACGCTGGCTCCCCCGTTGATTTGGCTCGGTGCGCCTATGACGCCGCTGATGCATGATTCGTCGAAACGATTCCTGCCGCAACGATTCGTGGCAGGACCAATACGCCGATTGTTTCACTCGACACCAGCACAGCGAGTGGGAAGAGCACTGACAAATCCCGTGGTTTGCTGGCTTGCGGCCACGGCCACATTGGTTGGGTGGCATATTCCGGCGGTGTTTATGCTCGGGTTGCGATCCGAAGCCTGGCATGCGATCGAACAAGCATCATTCCTGATATCCGGACTTCTCTTCTGGTGGCCGGTCGTTCGGCCATTGGTTCAGCCATGGCCAGGGGCCTCGCATCGGTCAGAGTGGTCGATCCTCTTATATCTGTTTCTTGCCACATTACCGTGCGACATTCTCTCCGGGTTTCTTGTCTTTTGCGATCGCGTCGTCTATCCGGTTTATTTCTCGTCACCGCGCCTGCTCGGATTGTCCGCCCTGGAGGACCAGCAGTGTGCCGGTGCGTTGATGTGGACTTGCGTCACCGTCGTTTATTTCATCGCGGCGACAATTCTCACGGCTCGCCTACTCTCGCCCGAGGTCTTTCGCCACAATTGGGTTGTGAGATCGGATTCGCCGCTCAGTGCGTCGACGCAGACGACTCGGTCGAGTCTGGAGGTTATCTGAATGTCGAGCAAGCCCCCTGTCACCGTGCTCAATGCACCCGCGGTGGAAGGCCGTCTTGTTTCAGTATCCACCCTGCTCTCCGACTACTGGGCGCTCACCAAACCGGAAGTCAATTTCCTGATTTTGATCACAACCTTTGCTGGCTTCTATCTCGGTTGTGCAAATGCAGGACGACAGTTTTCCTTCCTCGCATCGTTCAACACTTTGCTTGGGACATTACTGGTGGCAAGCGGCACTGCAACACTGAACCAATACATCGAACGGAGGTTCGATGCGCAAATGCGCCGCACCTCTCGAAGGCCTCTCGCGGCTGGCCGTCTCGAACCGTCCGCCGTCCTGGCGTTTGGAATCGGGTTGTCGGCAGCCGGTACCGTTTATCTCGCCATGGCCGCCGGCGTGTTTGCGAGTCTGCTGGCGCTTCTCACCTTACTTTCCTACCTGTTCTTGTACACTCCGCTTAAACGAAGAACGCCTCTGTGCGTTCTGATCGGTGCTTTTCCCGGCGCTATGCCTCCACTGATCGGTTGGGCCGCAGCATCGGGGAGATTGAATGTGGAGGCTTGGCTTCTTTACTGCATTGTCTTCCTATGGCAGTTCCCGCATTTCATGGCCATCGCATGGATGTACCGCGAAGACTACGACCGTGCAGGCTACATGGTGCTTCCTCAGGGGCGATCGAGATTTCATCTTGTGACTCTGCAAACCATGTTGCCTCTGCTCGCGTTGATTGTGATTAGTCTCGCACCGACTTTGCCAGGGACACTCGCTCTCCTCTACCAGCTAGGAACTTTAGCCCTTAGCTTCGTGTTTTTCTATTGTGGATCAGAATTCGTGTTGCGCAGGTCGAGGCCGGCAGCCCGTCGGCTTTTGATGGCATCCATCCTCTATCTCCCTTTACTTCTGTTACTGATGACGCTCGGTAAGGCGCAACGCACCTGACGCAATGCCATGCACCAAATCGGTTCCATCGGGGCTGGCCTGTCGATTGCCACACACATTTTCCGGAGCGAGGTTCATGACTAACTCCGGATGATTTTCTGTCAGGCCGAATCGATACCGCGCAATTGGGAGGCGGTGCTAATGCTGTCTTGCTGCAGAAGAGTATCGAATGCGTCGGAGTCCAACAGATCCAGTGACTGCACGACAATGTCCGCGGGCAGTTGTTTGCGGTTGCGATTGACTCCTATGCTCTTCATACCGGCGCTACGCGCTCCCTGGACTCCAGCAACGGCGTCCTCCACTACGATGCAGCGGTCGGGTGGCACGCCGACTCGGGAAGCGGCGGTGAGAAACACTTCTGGGTCCGGTTTGCCTCGGTGTACATCGTCAGCCGAGACAATGCCTTGAAAGATATGGGTCGCTGACAGCGCCTCAAGAACGGCATCGATATTCGCACGCGGCGCCGCGGAGGCAATCGCCTGCAGCCATCCCTCCCTGTGCAGCCGGTGCAACCAGGTTATGACACCGGGCTCAGCAGACATGCCGTCTCTGCGAACCAGATAACGGTACAGTTCCTCTTTGGCTTTGGAAATTCTCTCGATGCGCTCGGGTGTCGCAGCCTCACCCAGCCACCGGGGAATGATGGAATCGTTACGCTGGCCGAAAGAAGATAGAAACTGTTCACGCGTGATGGCGATTCCCTCATTGGCCAGCGTGTTCCGCCAGGAAATCCAGTGGAACTCTTCCGAATCAATTAAGGTTCCATCCATGTCCCAGAGAACTGCTCGACTAGCACCCACTTAATTCTCCTTCGTGAAAATCTGTAATGAGGTATTCCCGCAGCAATTGTTCCGCGGACGAGGTCGGTCCCTTGGCACGATGCTGTGCGGCTCGGCCTGGGTGAGCCCCACGTTCCGCTGGGGCCAGAACTCACCCGACCTTTTCAGCAACCTGGGAGAGCGCAAACTCTTCCAGGGAGTGGGCGTCGCTATTAAACTTGCGGATGCCCTCTGCCAATTTCTCTGTCGCCATTGCGTCTTCGTTGTGCATCCAGCGGAATGTCTTCTCATCCATGTGAATGCGTTCTTCCTTGCTGGCTTTCGCGATTGCCGGATCGAGCTTGCGCTCCAGTGTTCCCTCGGTCTGCTCGAGCTTGTCAAGAAGCTCCGGGCTGATGGTCAGCAAGTCGCATCCGGCCAGCCGAACGATCTGGTTTACGTTTCGGAAGCTGGCGCCCATCACCTGCGTCTTATAGCCGTATTTCTTGTAGTAATTGTAGATTCGAGTGACGGACGCAACGCCGGGGTCCTGGTCTGCAGGAATTTCAGCGCCGCCCTTCTCCTTCTTATACCAGTCGTAAATGCGGCCCACGAAAGGTGAGATCAACGTAACTCCAGCTTCGGCGCATGCGACGGCTTGAGCGAAGCTGAACAGAAGTGTGAGGTTGCAGTGAATGCCTTCCTTCTCCAGTATTTCGGCCGCCCGGATGCCCTCCCACGTGCTGGCGATCTTGATCAGGATCCGTTCACGCGCTACGCCCTGTTTCTCGTACAGAGAAATGAGTTTGCGGCCCTTGGCGATGGTGGCCGTCGTATCGAAACTCAGGCTGGCAGCGACCTCAGTCGAGACGCGCCCCGGAACCACCTTGAGGATCTCGCATCCGAACAACACAAAGAGCCGATCGATGAACTCTGCCGCCATTTCTTCATGGCGGCCGCCTCGCTCCTGCGCCAGTTCCGTGGCCTCGTCCACCAGATGCCGGTAAGCTGGCATCTGGGCGGCGTGATAGAGAAGAGAAGGATTGGTGGTGGCATCTTGCGGCCGGTGTTTGGCGATGGCTTCGATATCACCTGTGTCCGCTACAACAGTCGTGTATTTCTTCAAAGACTCAAACAACGTCATTGTTTTCTCCTGTGATCCTGGCTTGAATAACCTGCCGATTACTTTCCGCCCCCTGCGGAGGCGATCCTTTCACCTTCGAGTTGCGCAACCTTGGCCAGCCGCCGCCGATGACGCTCAGCTCCGCTGAACTTGGCGTCGAGGAAATTCTTCGTGCAGTCCCACGCCACCTCCATACCCGTGGTCCGGCCTCCAAAGCAGATGACGTTCATGTTGTCATCTTCTACTCCCTGACGAGCCGAAAAGTCATCGTGGCACAGTGCGGCGCGAACGCCGGCAATCTTGTTGGCTACCACCGAAGCACCGACCCCGCTGCCGCATATTAGAACGCCACGCTCCACATCCCCCCGTGCAACAGCGCGCCCAAGCGGGATGGCAAAGTCGGGATAGTCGTCGTTGCTGTCGTACACTTTGTTGCCGAAGTCAACCACCTCATGGCCTTCCGCGGTCATCAACTTCGCAATCTGCTGTTGCAGTTCGAATCCGCCGTGATCCGTGCCGATACCTACTTTCATCTCGTGTTCCCGTGCCGCGCGATCTGGCTCTTGGCCGCGGCCACTACGTGCTCCGCAGTGATGTCGAATTTTTTAAGCAATTGTTTGAGCGGAGCCGAGGCCCCGAAGGTATCGATACAAATGTTGTGCCCTTCCGAGCCGGTGTATTTGCTCCAGCCAAAGTCCGACGCTTGTTCCACCGATACTCGCGCCTTCACGCTTGGTGGCAGAACGGATTCCCGGTAACTCTTGTCCTGATCGTCAAACAACTCCCACGACGGCATGCTGACCACTCGGGCCCGGATGCCTTCCTTGCTCAGTTGCTCATAAGCCTCCAGGCAGAGCGCAACCTCGCTGCCCGTCCCGATGAGGATGACCTCGGGCTTTGCACCCGGGGCATCGGCCAGAATGTAGGCTCCGCGGGTTAGGCCCGATGCCGAAGCGTATTTCGTCCGATCGATGGTGGGCAGGGCTTGGCGTGTGAGCACCAGCACTGCGGGTTCGTGATGCAGTTGCAGGATGACCTTCCAAGCCTCGGTCACCTCATTTGCGTCGCCGGGCCGGATCATAATCAGACCGGGCATGGAGCGCATATGAGCGAGTTGCTCGATGGGTTGGTGCGTGGGTCCGTCCTCGCCGACTCCAATCGAGTCATGGGTAAAGACGTAGATCACCGGGATTTCCATGAGCGCACTCAGGCGGAGAGAGCCGCGCATGTAATCGACGAAGATGAAGAATCCGGACCCGAAAGGCCGGACTTTTACCAGGCTCATTCCGTTGAGAATGGCTCCCATCGCGTGTTCGCGGATGCCGAAGTGAAAATTGCGACCGGCATAATTCTCCGCGGAAAAGTCGCCCGCACCCTCAAATGTCAACCGGGTCTTGGTTGAGGGCGCGAGGTCCGCCGCTCCGCCTATTAACCACGGAATGTTCTTCGCTGCAGCGTTCAACACTTTGGCCGAAGACTCGCGGGTCGCGAGCCCTTTCGCGTCTGCTGGAAAAGTGGGCAAGTCTCGGTCCCAACCTTCCGGAAGCTGGCGGTGTTGCATGCGGAAAAGTTCTTCTGCGAGATCGGGATAGTCGTTGCGATAGTCGGCGATTCGCTGGAACCATGCGTCGCGCTGCTCTTTGCCGCGCCTCCCGATGCCTTGACGGAAATGATCGTAAACGCCATCCGGCACGTAAAACTTTTTATCTTCCGGCCACCCATAGTTCCGCTTGGCGAGCCGGATCTCGTCTTCACCCAAAGGCTCGCCGTGGGCGGCGCTGGTGTCTTGCTTGTGAGGTGCGCCGTACCCGATATGGCTGTCCACGATGATCAACGTCGGACGATCCTTCGTGTTCTGAAAATGCTGGAACGCGCGCCTCAGCATATCGAGGTCATTTGCGTCGCTGACTCGCGTCACGTTCCAGCCATAGCCGAAGAATCGTGTGGCCACGTCTTCGGTAAAAGCAAGGGAAGTGTTGCCTTCGATCGTGATGTGGTTGTTGTCATAAATCCAGCAGAGATTCGAAAGACGCAAGTGGCCGGCGAGCGAAGCGGCCTCGCTTGAGATGCCTTCCATCATGCATCCATCCCCGCAGAGAGCGTAGACATTGAAGTCAAACAGATTTTCGAAACCCGGGACTGCCTTGTTATAGCGCGCTGCCAGCCATTCTCGTGCGATGGCCATACCGACGCTGGTGGCGAGACCCTGACCGAGTGGTCCCGTGGTGGTTTCCACGCCCGATGTCCAGCGGTACTCCGGATGCCCCGGACAGCGACTGTCCAGTTGCCGGAACGTCTTGATCGCATCGAGCGGCACCGACGGTTCGCCCAGAGTTTCGTAGTCCTTGCTGACCGCCCGCACTTCGGTCAAATGAAGCAGGGAATAGAGCAGCGTCGACGCGTGCCCGGCCGAAAGCACAAAACGGTCCCGGTTCGGCCACACGGGATCCTGCGGATCGAAGCGAAGGAACTCCTGCCACAGGGTGTAAGCCACAGGCGCCATTCCCATGGGAGTTCCGGGATGTCCCGAATCCGCGGCCTGGACCGCATCGATGCACAACGTGCGGATAGTGTTGATACTGGTCAGATCCATGTTCTGCTTCACTGGGGTTAGGGGAGATGCTGTAGCTACGCTCATTCAGAGTCCTTTCAGGCCAGTGCTCACCGGCCACCCGTAGAAGGAGGTTGCGGGAGACCGGCTCGCTAGCGCCAGCCACCCCTTACACCCGGTCAAGTTATTCCGACCGGTGCGGCCACTTCCATCCTGTAATCTCCGGAGCATCGATGCCGTTCTTGTAGGCGTAGGCCCGGCACTCGATTTGCTTGTTGCGGAACTTCTCCTTGGCGTGCGCCCCGATCTTTTGCAGCCTCGGGATCCTATCGATGGCATCGATTGCCAGTGTGAAGCGATCCGTTTCATTGTTCATCGCCAGTTCCATCGGAGTGTTGATGTTGCCTTTTTCCTTGTAGCCACGCACGTGCAAGTTCCTGTTCGTGCGGGCGTAGGCCAGACGGTGAATCAGGTAGGGATAGCCGTGGAAGTTGAAAATAATTGGCTTGTCGGTCGTGAACAGGGAATCAAAGTCCCGATCCGTCAGCCCGTGCGGATGGTTCTTGCTGGGCTCGAGTTTGAAAAGGTCCACTACGTTCACGAAGCGGATCTTTATGTCTGGGAACTCCTCGCGCAACAGCACCGTCGCAGCCAGCGCCTCCTGGGTCGGAATGTCGCCAGCCGAGGCCATCACCACATCAGGTTCCACACCCTGATCGTTGCTGGCCCAGTCCCAAATGCCAATGCCCTTGGTGCAGTGCTCAATCGCGGCATCCATATTCAGGTACTGAAGATGCAACTGTTTGTCGGACACGATCACATTGACGTAATTCTCGCTTCTCAGACAATGGTTGGCGACCGACAACAGGCAGTTGGCATCGGGGGGAAGGTAAATGCGGGTGACCTCGGCGCTCTTATTAAGGACAACGTCGAGGAAGCCGGGGTCCTGATGCGTGAAGCCGTTGTGGTCCTGCCGCCAGACCGTCGAGGTGATCAGCAGGTTCAGTGACGCGACCTTCTGGCGCCACGAAAGGTGATTACAGATCGACAGCCACTTCGCGTGCTGGTTGAACATGGAGTCGATCACGTGCACGAATGCCTCGTAAGACGAGAAGAAACCGTTTCTGCCGGTTAGCAGATAGCCTTCGAGCATGCCTTCCATGGTGTGCTCGCTGAGCATCTCGATGACGCGGCCGTCGGTTGCCAGTTCGCCGCCGTCCTTGTCCTCGGGAAAGTAGTCGGCGATCCAGAATTTCTTGGAAGCCTGATAGACGGCTTGCAGCTTGTTCGACGTGGTTTCGTCCGGGCCGAAGACCCGGAAGTTGGTCATGTTTTCCTTCATCACATCACGAAGGAAGTTGCCCAGAGGCGGGACATTCTCGACTTCGACCGTTCCCGGCTGCTCTACTTTCACCGCGTAATCGCAGAAGTCAGGCAAACGCAGAGCCCGCTTAACCCTTCCACCATTGGCATGGGGATTGGCACTCATACGGCGGTCGCCGGTTGGCGCCAGAGCCTTGAGCTCCAGAATGAGCTTGCCATTCTGGCCAAACAACTCTTCCGGCTTCAGACCGCGCATCCACTGCTCGAGGATGCGCAGTTGTTCCGGGTTCTTCTTGACGTCAGTCAAGGGCACCTGGTGGGCGCGCCAAAAACCCTCAAGGTAGTGACCGCCAACTTCTCGCGGCGCGCTCCATCCTTTCGGCGAACGCAGCACGATCATGGGCCAGCGCGGGCGCTTGGCAACGCCGCTCGTTCTGCACCCCTCCTGTTGAGCTCGAATCTCCGCGACGCAGTGTTCCACCGTTGCCGCCATCGCCTGGTGCATGCTTTCCGGATCCGATCCCTCAACAAAGTGGGGTGTCCAACCATAGCCCCGCATGAGCTCATCCAGTTCTTCATGGCTGATGCGCGCGAGAAGCGTCGGGTTATTGATCTTGTAGCCGTTTAAGTGCAGGATGGGCAGCACCGCCCCGTCCCGAATGGGATTCAGGAACTTGCTGATGTGCCACGAAGTCGCCAGCGGCCCGGTCTCAGACTCGCCGTCTCCGACCACTGCGGCGACGATCAGTTCTGGATTGTCGAAGGCAGCGCCGCAGGCATGAGAAAGGACATATCCTAACTCGCCGCCTTCGTGAATCGAGCCCGGAGTCTCCGGGGTACAGTGGCTGCCGATGCCGCCGGGAAAAGAAAACTGCTTGAAGAATTCGTGCATGCCACGTTCGTCTTCGCTCTTTTCCGGGTAAATCTCAGAGTAGGCTCCCTCAAGATATCCCGGACCGAGAACACCGGGCGCGCCATGCCCCGGTCCCGCCATAAAAATCATGTCCTGGTCGAACTTCTTGATCAGGCGGTTCAGGTGAATGTAGATGAAAGCCAGGCCGGGGCTTGAGCCCCAGTGTCCCAGCAGTCGATTCTTGATGTGCTCCGCCTTCAGCGGTTCCTTCAGGAGCGGATTGGCCTGTAGATAGATCATGCCGAGCGCCAGGTAATTGCACGCCCGCCAGTAGGCGTTGGTCTTCCGTAATTCCTCTGAACTCAGCGGCGATCCTTCAATGGTGGACCTCGCCTTTCCATAAGCACTGATGGAGGTTGAGGATGTTGATGGCGCTTCTACTTCTAAGACAGGGGTCATTTCTTAAGCTCCTTGCGTCTCCGCGGTGGAGTCGGAACGGATTTTCATTTCGTTGCGCAGTGGTCGGCTTCTGCTACTCGGAGGTGGCGAAAGCGCCTTGTGAAGTGCAACCTTGATGCCACTCGTAAGCCTTTGAAAATGGAAACAGCATGTGACGGAGTCAGGCCAAGCCATAGCAAGTGACTAACATTTGACAAGGAACCCTGGGCGTGAGGGGAGACTCCCTGCTCCGGCAATGCCGACTCGATTGATGACAGGCAGATGCACACTCGCAGACTCGGGTCTGCTTACATGGGACATCGGCCCAGTCGATTGCCCAACCGCGGACCTGTGACAGCCTGCCGATGCCTAGTTTGCCTGGATCGGGAAGGGAGCAGGAGTTGGAGTAAGCAGCTTTTCAATCGCCCTTCCCATCGTCGCGTTCATCTCCGATACGATGGCAGGCACGTCACGCTGACCGGCCACTCCAACCTCGGAAACCGAGTTGGTCCACACAGTCGCACCGGTGGCAAGGTTCGTCATCTGAGCGGAGATTGCAACCTGGACTTTGACGCCGCCTTGATAGTCGATTTCCTCAAGCTCTTCGAGACGCCCGCTAAGAACGTAATCGACATCGGGGCGCCCATCGTAGATCCTGACTTGTGCGAAGTTCCCGCTTGCGCGCAGGCGATCGGCCACGGCATTGGTCAGGAAGTCACGCGGATCCACCGCCCAGCGGTGGTAATTGTAAAAGCCGATCTGTTCCGGAGAGGCCTTGTACACGATGGCGCCCTGGCGCAGGTAAGCGGGCGAGCGAAATTGGCGGATAGCCAGGCTTGCATGGGCATGTTCCGGCGCCGGCGGATCCGGTGGTGGCGCCATATGGAGAGTGTAGTAGTTCGGGTACTTCACTGCGCCTCCACAGCCAGCTAGGAAGATTAGGGCTGCCAACGCGAAACCAACTGCCGTCAGATGCTTGTTCATATCCACCTTCACTTTTGTTGCGGGACCTGCCGCTCTTTCGGTTGCTTGATCCGAATCAAGCTCCACGGACGCTGCTTTAGTGAGTCGGTCAGCTGGTCAAGGTTGTCCGTGGCCACGCGCAGGTTTTCCACCGTGTCGTCGATCTTGTAGTCGTTCGCGCGCACCATGACCTGCATGTCCGACAGCAATTGCTTGGCTTGCTGCAAAGTATTTTGCAGTTCGGCCAAATCCTTGCGAACCGGCTCCCGTACATCCGTAACGGTGCCGTTCACATTCTGGATGGTCTCGTCAGCGTGCTGGCTCAGCGCGGCCAGTTGATCGGAGATACGATCGATCTTGGGACCCTCCGCCGCCAGTATTCCGTTGACGTGATCCAGCACGGCTTGAATCTTCTGTTGCGTGGGCGGGCCGGTAACGGTATTCAGATTGGCAAGAAGATTTCGTGCGTCGCCGGTGATGCCGCCAAGCTCTCCCTTTACTTGCGTGATAAGGGCGTCTGCGTTGTCGGCGACGGCAGCCATCTTGTCCGCGATCTCATCCAGGCTCGCGGCTTCCTGGGACGTGACTGCGGACCAGGGCGCAAGCCGCTTCGCGTCATTGCTGCCGGTGGTGATCGACAACGCAGCGCTATTCATGATGCTCACCAGCCCCAGCTTGGCCACGGACTTTTCGTTTAACGGAGTACCTTGCTTTACTGCGACCAGAATTTCGATCTTGGTGGGATCCGTCGCCCAGGGGCGCACGGCGGTGACTTTGCCAGCGTTGATCCCGCCGAACAGTACCGAAGCTCCTGGCTCGAGCCCGCCGGCATAACGCAGATAAGTTCGATAGGGAACCGTATCTCCGCTGAACTGCGCGTGCATAAGATAAATCACTGTGAACGCCAGGATGGAGAAACATCCCAGGACGAAGGCCCCGACTTTTGCTTCCGTTGTCACCCGTGTGCCTCCTGAGTCTTCAGGTATTTCTCGAAGTAGGCCGCGACCCCAGATGCTTTGGTCATATCCCCCGGGACACGATCGAGGAACTGCCGAACGCGAGGATTCTGGCTCGCCCTGATTTCATCCTTGGTTCCCACCGAACTAAACCTGCCCTTGTATAGCATTGCGATGCGGTCGGCGATTCGGAATGCGCTGGGCAGTTCATGGGTGACGACGATGACCGTCATCTGGAAGGCCTCTTTCAGCAGAAGGATGAGTTCATCCAGCTCCGCTGCGACAATGGGATCGAGCCCCGCAGAAGGCTCGTCGAGCACGAGAATCTCGGGACCAAGAGCGAGAGCCCGCGCGACGGCGGCGCGTTTCTTCATGCCGCCTGACAGTTCCTGAGGTTGTAATTTGCCAAACTCGGCCAGACCGACCACAGCCAGCTTCATCCATACCACGAGCTCGATGATCGAGGGCGCGAGCTTGGTGTGTTCTCGCAGGGTCAGTGCGACGTTGTCCTCGACGGATAACGAATTGAACAGAGCCGCGCTTTGAAAAGCCACACCAATGGACCGCCGCACCCTTTTCAGTTCGGACCTCGAGCAGCGAGTAATGTCAATCCCTTTCACCGAGACGCTGCCGGCCTGGGGCTGCTCCAGGGCGAGGATCTGGCGCAACAGCGTGCTCTTGCCGGAACCGCTGCCGCCCAACAGGACCATGGTCTCGCCATGTTCGATGTCGAGATTCAGGCCATCCAATATCCTGCGCCCGTCGTATTCGACCACCAGGTCGCGAATCGAAATGACCGGCATCAGGACTTCACCGTGAAGTAGAAGATGGCGGTGAATACGGCATCGGCGACGATGACGAGAAAAGTCGACTTCACCACCGCACTGGTTGTGGAGCGGCCTACCGAATCGGGCCCTCCGCGGACACGGAAACCTTCCAGACAGCCAACTTGAGCAATGATGGTCGCAAAGGCCACGCTCTTGATGAGCCCGGTGATTACGTCGCGCAACTGGATGGATTCCAACACATAGCGGAAATAGATTAGTGGCGCGAGCCGGGTGCTGAAGAACATGAACAACCCTCCCGCCAGGATGCCGCAAACATTCGAGACGATGCTGAGACAAGGAACGCTCACCAGCGCTGCCAAAAACTTTGGCGCCAGGACAAACTCCACAGGTTCAAAGGCCATGACGCGAAGGGAATCGAGTTCCTCGGTCACCTTCATGGTTCCGATCTCAGCCGCAAATGACGAGCCCGACCTTCCGCAGACCGCGATAGCGGTGAGCAGCGGGCCGAGTTCGCGCGTAAAGCCGACCGCAACCAGTTCGATGACATAGTGCATGGCACCAAACCGTCTTAGCTCTGAGGCCCCCTGCATGGCGAGAATGAAGCCGCTGCAGATCGCCATCAGCGCCACCATCGGAAGCGCGTCAACTCCAATCTGCAGCATCTGCCGCACCGACGCCTGCCAGCGGTAACGGTTCCCCACGAAGGGCAATGCAGTCCTCATCGCCAGCAGCGTGGCCCACAACTGAACGTTGAGACTCCCGACGTAGTCGAGGTGATCAATCGTCTTCGTTCCGACATTTTCGAGAACGGTTGCCATCAAGACACCTTCGGAGCTGAGGAAGCACTTCTACGGCCACCGGTTTCAAACAGAGTCAACAAGCCCGTAACCTCGAATAAATGTCGAACACGACCTTGCAGCCCCTGCAACCATAATGTGGTCTGGCGGTTGCGTGCAGTCTTGAGACCTTCGACGAGAGTCGCAACGCCCGAGGCGTCCATATAGGAGACCTCGGTCAAGTCGATGATGACGTCAGCCGGTGATAGCCGTCGCAGCAGGGCTAGAAGCCGATCGCGGAAGGCTGGCGAGGAGTCGATGCTAAGGCGCCCCCGCAAGCGCACGAGCGTGCCTTCTTCGCCCTCATCCTCAATGATCTCAAGATCGGTCGCGGTGACCATGCTGCTCGTCAATGGACATCCCCTTCTTGTGTCCTGTTGCTATCCCGGGCTCGTCACTTCGGGTTAAGGATCGATCAGAGGCATTTGCGCCAACTGCAGGTCGATCACTAGACCGAGCCTCCAATCGATCTGAAAAAACAATGCTGTTTGCCGGCCCGAAAGCACCTTGCGAAAGATAGGAATGTACTTGAGTCTTAGCTGCATGATCGACTCCTCGACAGCCGCGCGCTTTCGAATGTAGCCCTCGGCCTGTTCTCCGTTCATTGTGTCGAAAGTCTGCAAGTACTCCTTGATCAGCGCAGCTTTTGTGTCGTTGATTTTGGCCACGTCAGCGGTGTACTGGTCGTAGACTGGCCAGAATTTTTCCGCCTCGGCGTCTGTCAGATTCATGTTGGCCGCGATAATCTGCTTCTTGTCTGATCGCAAGTCCTTCCGGAGCAGTTTTATGTCTTCATCGGTGGGGTCTTGAACGCCACCACCGTTGGCGGCCTTGCCAGCGAAAGCGCCTGGCTTGTCCGGCTGCGAAGCAGAGTTCTGGGAAAAAGCCAGATTACGAGTCGACAGCAATACCACAGCGAGCGCTGCGACCAGGAACAAGTGTTTCTTATGCATTCATCCCCCTTTGGCCATTGATCGGCGATTGACTTACCAGACGCGATTGCCCCTAAGCCCGTTGACGCGCGGCCTAACGTTGTTTAGGCATTCCAGGTTCCACTCGAAGTCTCAGTTCGCTCCGCGTTCTCAAGTGCGCCACCTGGAACCGTTTAGCGTCTGGATTTCTTGTGAAAGCACGCCTTGCCCGGTGTAGCCGCAAGCTTGTCACTGTCAATTGCATTGGCACGTGACAATTGAATCCTGTTTGGCGACGCAGGTAGCGGAGCGAAGAAATAGCTGATGTTGCTATTCGCCAGCCGTTGACCGCTGACAATAAAGTGTCGAAACTGGCTCCCCTCGCGCGTTTGCACTTCCATCCCGTGCAAGACCATTTCTTGCGGCCGCGCCGTCTCCCAACTGGCATAGGGAACGACGGATTGATTTTCCGTTGGTACGCAAAATGCTGTGTGCACCGTGGGCAATGAGATTCGAACCGAGGCATATCACTCGGGAAGTAACGGGAGACTTAGGAATTATGGCCACACAGGCATTGACACTCGGGTCCGCTGGTTTTGCGTCGAGTTCCGCCGCCGGCGAACCGGGAGCCGCCAGACAAGCGATCCCAGAACTCCGGATGGAATTCGAGAAAATGGTGCAGCAACGCCTTCCGCACTTCCGGCGGGTAGCGATGCGATGGCTGCGCAATCCCGAAGATGCTGAGGATGCCGTGCAGGATGCGATGCTGTCGGCGTTCAGGCATATCGCTGCGTTCGACGGCCGGGCGCAGCTATCGACCTGGGTCATGGCGATCGTGATCAACGCGGTGCGCATGCAGCTGCGTCGGCGTCCTCGATGCCTCTTCGTGTCGCTTGACCATGCGCCCGAGGAGGATCAATTAGCGATTTCGGAAATGCTTGCTGATCCGAGACCCACACCAGAGCAGACAGTAGCGCACAGCGAGTTACGTGACCTTGGCGAGAGGTTAATCTGCGGCCTTCCAGATGCGCAGCGCGCGGCTATCCGGCTCCGCCAGCGAGATGGACTTTCCATAAAAGAGGCGGCAGAGACGCTGGGCGTCCCCACAGGTACTTTGAAAGCGCAACTCGCTCGTGGCCGGGCCAAACTGGCGCAACGATTTCAAAAGACTGCGGGCAGACCGCGTACTAAAACCGCGATCCGTGACGCCGCGTTGAAACGCAAAGAGTATTGCCGGCCGGAATCTGTGCGGTGTGTTGTACCTGTTCCGATTGGTGGCTTCCAACAACAAGGAGGATACGAAAGCTGCGTACGCGCATAGGATCGTAAATCGCGACTTGCAAGCAGAGCAGTCGCCAAATTTTCTGGGAAGTCGCCGTGGAGGCTCTCCGGTTCCGGCGTGACTTTTCTCACTCCCTCCCGCGCGGGTCCGGACCGAACCGGCCCGGCCGGAACCACCCTCCCTCGAGGCCCATACATCGAATGGAACCATCCTGAATATGCCGACGACCAGCACAATCGCTCGTAGGGGCCGGAACGGTGCCGCATGAGAGAGGCTAACTGAGGAGCATTCAATGCGTGAGCAGTCCGATGTGCGCCACTTTTTAGCTGCCAAGGTACTCTTGTGTGCTGTGCTGCTGCTGGCCGTCCT
>JBEKXO010000051.1:0-24968 GCA_049511995.1 Terriglobales bacterium
CTTTCCCGGTCGGAGCTAACGCATGTGCCGCCGGCACCTTCAGGAAAACCTGCACTACAAACACGAACACGTTTAAGTAAAGTGCGAGCACGGCACTCACAACGTAAATCCAGCGCCACGAATCCGCCATGTGCAGAGGGTAGCGGGCGACAAACGCTATCGTGAGAGCGATCAGCGATATGACGCCGACCACATGCGAAGGCAAAATGTGCTTGACCGGAAAGAGGAAGCCAGTAACGCTTGTTAAAACCGTGGTGACCAGAAAGATCGCAGTCGCGCCGTCAAACCGCTTGCTGCTGAGCAGGCCATAAATGACGAGCAGGCCCGAGGCGATGCCCACCAAGCTTATCAAGACGTGAACCGCCGTGAAGGTCGATTCCGCCATACCCAGGATCGCCATACCAAAGATCATGTGCCCCCTCAAGAGCCGGAATTGTACTTCCTCGGCAGGGAAATTGCCAATCCGATTTCTATGCAAATACAGGACTTACGGGTGGGAACTCTAAAGGTTGCCCCGGAGTCTAAGTTAGTAGCGGACAAGGCCGTCCGGTTGACTCGGCAAGGATTAAAGATTCCCGTCGTTGGGGCTAGAGTGACTCTATAATGGAGGGCAACGCCGCCATGGCGGGAGCTAGTACATTGGGCGATCTTGCCAGCGCTATCGGAGCCCGGAACGAGGAGTCGGCCGTCATCGCTGCCTTGAAGGCAGGGTCGGAAGAGGCCTATTCGTGGTTGATTGGCGAGTTTCATCAGCCCATCTATAGCCTTATCTATCGCATCGTAAATGACCCTTCGGACGCAGCCGATACCACGCAGGATGTTTTTCTAAAAGTTTTTCGCGGTATGAAGCATTTTCATGGCGAGTCGAGCCTGAAGACGTGGATCTACCGCATTGCGCTACACGAAGCCGCCAATCGCCGGCGCTGGTGGTTCCGCCACAAGGCGCAGGAGACACCGATTGAGCCGGCGGTAACGGGCGAATGCGAGTTTTCGGGAGATGATCGCCTGGTCGATAAGGGCGAGTCCCCCTTTGAAAAGTTCGCGCACACAGAAGTTCAGGCTGCGGTTGATCAGGCTCTCCAACAGGTGCCGGAGCCATATCGCACGGCTCTGATTTTGCGCGATCTGGAAGATATGTCCTATGAAGAGATCGCTGAGGTGCTGGCGATTTCGCTGGGCACAGTGAAATCGCGGATCACCCGAGGACGAGGCGCGCTACGCCAAAGATTAGCGGGATATGTTCGAGAGGTCGGTCCGGAATTAGGGCTGCTCGCTCCGAATGAAGAACGGAACTGCAAGAAGGGCGCGGCTCCGGATGCGCGGGAGAGTTCGCGAGAAAGATCGCGCGGTGGAAGAGAGATTGAGGTGACACCTTGAAGTGCACTGAGATCAGGAATCTGTTTTCCCCCTACCTCGATGGCCGTGTGAGCGGCACCGAGATGCGCACGCTCACGCAGCACGTCGAGCAGTGCGCCACTTGTGCGCGGGAACTTGCCGCGCTGCAGCGTTCGCAGCAACTGCTATCTGCCCTCGGCTCGAAGAAGGCTCCCGCCGACTTGGCGCTGAAGTTGCGGCTCGCAATTTCGCGCGAGGCCGCGCAGACGCGGCGTCCGCGATTTGAGGGCCTATTGGTGCGGCTGGAAAATGCTCTTAACGCTTTCATGGTCCCGGCTACCGCGGGGCTGGTTAGCGCAGTATTGTTTTTCGGGCTGCTGCTCGGCTTCTTCGCCTTGCCGGCGGAACTGCGCGCCAGCAGCACAGATGTTCCGCTCATGCTTTATACCGGGCCACAACTGGACCAGTCGGCCTTTGGAACTTCGCTTGGCAATATGGGGGACGATGCCGTCGTAGTCGAAGCCTATGTGGATGCCAACGGCCGCGTCGAAGATTACCGCATCCTCTCGCAGCCGGACGACGCCAAAGCAGTGTTGCCACAGTTGAAGAACCTGCTGATCTTTACCACCTTCCATCCCGCGCTTTCGATGGGACGGCCCACGGCGGGTACGGCCGTGCTGTCATTCTCGAAAATCAGTGTTAAAGGTTAACCGCTTTCAGACTCGCTGGCCGTTCTCATGCTCCCAACACCGAACGGCATTCTTTCTCTAATAACGCCAATAGCTGGTCCATGTGTTCGGTGCGCGTACGAAAGTTCACAGGGTTAATACGAAACCACGCCTTCCCTTTCAGCTCGGTGGTCGAAATCCAGAATTTGCCGCTCGATTCAACTCGGCGCGCAACTTCCGCGTGTAGGTCCTTGGATTGCGCTTCGTCAAGGCCCACCGCTCGATATCGAATGCAGATTGCCGACATCGGCGGCTCGCTTGCCGCTTCGAACTCAGGATGCTTCGCGATCATGGCGTACAAATGCTTCGCCTGGCGCACGTTGTTGTCGATCCATTCGCCGATCTGTGATGCGCCGTAGCGCTTGAAGCTCATCCAGACTTTCAGCCCCCGAAAGCGCCGCGACTGCTCAAAGCTGTGCACATAATATTGGTATCGTTCATTGGCGCGGTCCAACTCATCCGTAAGATAGGACGGTTTCATCCCAAAAGACGCCGTCAGCCGGCGATCATCCTTAACCAGGATCGCTCCCGCATCAAGCGGTGCGTAAAACCATTTGTGAGGATCAATCGTGATTGAGTCAGCGAGTTCCAGCCCCTGGTCGCGCATCGGCCACGCGTGCGAGAGCAACATGCCGCCTCCATAAGCGCCATCGGCGTGCAGCCACATTCCCTCCCGATCGGCAATTTTTCGCAGCGCACGTATCGGATCGACCGCGCCCGTGTTGGTCGTCCCGAAGATTCCTACAATGCACAGCGGCCGTATGCCATGCTTGTGATCGTCCGCAATCACCGCCTCCAACGCATCGAGCCGTACGCGGAATTCGGTATCGGTCGGCAGCGCGCGCAGAGCGGCTCGTCCGAGCCCTACTGCGTCGACAGCCTTGTCCACCGATACATGCCGCTCTTCGGAGGCATAAACTGCCCAGCGCTCTTGCACTCCCTCTTGCTGTATGCGATCGCCCGAAACCGCGTCCCGCGCCAGCTTGAGGCCGACGAAATTCGCCATCATGCCGCCGCTGGTCAGGTTGCCTCCAGCCTTCTCGTCGTAACCAGCCAGATCGGTTAGCCACTTCACAGTCCGTCGCTCCATCGCCACAGCGGAGGGGCCGATCGTATAGGCGCCAATATTTTGGTTGAGCGCGGAGCAGATGAAATCGCCAATGATGCCGACCGGATTGGGCGACGGAGTGATGAGCCCCATGTAACCCGGATGCCCAACGTGCGTGCAATACGGCAGAAGCTTTTCTTCCAGTTCTGCCAGCACTTTCTCCGCAGAGCTGGAATCCTGCGGCAGGGGCTCGGCAAAAAATTTTGTCAGCGTGCTTGGTTCGACATCCGGGAACACCGGCTTCTCTTCAATGTGCTCCAGATACTCGGCTAAAAGGTCGACCACGCGATGGCCAAGTTCGCGAAATTCTTCGGGGTTCATGAGTCCGCCTGTTTTTGTAGTCTGACGCCACGTTCCTCAAGAAGAATATCTTGGCCATGCGATTTTGCGTTCGAACCATTACGTCAGGCCGACTTCTTCTGCGGCGCGGCGAACGGAATCACTTTCCCTTGTTGTTCCAGCGGGTTCCACTTCACTGCCTTCTTTGTATAACGGCTGGGTACGTGAAACTCAATGATTATCGCCATAAATCACCTCGTATTGAAATCTAAGAGCCGAGCAGCCATCGGAAGGATCTTTCAAATCGTTTCCTCTAGCCCTCACTCTCTATAGCGACAACCGGGTTCGTTTCAGTTCATTCCAACGAATATCTTCAGATCAATTCAGTTAATCCCCGATTGGCTTAATGAGCGTAAAGAGATTTTTCGACAGCGAGTTTTCTTTATCCCCGATGATACTTTTCTGGTCGTTTTGTCGCCTTTACTAGGTGAGGGGCAAACGCGCAGCTTAAAATCGCGGCCTTAGCCCAAGCCTAAGGAGTTCAGATTATGACGTACGTAATGACGAAACCTTGTCCGGTGTGCAAACAACAATTAACCAAGCAACGCCCTACCGATACCGTACCCTGCACCTGTGGCAAACATATTTGGCAGGGCTAAGGTTCGATGCGAGTGAGGCCTGCGGCCTGGCAACGACTTACCCCCTAACGACACCCTTCCCCGTTTGACCGACAATTAACCAGTTCGTACACTACTTCTAGTCCATCCGTCTATGCCCAAATCCCGAAGGGAGTTTCGAAGAAAGAACCGAAGGATAGCCCTGCATCGCTTTCGACTGGCATTCGCTTTTAGCTTGGCCAGCTTTGTGGCGATGCCGGTCTGGGCGCAGAGTTCTCCGCAGGTATCCCTTGAAACCAGCGAGACGTTATTCACAGTGCTGACCGCCATCAATACCTGCGGTTACGACCAGGAATTGAGCGTTTCCGATCCGTTGCGCATGCAAATTCGATCAGAGGTCGCCAGGGCAGTCGAAAATACGGATAAGGCACAGGATGCAATCGGGCCAATGTGCACATTTTATCGCCAGCACCAGTCCCCGGACCCCTCCCACGATCTATCCCATTACATATCGCTGGCCTTGTATCTCGGCGAGCCTCCGGCGTTTGCGCTCAAAGTAAGAGAAGCGGAGTTGCCACCGGATGCGGATGTCGTGGCCGGAATCCTCCCACTGATGCATGCCTTTTATGAAAAGATCGGACTGCACGCCATCTGGGAACGGCACCGCGCGCGTTATGCCGAGTTGCTCGACACCTATCACGAACCGCTGGCCAAGATGACATTTGATACCGAAATCTATTTGAAGATGCCATCATCGGGCTATTTGGGGCGGCAGTTCACCGTCTACCTCGAAGCGATGGGCGCGCCCGGACAGACCAACGCGCGCAACTATGCCTCCGATTACTACGTCGTGATTTCGCCCACACCGGGCACTGCTATCAAATTGCAGCAGATTCGACATACTTATCTCCATTATCTTCTCGATCCGTTGGCGCTGAAAAACGGTGGAGCGTTCGGGCGTCTGGAGCCGCTACTCGGCGCGGTCGACGACGCTCCCATGGATGAAGCATTCAAAAGCAATATTTCGCTGCTGGTGAATGAATGCCTGATCAGGGCGATCGAAGAGCGTCTGGCCAAGGTGCCTGAGGCGGACCGGTCTCGCGCCGTCGACGAGACAGTCAAAGAAGGTTACATTCTGACGCGTTATTTCTACGACGCACTGGGCAGGTTCGAACAGGATCCCTCAGGAATGCGAAGCGCTTATACTGACTTAGTCGGCAACATCGAAGTCGGAAAAGAAATGAAGTGGGCGGCGCAGATTCAGTTTGCGAGCCAGGCGGCGCCTGAAGTCTTGCGCCCGGCCCGTCCGCAGAACGATAACCTGCTGTTGAAGGCCGAGCGACGCCTGGCGGCAGGCGATCCCGAAGGGGCGCAAAAGCTGGCGCAAAGAGCACTCGATGAGCAAAATAGCGATTCCGGACGCGCGCTCTTTATTTTGGCGGAGGTCGCGACCGCAAATCGCGACATCGATGGCGCACTTTCGTATTTTGAACGAACTCTGCAAACCGCTCATGAGCCGCAGCTGATTGCGTGGTCTCACATTTATCTGGGGCGCATTTTTGATTTGAAAGAAAACAGGGACGCGGCGTTGGACCAGTATCGCGCAGCGCTGACTGCAGCAGGTGCAACCCTGCCCGAGGCGAAACTGGCAGCGCAGCGAGGGTTGGATAAGCCCTACGAACCGCCCGTGGTGAAGCAGCCGCAGTAGGGTTGGGCTGATGCGGGAGTGGGAATGATAGAAGGCACCGCGGAAAGCTTGAGCAAAACTTCGTGATCCTTCGTGTCCTCGGTGATTAAGGTTTCCAGCTGTGTCGAAAACTGACCGGCTGATAAATTTTGCAATATGGGAGACAGCATGAAACGCACAGGATTGATTCGGATTTTATTGATTCTCGGAATATTGAGTTTTGCGGTTTGGGCCGAAGCCCAAACCGTCGGACAGCCGGCACAGCAAAATTCGCCGGCGGCGAGCCAAGCGACGCCAACGCCGGGTGCCGCACCCGCCGTGAAGCGACCGCCGCAACTCAAGACCAAGCCCGAGCAGGATGCCTACAACGCGGCCGCGGCCAATACCGATCCTGCCGCCCTTGAGAAAGCAGCGGACGATTTTTCCACCAAGTTTCCCGATAGCGAAGTTCGAATCCTTCTCTATGAAAACGCGATGCGTCTTTACCAGAACGCGAACAACGCGGACAAGACCGAAGCCATGGGCCGGAAGGTCTTGACCCTTGATGCGGACAATCCCGAGGCTCTAGTCATAGTTGCCGAGGTGATCGCCGAGAGGACCCGCGATTCCGATATCGACAAAGAGCAGCGCTACGCCGAAGCGATGTCGATGGCGAAGAAGGCTACGCAGACGGTAGACACCGATATCAGTACTCCAGCAAACACGCCGCAGGAAAAAATCGACGCTTACAAGGCGCTGCTGCGCTCGAATGCCTATTCGATTCTCGGAACCATCGAGTTCAAGAAAGACAATTTCACGGCTGCCCAGGAGGACCTGCAAAAGTCGATCGACGCCTATCCCGCCGAACCCGATCCCGTGGTCGTTCTTCGATTGGCGTTAGCGCTCGATAAGCAGCAAAAATACCCTGAAGCGCTTAAGGTGGCTGACCGCGCCGTCGAGTTGACGCAGAGCCAGGCAACGGGCGTAGTCGGGACGGCGGCGCGGCACGAACACGACCGATTGCAACAACTCACGGGCGCTGCGACGCCGCCGGCCACGCCAGCGCAGACTCCGCCGAAAAACTAGCTGGCAAGTTGGGCATTGAATTGTTGAGGAGTTGCCTTATAGATTCCATCCTCTAATGATTTAATGCTCCGTTCCCTCTTTTGCAATGAAGTCAGGCGAAATCATGGCGCTCGAAGAAAGTCTGGGCCACCGCTTCCAGCGTCCCGAGTTTCTTGAGCAGGCGCTTACCCACAGCTCGCAAGCGCGTGAAGTGGAGGCGTTGGGCGCGGGCGCGCCTTCGGCGGCCGGCGGTTCCTTCCGTGGCGATAACGAAATGTTAGAGTTTCTCGGCGACGCCGTCCTCGGGTTGGTCACGAGCGAGGCGTTGTTTCACCGCTTCCCTCAGTTTCAGGAAGGCCATCTTTCGAAGTTGCGCGCTCACCTGGTCGGGCAGCGGCACCTGCTGCGCGTGGCCGAACAACTTCAGATAGGACACTACATGCGCCTTGGCCGCGGCGAAGAAAAAAGCGGCGGCAGAAATAAAGCGAGCTTACTGGTGGACGCTCTGGAAGCGATTTTGGCCGCGCTCTACCTCGACGGCGGCTGGACGGTGGCGCGAGATTTTATCTTGCGCGCGATCGTGGAACCAGAGTTGGCCCACATGAAGCTGGAAACCAGCGCTATTCCAGTGATGGATTTCAAGTCTGCCTTGCAGGAAGCGTTGCAGGCGAGAGGCGGTCCGCAACCGGTCTATGCCCTCGTGAAAGAGGAAGGCCCCGAGCACAAAAAGACCTTCACGGTCGAGGTGAGGCTCCCGGAGCCAGGGATGGGGCAGTTCATTGGACGCGCCCAGGGCGCGACTAAGAAACGCGCCGAACAAGAGGCCGCCCGGCAGGCTCTCGAGCACATAGCGACCTTGCCCGCCTCACGACATCCAAACGGGTAGGCTCTAATAGCATATTGCGTTAGACATAGCGAAAAGCTCTCCGAATTCAGACGCCCCTTTAGAGGCGGGGCATTGAACGCCTCCTAATATGTCGTGGAGCGAGAAAATTTCCGCGGGGGATTGGCCCGCGACCATTCAGTCGGTCGCGGGAACGATCGTTATCGCCGTTTTTGTGGTCACGTTTCTAGTGCAGGCCTTCACCATCCCCTCGGAATCCATGGAGCGGACGCTGCTGGTCGGCGATTACCTGCTCGTCGACAAATTTTGCTATGGAGGCGCCACCGGCTGGAACCGCCTGCTTCCCTATCGCAACGTGAAGCGCGGCGACGTCATCGTCTTCCATTACCCGGTGAACCCCGCGCAGGATTTCGTCAAACGCGTAGTGGCTTTGCCCGGCGACCGCCTGCGTCTCATCAACAAGCGCGTCTATGTCAACGGCATCCCTTTGGTCGAGCCCTACGTGCAATACAACACCACCTTACGCAATTACTATCGCGATGACTTCCCTCGCACCGACTCTCCCGACTACGGTGTCGAAGCGAAATGGTGGAAGGAGATGCCGAAGCTGGTCGAAGACCGCCAGTTGATTATTCCCGAGGGTCACTATTTCGTTCTGGGTGATAATCGCGACGACAGCCAGGACAGCCGCTATTGGGGATTCGTGCCGCGCGAAAATATTATCGGGCGCCCGCTATTGATTTACTGGTCGGCGGGCAATTTAAACAATGATTTACCCGGCTCACCGACCGTCGGTGATAGGCTTTATCATCTGGCCTACGCGGTAACGCACTTATTCCAGATTACACGCTGGGAAAGAACGTTCAGGCTGGTGCGGTGAAGGTCGATCGGTCGCCAGTCGATAGTCTCCAGTCGCTGGCAATCCGGTCTGCCAACGACTAACGATGAACGACGGACTACCGGATGCTCAAAGTGCCAAAGCAAGAAGAAGTCATAACCGACAAAAAAGTTAGCAGCACCAACGAAGTGCCTGTGCCTGTGGTCGAAAAACCGCGGGAGACGACGGTGGAATTCCTCGCCTCGCTCGCAAGTGTGCTGGTCACCGGCCTATTCATCATCACGTTTGTTTTGCAGGCGTTTGAGATTCCCTCCAGTTCGATGGAGAACACGCTGCTCATCGGCGACCACGTCTTCGTGAACCGGGAACAGTTCGCGACGCCGACACATTGGATGGGGCCGCTGATGCCGTATCGCGACATTCGCGACGGCGATATCGTCGTATTCCTGTCGCCGGCCGAGCATGGCCTCTTCGTCGTGAAGCGCATCATGGGTATCCCGGGAGATCACATTCACCTGCGCAATGGAGCCGTTTACCGCAACGGGCAGAAGCTTGACGAGCCCTACGTTCAATTCAAAGGCGACCCGACCGATCCTGACTGTGCCCGCTGCCCATATAGAAACAATTTCCCGGCGGTTGCGCCTTCCCCCGTCGACCAAGTCGCCGATTACTGGCAATTTTCTCTGCCGCAATATATTCAGGGTGAAGACCTGGTCGTGCCTCCCGACAGTTACTTTGCCATGGGAGACAATCGCGACGTCAGTTATGACAGCCGTTATTGGGGCTTCATTCCGCGACAGAACGTAATCGGTCGGCCCATGTTCATCTACTGGTCGTTTATTACTCCGCCCGACCAATACCAGATGCGCAGTGTCGGCGACCGGCTCGGCTTCATGGCGCACATCATCATTCACTTCTTCGATCAAACCCGCTGGTCGCGAACCCTCAAACTGGTACGCTAAGAGGAGACTTTCTCGACACTCATGCCGACTATTGCCAAGAATTTGCCGACAAAAAAAGAGGAAGTGGTCGAGCAGGAACCACGCGAGACGCCAGTGGAATTTTTTGCCTCACTGGCCGAGCTCTTCGTCATTGTCCTCTTCATCATGACGTTCGTACTGCAGAATTTTGAGATTCCCTCCAGTTCCATGGAGGACACTTTGCTGATCGGCGACCACGTCGTCGTCAATCGCGAACAGTTTGCGCCACCGACCCACTGGATGGGCCCACTGCTGCCCTATCGCCAAATCCACCGCGATGACATTGCCGTATTCCTGTCCCCTGAACAGCCGGGGCTATTCCTGGTGAAACGCATCATCGGCATTCCGGGCGATCGTATTCACCTGCGGGACGACGTTGTCTATCGCAATGGTGAGCGGCTGGTGGAACCGTTCGTCCGGCACAAGCGGCAGCACAATCCCTACACTGATAATTTTCCCGCCGTTCCACCTTCGGAAATGTACGGGGTGCGCAATGAAAAATGGGCGCAGGAATTGCCCTCGCACATCGTGGGAGATGACATCGTAGTGCCGCCGGACAGCTACTTCGCCATGGGCGACAACCGCGATGTGAGCTATGACAGCCGCTTTTGGGGCTTTCTGCCTCGCAAGAATGTGATCGGCCGGCCTATGTTTATTTACTGGTCGTTCAATACGCCGCCCGATAGCCAGCGCGGCTTCGCATCTCTGGCGTATACCATCATTCACTTCTTCGATGAAACGCGCTGGTCGCGAACCTTCTGGGTTGTCCGGTGAAAAGTGCGGTGAAAGGCGCAGTGAACCTTCCGCGATCCAAGTTTCTGCGATTCAGGCGCGGCCTAGCGGTTATCGCAGTCCTGGTTCTAGTTTTGTTCCTCTTCCGCCCAGCCGTATATCACCTGCGCAACCGGATCGCCAATTCCATCGGCAGCGCGCTCGGCCGCCGTGTCACCCTCGACAATGTACGGTTGCGTCTGCTGCCACGGCCGGGCTTCGATCTTGAAGGACTCGTCATCTACGATGCTCCGGCATTCAGCGCTGAACCGATGATTCGCGCCCAGGACGTTTCTGCCGCCATTCGTCTCAGTTCCCTGCTCCGTGGCCGACTCGAAATCGCGACCCTCAGCGCCACCGAGCCCAGCATCAATCTCGTCCGCAACGACCAGGGCCGCTGGAATTTGGCGAGCCTCATCGAACGCAACGCGCAAATCCCCGCCGCGCCCACCGCAAAACGGGTGTCGGAGCGGCGTCCTGCATTCCCTTACCTTGAAGCGACGGGCGCCCGCATCAATTTCAAGATCGGGCAAACGAAAAAATCCTATTCCCTAATGAATGCCGACGTGGCGTTGTGGCAGGATTCTGATAATTCCTGGGGTGCTCGCATCAAAGCCGAGCCCGTGCGCACGGATTTCCATCTTACCGACACGGGAATCGTCCAGATTAATGCCGCGTGGCAACGCGCCCCGAGCTTGCGCTTGACCCCGATTCAGCTCGCGATGCAGTGGCACTATGGGCAACTCGGCCAAATCACCCAATTGCTTAGCGGAAAAGATCGCGGATGGCGAGGTGGTTTGAATTTCACGGCAAATATTTCTGGCACTCCGGAAGCGATGCAGATCAAGAGTCAAACAAGTCTGGAAGATTTTCGTCGCTATGACATTGTGGGCACCGAAAGCGTGCGCATGGCAACCGCCTGCTCGGGGGCATACAACGCGATGACAAGCAGCTTTAGCGATCTGCTATGCAATTCACCCATCGGCAGCGGTGAGTTGCGGCTGCGCGGCTCATTTGCTCTGGTCGCGCAATCACCCACCTATGATCTGTCCCTCGACATCGAGAAAGTGCCGCTGATCTCCGTGGTGCGAGTGTTGCGCCAGGCGAAAAAGCAGATCCCATCCGATCTCGCGGCCAGCGGAGTACTAAACGCCGCGTTCACTGCTCGACAAACCATTCCCCACGCGGCAAACGACGCCTCTTCGCTTTTCCCACCCGAGGCATGGACCGGCAAGGGATCGGCGACCAACGTAATTCTCTCCTCGAACGCGGGCAAGGATTCGGTTGCGCTCGGCACGATTCCTTTGGCTCTCAGTTATCAAGATACCAGCCGAAGCGTGGTCATTTCCGCAAAGACGTTGGCCAACTTTCTAAGAAGGCCATTGATGCCACAAAAACACGACCTTAGCGACCTTCGGTTACAGATCGGCCCGTCTGCACTTTCGATAAACGGATCTGCACCGTTGAACGCCGCCGGTTCGATCTCGACTGCCGGCTATCTCTTCTCTCTACGCGGCGACGCCGAAATCAAAGACCTGTTTCGGCTAGAGCGCCTTCTAGGCTTGCCCGTGTACCGGCCAGCCGCGGAGGGTTCGGCGAAGTTGGATGTAAGCACCTCCGGTCCGTGGCAGGGATTTGCCGCTCCTTCCACTCTCGGAACCGCGCAACTGCGCAACGTGCATGCCGAAATGCGCGGCCTGAATACGCCCATTGAGATTAGCTCAGCGAGCATTTCTCTCACCGCAGATGCGGCGTCGATGCAGAAGATTTCTGCACGAACCGGAAACACCCATTGGAGCGGTGGCGTTACTGCGCCACGCCACTGCAGTGTTGCCAATCCAAATACAGATATTGCCTCGACCGCAGGACCGGTCGTTCCCAACTGCCTCTTCCAGTTCGATCTCTCGGCGGATCAGCTTTCGACTGCCGACCTCGCCGAATGGTTTACGCCGCATCCCGCCAAGCGCCCGTGGTACCGGCTCATGAATTCCAACTCCTCCAATCCGTCCGGGGGCTCACCGTTGCTGGCGGTGCAAGCGCGAGGCAATTTGCGTGTCGGACGGTTGGCAGCCAAGCAGATGATCGCGACTCAGATTGCGTCCCGAGTGGAAATAGATCACGGCAAGATCACTCTGAAAGCGCTGCTGGCGCAGCTACTGCAAGGCACACATCAGGGTAACTGGACAATTGATGTTGCCTCTCACGATATTTCGGCGAGCGCCCCGTCTAATCACAATGCTGTTCCTCGCGATGCCCCCAAACCGGGTGTGCGATTTCATGGCGACGGGACGCTTCGCGACATTTCACTGGCCGAGGTTGGCGAGCTGATGAACGATTCGTGGATTACAGGAACGGCCGATGGGAAGTTTGATCTGAATGGCGCGGCTGACAGCTTTCGTGAGGTATTGGGTCACTCCGATGGCACTCTGCAATTCGCGATGCGCAATGGAAGCCTGCCGCACATCGAAATTCCCGGCGGGCCCTCGCCGCTGCCGGTGCACCGTTTCACGGGAGCGTTGCGCTTGAACAAAGGCGAGTGGGAACTCTCCGGCGGAAAACTGGAATCCCGCGACGGCATTTATCAAGTCAGCGGAACCGTTTCCGCCACCCACGACTGCGACTTTATCCTCACGCGTGGCGACGAACAATCCTGGGAACTGACTGGCCCGCTGGACGATCCCAGCATCGCGCCAGCGAACGGAACTGTAGCCAAACGCGTGGAGACAACAGCCAATAAACCGTGAACTGATTCGTCTGATAACCGGTCACGGCTAACCTTGCGCCGACTTGTGCGCGCACAGCCGGCTACGAAGTGTCAGTTTCCTGTCCGCTAACGCCCGATCAATGTCCCGAGAATAATCCACAGCCCGAGCGCCAGCCACTCCCAACCAGAAAAGTGTCCTGGCACGAAGGGAACGAGCTTCATCAGAATCATCGCTAATCCGACGAAGGCGCCGAGCAAAGCAATCAGTTGGTCGGCCATGCGGGGCTTCATCCAAAGATACGCGGAGCATACCGCCAACCATCCGCTGGCCGAAGCCACCGATCCTACCTCTGAGATCGGAACCAGAATCGCACTGCCGAGAAACATGCACAATGCAGTGGCGAACCCGATCGCAACCACTGCGGTTGCTGGCGTTTGATTGAGCGGATGCACGCTGGCTAGTCGCGCATCGACAAGCCCGCGACGTCCCATGGCAAATAACAGACGGCTGGCGGCGACGAAATTCCCATTGAATACCTTGAATAGCGAGAGCAGCGCGGCGCTGAGAACGATGCTCACAATCCAGCGCGAGCCGACGGCGTGTTCGAAAGCGACAGCGGTCATGAATGGCGCATTGGTCAGCGTGCGCCAAGGTGCTACGAAACCGACCGCTGCGATCACGATGATGTAGAACACAGCGCCGACAATGATTGCTGCAAAGATGGCGCGGGAGAATCCGCGCGAGCGAAACTCCGGACTGGCTTCTTCGGCGGCCTTGGTCACCGACTCGTATCCTGTCATGTAGTAAGGGACGATCTGCAGCACCAGCAAAATGGAGATGAACGGAGTATGCGTGAACAGAGGCGGGAAATTAGCCGACGATCCGCGCGTCACGCCAATGGCGACAAACACGACGAAGAGCGCGAGAGTGCCGAATGTGCTCCAGTTCTGGAAGGACGCGCTCAGCCGTATTCCACGATAATTCACCACCGTAACCAGCGCGGTGAGCCCAAGTCCGATCACAAGATGCGGCAGATAAACCGGCTTTCCCGCTACGCGGTATAGCTCGATCGAATCGAGCGCGGGGAAAATATATCCTGCGATTCGTCCGACAGCGACGGCTTCCCAAGGGCAGACGATGAAGTAGGCGAGCATCATCATCCATCCTGTGTAGAAGCTGATCGAGCGCGGGAACACTTTGGCGGTGTAAGCCACTTCGCTCGCCGCGTCGGGCATCGCGCTCACCAACTTGCCATACACATAGCCAACAGGAAGCAAGAGAATACTGCCGATGGCGAAGCCGAGAATTCCTCCAAGCGTTCCGCCGCGCAGCAGCCAATCGTCCATCACGACGAGCCAGCCAACTCCGATCATCGTTCCCCAACCGAGAGAGAAATAATCGGTGACGCGCAATTTGCGGGCGAGTTGCGTCATCGCGCGCGATTAATACTTGGGGATGTCGAAGGAACGAATTGGCGACCGCGAAGCGGACGCAGAAGGGAAAACCCGACGGTAAGGGTGCAGTTCTGAGAACTGAGAACTACCGACTGAGAACTGCTGTCGTATTGCATGGGCGCGAATTATAACGCATCGCGCCCTTGCAGACTTGCTCAGGCGACTGCGAAGCGCGCAGGCTGGCAGTCCTTCGCGCGCAGAATACAGATTGCTTCTTTCAGGGACGAGATCTCAAAGACCGAGTTGAGATGCGTCGCCTCGAGCAGCCGGCGGAAGAAGACTGGCGGATTCACCAGCTTCATACTCGCGCCATTACGCGCCGCCCAACGGCGCACAAGAAGCAGCGTTCCCAATCCGCCAGCGTCGAGATGATCGACGTTGGAAACATCGAGCACGAGCACGCGGACGCGATCAAGTTGTTCGATGCGACGGCGCAATTGGTCGAGCGCAGCTCCGCGCACCATGCGTCCAGAGCAATTCACGACAACTACATCCTGCAAGCGTTCGACTTGAAATTCGAGTTCGATTTGTCGGTTCATAAAAATCATCCTCAACGTCTTAGGTCTCACTTCGATTGATACGAACTACCCTTGAAAAAGTTCCCACGATTTCGGTCTTAGCTTATAGACGTTGGAACGTGCCAAACGTCACCTCTTGCGGACGAATCCAGAGACGCCGAAATATTTTGGGCAATTGTTAAAAACGTGTGAATTTACTGGCTAAGTTATAGATGTCAAGCGCTTACAAACCCGCTTCAATGCGCGATCTCGGATCAAGCAGATCGCGCAATGCATCGCCAATAAAATTGAAGGCGAGCACCGCAAGCATCACCGTAAACGCCGGAAAAAGCACCAGATGTGGGGCGTCGAAAAGATGCGAGCGAGCGTCGTTGAGCATAGACCCCCAACTCGCTGTCGGCGGAGGAACGCCTAATCCCAAAAAGCTCATCGTCGCTTCGGCGAGCACCGCGCCCGCCATGCCGATGGCCGCTTGCACAATCACCGGCTGAATAATGTTGGGCAAAATATGGCGCGTAATAATGTGCAGATCGCCGGCGCCGAGAGCGCGCGCGGCTTCGACAAATTCGCGCTCGCGCACGGCCAGCACCTGCGCACGCACGAGACGCGCATAGCCGACCCAACCGCCGATAGAGAGCGCAAGGATGAGGTTGAAAATTCCCGGGCCGCGAAAAGCTACAAAAGCAATCGCGATGAGAATGCCTGGAAATGAGAGAAATGCGTTCATCACGACTACGTTGACGAAGCGGTCGATGCCTCCGCCGTAATATCCGGCAAGGCTGCCGATGATGAGGCCGAGCGCGAGTGAGCCCGCGACCACGCTCGAGCCGACGAAGAGCGAGATGCGCGCGCCCCAAATCAGGCGGGAGAGAATGTCGCGCCCAAGCTCATCGGTGCCGCACCAGTGCTGCGCTGTAGGAGATTGCAGGCGATTGGGCAGATCGATGTGAGCGGGATCTTGCGGAGAGATCCAGGGCGCGAAGATGGCGGCCAAGACGAAGATGGAAACGAGCGCGACTCCGATGGCGGCAAGCGGGTTGTGGCGCGCAACGCGCGGGAGCGAGATGGCTAGCGTGGACATCGGCAGACGATAGCTACCAGACCTCAAGTCGAAATGTCTGGTAGCTATTGATCATCTCAAAATCATTGCGGTTTGAGGTAATGAGGCGTGCTCCATGAGAACGGGCCGTCAGTGCGATAAGCACGTCGAAATGCATGTCGCGCAGCTTTTCTGGTGTGAAGCCACGATCCGCGCGAATCTTCCCCAGTATCTCACCCGATTCCGCCCAATTGTTTTCCGTAGGAGTCAGGGTGGGATGATTGCGGACGAGAGCGTGGAGAAACTTCCGCTCCACGGGCTTTACGACTCCCCGCCACAGTTCGGCCATCACGACCGCGGAATTCCGAATGAGCCCGTCCAGGTTCGCGATTCGCTGGGAATAACGACGGGTGCGTATATCATCGACCAGCACCGATGTGTCGAGGATGATAACGTCACTCATCGAGACCGGCGAATGAAAGCTTGCCTTCGTACTTTTTCATCAGGGCCTTGAAGCGCTTCAGCGCAACCAGTTCGCGGAGCGCGATGTGAACGGCTTCCGTGCGGGATTTTACGCCGAGAAGTTTCTTGGCCTCATCGGCTAGTTTAGTGTCCAGGCGGATGGATGTCATGGTCGCGGCCATAGGATTGTCCCGATTCCAGCGTATATACAGGATAGATTATTTGTATATATAGATCAAGGGCGGATTTCTGTTTCGCGAACGGAGGAGCCATTCCCGGCGCTTTCGATCTCCGGCATTACCCGCCGAAGACCAGGCGTCCCAACTCGTCGCCTAACTGCTTAGCTTCGTTGGGGTCACTGGCGCTGCGGAAGCGTTCGGCCAGTTCGAAGAATGCCTTCTCTTTCTGTTTCCGCGCTTCGATGCCCAACTCGATGAGCTCGACAAGGACGCGGTATCGCTCAGGCGCTGGCTCTTGGCCATGCGATCTACTTGCTTGGCGATGGGAGCGGGGAGGGAGACACTGCGGCGAACGTGCTTGGTTGCGGGCATGGCATCGTTATACACCAGAATGGTGCATTTCTAAACATGCCAGTTTCAACTCCAGGATGCCGTACCTGTACCTTTTGTGGTACACTAGAAACGGTTCAAGATGGCTGGTGAGAGAACGCCGCGGAAGGTCGAACTCGTATTCTTCCGCAATGATGCTGGCGGGGAGCCGGTGCGCGATTGGCTCAAGGAGATGGGTGAGGCAGATCGGCGTGCCATTGGAACTGATCTCTTACGTGCGCAATGGCGTTGGCCGGTGGGCATGCCATTGTGCCGTCCGATGGGGAAAGGTTTGTGGGAAGTGCGTACAAATCTCCCTGGTAATCGAACTGCACGGGTGCTGATTTGCTTTTATCAGAACTACCTTGTCGCGCTGCACGGGTTCATTAAGAAAACACGGGCCACGCCTGGGGACGATTTAGCGCTGGCGCGCAAACGACAGAAGGAGTTGGAACAATGAGTAAGAAAAATTTGGGATCGAGCATTGACGACCTCTTGAAGAATGAAAACATCTTTGAGGAAGCGCAGGCGCAAGCGGTCAAAGAGGTCGTGGCCTGGCAATTGGCCAAGGCCATGAAGAAGAAAAAGATTTCCAAGGCGCGCATGGCGGTCTTGTTGAAGACGAGCCGATCGCAGGTGGATCGCATTCTCGATCCGAAACGCGACATTACGCTGTCGAGTCTGCAGCGAGCGGCGGCATTGGTGGGGCAGCGAGTGGTGGTTGAGTTGGTTTGACCCTTTCGCGGCAGGGCTTCGTGCTAGGTGCGGTAGAATCCCTAGCGACATGAAGAGTGTCTGGTTGGTCCTATTGTCGGCCACCGTTGTGGCTCTCGCCGGATGTGACGCATCCCAGCCCCAACCACAGAATCAACCACCAGCAAAACCGCAGCAATTCGTGCCAATCCCCGCGGCAGGGTTTTTCACTGAAGGCGTTCCGTGGAATGGATACTTTGCCCTGGATACGAAGACGGGGACGTTATGCAGGACAGTGAAAAAAGATTTTGGTGGACCCGCTCAGTGGGCTAATAACGTTCCGACCTGCAGTCAGATTCTTGCGGCCGATCCTGACAATTGAATGCCATGTCGGCGCTACCATGCGTCTCCCATATCCCTGGCGTTGTATGGCGTACAAAAGGCGAATATGATAGCATCCGTAATGGAGGCGCACGCTGCATGGTAACAACTGTGTATTGCGATGATCCTAAATGCCCGGCTTACAAGAAACACGTAAAGTTTACCTTTGTCCTCTTGCACGGTAGAGCGTGTGCCGCTTGCGGAAAGCTGATGATGGATGGCGAAAGATCAAACGATGATTTCAAGAACGGACGCAAGCGCGTGGTAGTTAGGGGGCTGAGAATCCGGGGCAGGAATCAGCCGACACGTTCGAAGAAGAAGAGGAAGAGCGCGGCGACAAAGCGACGTGCCTATAAGAGCTAAGAATAGGCGGACGTTGAGGGTCAGCCTACTGTCTTATCCTCGGGTTCACTGCCGAATACAGTAAGTCCGTTAGAAAGTTCACTGCCACATAAGTCAACCCGATCGCCAGAATGCATCCCTGCACCAGATAGTAATCGCGGTTGGCTATGGCTTGGATGGTTAGGCGTCCTATGCCGGGCCAGGAGAAGATGGTTTCGGTTACGATTGTGCCCGCTAGCAGCGCGCCGAATTGCAAACCTAAGACGGTCAGGATGGGGATCATGGCGTTGCGCAGGGCGTGGCGATAGACTACCGTTCGCTCGGGCAGGCCTTTGGCGCGGGCGGTGCGGATGTAGTCCTGGCCTAACTCCTCTAACATTGACGTGCGCACCATGCGGGTTAGGATCGCGGCTAAGGCTCCGCCCATGGTGATGGCGGGTAATACTAAGTGGGCTAAGGTGCCGGAGCCGCTGACGGGGAGCCATCCTAACTCAATCGAGAAGAACAAGATCAGCACAGGGCCTAACGCGAAGTTAGGGAACGACAGGCCGAAGAGACTTACTACACTCAGGGCGCGGTCATCCCATTGATTGCGGCGCTGGGCAGAGCGAACTCCGGCGGGAATGGCTAACACGATTGCAACTAATAAGGACGCGAGTGTTAGTTGTAAGGTGAAGGGATAGCGCTGGGCGATTAAGTTCGTAACTCCCTGATTGAAGCGGAAGGATTTTCCTAAGTCTCCGTGTAAGACGCCCCGCCAGTAGTTCAGGTATTGCCGGCCTAGCGGGACGTCGAGGCCGTAGGCGTGGCGGGCGGCTTGGATGTCTCCAGCGGTCGCGCCTTCTCCTAGCATCAGTTGGACGGGGTCACCGGGGACGAAGTGGATTAGAAGGAAGACGGTCGAAACTACCAGCCAGATAACGGGCAGGGTGTAGAAGAGGCGGGATAGGATGTAGCGCGGCATTTCACCTCAGCGGCTTCAAGCCGCATTCAAAAGGCTGCTAGTACCGGAGCGCTTAAGCGCTGCGCCACCCAAAACCCATCAATCGCCGGCTTGCTCGACGGGCGCTGGCGCTGTGGTTGGCTGCGCCTTCGATATGGCCTCGATCCTCACCGTCGCGATGCGATGGCCGTCCATTTTTTCTACCACGAAACAGCGTCCTTCATAGTCGAAGGCCTCGCCGCCGGTGGGCACTTTCTGAAGCCGCGAGAGAACGAATCCAGCGAGGGTCTCATAGCCTTCGTCTTGCGGAAGTTGCATTTCGTATTGAGCTTCAAGGTCACGAATGTTGATGGCTCCGTCGAGGACCAAAGGCGCGTTTGCGTCCGTCACCACGGGCTGCGGAGCAGCTACGTCGTATTCGTCTTTGAGCTCGCCTACGAGTTGTTCGACGACATCCTCCACGCTGATGACTCCGGCGGTCGATCCGAATTCATCGACCACCACGGCGAGGTGGCGCTTGCGCTGCTGAAACTCGCTTAGCAGTTCCAGCAGCGATTTGGTTTCGGGCACGACTAGAACATCGTGCATGACCTGGCTGACTTTCATCTGAGAAATACGTTGGGCCGCGGGCGGAGCTACGACCGGGCCGAGGCGTTGGCGCGTCCACCGCATTAAATCTTTGGCGTAGAGGACTCCGACGATGTGTTCGGGGCCGCGTTGCGGGTCATACACCGGGACGCGCGAGTGCTGATCGTCGACCACGCGCGAGAGCGCCTCGTCGAGGTTGAGATCAGAGGGCAGGGAAAAAATTCTGGTCCGCGGGACCATCACCTGGCGGGCGGTGATGCTGTCGAGTTCGAGGGCATTGAGCAGCATCTCTTCCTGCGCGTTGGAAAGCTGGCCGGAATGGTGCGCGGCGGTAACGATGAGCTTGAGCTCGTCGGGAGAGTGGACGGAGCCGTGGCGGATTTCGCGGGTGCCGAAGGCGCGGAGGACGAATCCAGCGACGCGGCTCATGCCGACGGTGACGGGGCGGGTGATGGTAAGGAAGACGTCCATGGGCGCGGCTACGGCGAGGGCGACGCGCTCGGCGCGCTGCAAGGCTAGCGACTTAGGAACGAGTTCGCCAAGGATCACGTGCAGGCTAGTGATGGCGACGAAGGCGATGGTGACGGCGATGGCGTGGGCGTAGACGATGGCGTGGGGAATGCTGCCGATCCAGGCTTCGAAGAGGCGCGCCAGGACGGGCTCGCCTATCCAGCCGAGGCTGAGGCTGGTGATGGTGATTCCGAGTTGGACGCCGTTGACGACACGCTGGAGTTGCTGGTGAAGCTTGAGGACGATGCGGGCGCCGGCGCGGTGGGATTCGATGAGCTGGAGGATGCGGGTCTCGCGGACGCTGACGAGCGCGAACTCGGCCGCGGCGAAGAAAGCATTGGCCGCCACCAGGAGCAGGATAACGAACACCCGCAGCAGCACGTACGCAATCATGTAAGCCTAATTCTAACATTCCAAAGGGATAAAGAGTCAGACTTTGGGGAAAAGCAAGGGGAAGGTCGGAGGTGGCAGGGGACCGGAAAAGGCAGGAGAGAATTTGGGACGATGGATCGAATCGCGGGTTGAATGAGGAAGAATCGTTTACCACCAAGGGCACTAAGGATCACCAAGGAGAATCGGGTCCATTTTTTTTGGTAGCGAGTCTGTGATTGGGATCGCGGTACAATTAAGGCATAAACCCTTTAATCGCCAGCGCGATTCGTGCTTTCTTTTTCCTTTCTCAGCGGTCTAATTGGATATAGCGGGCAGAGTGAGATGGCATGAATTCGGCTGGCACGGCGAATTTTGTCGGGAACTTCTCAGGAACTATTCTGAGGTTTCTCACGTAACAACAGGTGAATGGCAGTTCTGAGAGTTGCAATCAAGCAGGAGGCGGTCGTGGAAGGCAACGGTAATGGTAAGAGGAAGCGGCGCAAACGTATCATCATCTGGTCTTCGATCGCGGCGGTCGTCGTAGTTCTTGTAGTGGCCGGCGCCCTGGCCGCATACAGCGGCGGCGTGAAGATCGACCCCTCGAAGCTGGCAAAGGTTGAGAAGGGGGACCTCGCGAAGAGCGTGGTGGCTACGGGCAAGATCGAGCCGATCACCAAGGTTGAGGTCAAATCGAAGGCTAGCGGCATTGTGAAAAAGCTCTACGTCGATTACGGCGACCGGGTAAAAAAGGGTCAGGTGCTGGCTGAACTCGATCGGGATGAGATTCAGGCGCGGGTCGATCAGGCGCGCGCGCAGCTTGAGGCGTCCGAGGCCAGCTTGAATGGCACGCGCGCCGATCTGGAGCGAGCCAAAGTCGACGCGGAGGGTCCGGACGTTCCGCTGTTGAAGCGAGCGTATGAGCGGGCCAATGGCATGGCTAAAGACGGCGTGGTTTCGGCGTCCGCGCTCGACGACGCCGAGAAGAATTACAAGATGTCGCTCAACAAGCAGAATGTCGCCAAGGCGCAGTTGGTGGTATTGCAGGCGAAGATCGGGCAGGCGCAGGGGCAGTTGGCGCAGGATCACGCCAATCTCAAGCAATTGGAAGAGCAGCTGAGCTACACAACGATTGAATCTCCGCTGGATGGAATTGTCTTATCGCGCGACGTGGAAATTGGCGACGCGGTGAGTTCGATTCTGGTGCTGGGTTCGACGGCGACGCTCGTGATGACGCTTGGCGATACGAGCGAAGTCTACGTCAAGGGCAAAGTGGACGAGAGCGATATCGGCAAGGTTTATCTGGGGCAGCCGGCGCGCATCAAGGTCGAATCGTTCAAGGACAAGACCTTTACGGGCAAGGTGACGAAGATCTCTCCGATGGGCGTGGAGAAAGATAACGTCACGACTTTTGAGGTGCGTGTCTCGATCAATAATCCGGAGGGCGTGCTTAAGGCGATGATGACGGCCAATGCCGAGATCATTCTCGAAGAGCACAAGGGCGTGTTGCAGATTCCGGAAGGCTCGATCATTTACGACAAGGATAAGAAGGCGTCCGTCGAAGTGCCCGATCCGAAGGCGAAGGATGGCAAAAAGAAAATCGCCGTCAATATTGGAATCTCGAATGGCGCCAAGACCGAGCTGCTATCGGGGCTGAAGGAAGGCGATCAGGTTGTGCTGCAGTAGAACGGCGGCCTGTCGGTGACAGGTAACGGGTATCAAGAAAGCTGCTCGGAGCAGACATGACGGTCGCGGCGGTTTTGCCTTGTCCCAAGACAAGGATAACCAGTGTCGTCTACTTGCTTTACTTCGTGACGGTGATGTCCGCCGCGTTTTTCATGAAAGGGCTTGTCGTATCTGACGATGCTGCAGCTACGGCGAACAACATCCTGACGCATGAGACGTTGTTTCGGGTGGGTTTCGCCATCAACGTCATCGCGACCGCGCTGTATATCGCCGTGACGGCTCTCTTTTATCAATTGTTCAGGCCGGTGAGCAGGAGCCTCGCTTTACTCGCAGCATTCTTCAGCCTCACCGGATGTGGCGTTCAGGCTGTTGGGTACGTCGGTTATGTCGCTCCGTTCACGCTGTTGGGAGGCGCGCAGTACTTGACCGTATTTAAGGTGGAGCAGTTGCAGGCGCTGGTGCTCACGATTCTGAGATTGCGTTCTCAAGCGGAACAGATCGGCATCGTATTTTTCGGATTCTTTGACTTCCTGATCGGCTGCCTGATTTTGAGGTCAACGTTTCTGCCTCGAATTCTCGGAGCGCTGATGGCATTGGCGGGGTTGGGTTGGATGATCTTTCTTTCACCGCCGCTGGCAAACAATCTGGCTCACTACATTCTGCCCCTTGGCTTCATAGCGGAATTCTTGCTGATGCTGTGGCTGCTTGTGAAGGGCGTGAATGTTCAGCGCTGGCAGGAGCAGGCCCGCGCAGCGACGGAGTGGTAATTGAAACCACAGGTCCCTGGCTCGGACCATGGAGCCCGAAACTGGAACACTAAGATTAGGAGACACGATTACTATGACAACTATTTCATGGCTTCACCATCGCGCGACTAGAACGCTGGTTTTTATTCTGGCTACTTCGCTGGCCGGCTTTGCCTCGGTCATCGGAACCTTTGACCGTTCTTTTCAGGTCGGCGGACCGGTCGATCTTGAGGTGCTGACTCGCTCCGGCGACATCACCGTGCGAAATGGGACTGCGGGCACGGTGACGATTCATGCCAAGATCCATTCCAGTAATTCGTGGTTTGGCGGCGACCACAAGGGGGAAGTGCAGGAGTTGCAATCGAATCCTCCCATTCGCCAGAACGGCAACAGCATTCGCATCGACTACGTGAACCTCCATGACATCTCGGTCGACTACGACATCACTGTTCCGGAAGAAACCGCCATTCGCGCCCATACCGGTAGCGGCGATCAGACGATTGAAGGCCTTAGGGGCAACATCGAGCTAGAGAGCGGCTCGGGCGATTTGAAGCTGGCGCGTCTCGCCGGTGAGATGCGCTTCCAGACGGGATCAGGAAACGTGCGCGGCCGCAACCTAGCCGGCCCGGCGAAGATCAAAGCTGGCAGCGGTGACATCGAGATCGAGGAGACGGGCTCGGGCGACATGGAGATTCGAACCGGCTCCGGCAATATCAACGTCAGCGGCATCAATGGCGGATTTCATGCCGAGGCGGGCAGCGGTGACATCCACGGCAAAGGCCTGCCAAAGAGTATGTGGAGCGTTCGCACCGGATCGGGAAATGTGACTTTGAATGTTCCATCCGACGCGGCTTTCGATGTCGATGTTTCTTCGAGTTCAGGAAGGGTCACGCTGGGCCATCCCGTGACAACCACCGTGCAAGGCCGCATTGAGGAGATGAAGAAAAGCGTAGTGGGCAAGGTGCTCGGCGGCGGGCCAATGATCTCCGTGCATACCGGCTCGGGTGATGTCGCGGTCGACTAAGGGCTAAAGGCGTTAACCACAAAGGGCACTAAGGGGCACGAAGGACATCGGGCATACCCTCAGACCTCCGTGGACTTTAGTGCCCTTTGTGGTTACTGCACACTCCTTGACGCGCCATTGTGCGGCGTTTGATACTTCGGTGGGGCTCCTACAAATTTCCTAAACTCAATGAGGTAGCGAATTGGCTCGTACCGCAATCATAACGCTCACTACTGATTTCGGATTGAACGATCATTTCATCGGCGCCATGAAGGGTGTCATGCTTGAGATTGCTCCTGACGCGCAGATCATCGACATCAGCCATGCGGTGCAGCCGTTCGATATCCTCGATGGTGCGTTGACTATTTCGCAGGCGTATTCCTACTACCCGTCCGGCACTGTGCACATGGTGATCGTCGACCCGGGCGTGGGGACGGCGCGACGGCCCATCGTGCTGACCGGCGACCGCCATTTGTTTGTCGCTCCCGATAATGGCGTGCTCTCGCTGGTCTACGCTCGCGAAGAGAGGCTCTCCGTCCGCAACATCACCGCCGAACATTATTTCTTGCAGCCGCGCAGCAATACCTTTCACGCGCGCGACATTTTTTCGCCAGTGGCGGCGAATCTGGCAAAGGGTGTTGCCGCCGACCGCTTCGGAGAAGAGATTACCGACTACGTCCGTTTCGCCGCGCCTCGCCCGAAGCCGGTGGACGAGCACACGCTACGCGGCGTGGTGCTGAAGGTCGATCG
>JBEKXO010000052.1:0-24955 GCA_049511995.1 Terriglobales bacterium
AACCTCGGCGACGTCTTTTTCGTTTTCCTGCGGCAGGAATACTTCGAAGAGGCCCGCGCGGTGGGCGGCGAGAAGCTTTTCTTTCAGGCCGCCGATCGGCAGAACCTTGCCGCGCAGCGTGATTTCGCCGGTCATGGCGAGGTCGCGGCGCACTGGAATCCGGCTCAGCGCGCTGGCCAGAGCGGTTGCGATGGTGATTCCGGCAGAGGGGCCATCCTTTGGAATCGCCCCTTCCGGCACGTGCACGTGAATGTCGAGGTTGCGATAGAAATCGCGAGACAGGCCGAGCCGTACGGCACGTGAGCGTATGTAGGACATCGCCGCCTGCGCCGATTCCTGCATCACGTCGCCCAGTTTTCCGGTCAGGGTGAGCTTGCCTTTACCGTCGACGGCAGTGGCCTCTGTGCTGAGGATCGAGCCGCCTACTTCAGTCCAGGCCAAGCCGGTGACGAGGCCGACTTCGCTCTTCTCGTGGGCCAGGGTGTCACGGAACTTGAGGACGCCTAGCCAGTCGCCAATTTTTTCAGGATCGATCGCGGCTGTGAAGCCCGCGCCTTCTTTTACAACCTTGCGCGCAACCTTGCGACATATGTTGCCAATCTCGCGCTCAAGGTTGCGTACGCCAGCTTCGCGGGTATAGCCGCGAATGATTTGGCGGATCGCATCGTCGGAGAACTGAATATTTTTCTCAGTCAGCCCCGCTTGCAGCATTTGCTTCTTGATCAGGAATTGCTTGGCGATTTCTACTTTTTCCGGTTCGGTGTAGCCATGCAGGCGTAACACTTCCATGCGATCTTGAAGGGCAGGTGGAATGGTGTGCATCACGTTCGCGGTGGCTACGAAGAAGACTTGCGACAGGTCGTACTCGACGTCGAGGTAGTGATCGACAAACATGAAATTCTGCTCGGGATCAAGCACTTCGAGCAGCGCCGCCGAAGGATCGCCGCGGAAGTCCATCGACATTTTGTCGACTTCGTCGAGCATGAAGACCGGATTCTTGGTGCCGGCCTTTTTCATCATCTGGATGATCTGGCCGGGCAGGGCGCCGATGTAAGTACGGCGATGGCCGCGGATTTCGGCTTCGTCGCGCACGCCGCCGAGCGACATGCGGACAAATTTGCGTCCGGTGGCTTTGGCAATCGACATTCCCAGAGAAGTCTTGCCGACGCCTGGAGGCCCGACGAAGCAAAGAATCGAACCCTTGGGATTCTTGACTAACTGGCGGACGGCGAGAAACTCGAGGATGCGCTCCTTGATCTTCTCCAGGCCATAATGATCTTCGTTCAAAGTTTTCTCAGCGCGCGTGATGTTGCGGATTTCCTTCGACCGCTTTTTCCAGGGCACCGCCAGCAGCCAATCGAGATAGTTGCGCGAGACGGTCGACTCCGCCGACATCGGCGGCATCGCTTCCAGCTTTTTCAGTTCCTGGATCGCCTTGTCGCGAACTTCTTTCGGCATCCCCGCCGACTCGACCTTTTTCTTCAGTTCGTCGAACTCGCTCTTTTCGCCGCGGCCGAGTTCCTTCTGGATCGCCTTGATCTTCTCGTTGAGGTAGTACTCTTTCTGCGCCTTCTCCATCTGCCGCTTCACGCGCGACTGGATGGTACGATCCATGTTGAGCTTTTCGATTTCGACATCAAGCACGTCGCCGATGCGGTTCAGGCGCTCGGCGGGATCGAAGATTTCGAGCAAGCCCTGTTTCTCTTCGATCGAGAGTTGCAGGTTGGCGGCGATGGTGTCGGTAAGCTTGGCCGGATCCTCCATGCGCACGGCGGCGATCATGGTCTCGTAGTTCAGCGACTGGCAGAGCTTCACATATTGCTCGAACATGCCGGTGACGCGCTGCATGCCGGCTTCAATCTGCGGCGTAGTTTCGGTGGCATAGCGAGCGACGCGCACCGTAGCCTGGAGATAGCCATCGGTTTCGACGACTTGCAGAATCTTGCCGCGCTCGATGCCTTCAACCAATACTTTGATGTTGCCGTCGGGCAGTTTGAGGCTCTGCACGATATTGACGATGGTGCCGACCTGGAAGATGTCGTTGGCCTTCGGTTCGTCGATGGAAGCGTCGTGCTGGGTGGCGAGAAAGATTTTTTTGTCGCTGGCCAGAGCTTCTTCGAGGGCGCGAACGCTCGACTCCCGCCCCACCACGAACGGAGTCATCATGTGCGGGAAGATGACCACATCGCGAATGGGCATCATCGGCAGTTTCTTGCTCTCGAATTTTTCCTTGGGGTTCGACAATGCGCCTTCTCCCTACCTAGTCCTGGTTTACCTACGTTTACCCACCCTGCGCCGCAAAAAGCGCGACGCTAGGATGGGCCACCACTTCCTCACCCACTAACTTGCCGCTTTCTCGATCATTGACAGCGAGACGTCGCGCTTCTCCACCATCTCGCGGGTCACTTCAAATTCCTTTACCTTCTTCTGGCTGGGAAGACTGTACATCAACTCCAGCATCAGCTCTTCGAGAATCATGCGCAAGCCGCGAGCGCCTACTTTGCGCGCCATGGCCTGGCGGGCGATCGCGCGGTTCGCGTCATCGCTGAACTTCAGCCGTACATTCTCAAACTCGAACAGCCGTTGGTATTGTTTCACGATTGCGTTCTTCGGGCGAGTCAGAATTTCGACCAGCGCATTTTCATCCAGCTGCTGCAACACGCCCATGACCGGCAGGCGCCCGACAAACTCCGGAATCAGGCCGAATTTGATCAGGTCCTCCGGCTGCGCTTCGGAAACGAGCTCGAAGTTACGCTTCGACGAGGCGACGGTCTGCTCGGTTTCCTCTTCCGCTCCAGTGCGGAAGCCGAGAGCTTTCTTGCCGATGCGGCGGCCGATAATTTTCTCCAGGCCAACGAACGCGCCGCCGCAAATGAAGAGAATGTTGGTGGTATCGACGGGGGTGAATTCCTGATGCGGATGCTTACGGCCGCCTTGCGGGGGAACGTTTGCGATCGTGCCTTCGAGAATCTTCAGCAAGGCCTGCTGCACGCCCTCGCCCGAGACATCGCGCGTGATCGACGGGTTCTCGTCCTTGCGCCCGATCTTGTCAATCTCGTCAATATAGATGATGCCGGTCTGGGTTCGGCTGACATCGCCTTCGGCCGCCTGAAGCAGCTTGAGGATGATGTTCTCGACGTCCTCGCCCACGTAACCTGCTTCGGTGAGCGTCGTCGCATCGACGATGGCGAAGGGGACATCGAGCATGCGGGCGAGCGTTTGCGCCAGCAGAGTCTTGCCAGTGCCGGTCGGCCCGATCAGCAGGATGTTCGACTTGGTGAGTTCGACGCCATCGCTGCCGCGCTGGCGGTTCATGTAGATGCGCTTGTAGTGGTTATAGACGGCGACGGCCAGCTTCTTCTTGGTCTGCTCCTGCCCGATGACGTATTCGTCGAGGAAATTTTTCACTTCTTGCGGCTTCGGCAGTTGGTTGGGAACCGCGGCCGAAGGAGTCGCGGTGCGGTCATCCTCGAGAATCGAATTGCACACGGCCACGCACTCGTCACAGATGTATGCCCGGGGATAGTCGCTCGGCGACGAGATCAGTTTCGCGACCGCGTCCTGCGACTTGTGGCAGAACGAACAGCGCAACATTTCTTCCGAACCCGATCTGGTTTTCACTGCCGTGCTCCTTTTCTGGTACTTCAGCCGCCCTGATGTCTGGACCCACCCTAACGCTGGACCCACCTCACGTCGCAAAAAACGCGACGTGAGAATCGGGCACCCGCCGCGTCTTTACTCGGTCACGAATTGCCGATCATATCCTCTATCGCGTCTTGTAGATGATATCGTCGATGATTCCATACTCCTTCGCCTGCTGCGAATTCATGATGAAGTCGCGTTCCACGTCCTTCTCCACTTTATCCAGCTTCTGGCCGCTGTGCTTGGCCAGTAACTGATTAGTAATCTCGCGCATGCGCAGAATTTCGCGCGCATGAATGTCGATGTCGGTCGCCTGACCGGAAAGCCCACCCATCGAGGGCTGGTGAATGAGGATGCGCGAATTCGGCAGCGCCAGGCGCTTCTTCGCTTCGCCCGCCGAAAGCAGCAGCGCCGCCATGGACGCGGCCTGACCGATGCAGATTGTAGTCACGTCATTCTTTACATATTGCATGGTGTCGTAGATGGCCATGCCGGCAGTGATCGAGCCACCGGGCGAGTTGATGTAGAGCTGAATATCTTTCTCCGGGTCTTCCTGCGCGAGGAACAGCATCTGGGCAATAACCAGGTTAGCGATGTTGTCATCGATCGGCGTGCCGATAAAAATGATGTTGTCGCGCAACAGCCGCGAATAAATGTCGTAGGCGCGTTCGCCCCGCCCCGTGGATTCGATCACCATCGGTACGAGCATCATTTGTGCCTCGTTGGAATTCGTGTTCACGTTCTCCCTTTCCACACTCCTGCCCTCAGTCGGTCTTGGCGGCTCAGGGGAGGATCGAAATGGCCCGCGTTTTTTATGGTTAACTACGCGGACTGACGATACAGAAAATCGAGGGTCTTCTCGTTGCGGATTCTAGTTCGTATCCTATCGAGGCCCCCATCCCGTGTCAAACGAGCGCGCACTGCTTCGGACGTCTGTTTGGATTGCTGGGCCAGCGCCTCCAGTTCGTGATTCAGTTCTTCGTCGCTGACCTGCACGTTTTCTTCCTCTGCCACTCTTTCGAGCAGCAGCGCAGCCTTCACATCGTGAATCGCCTGATCGCGCTGCCCTACGCGCAGACGCTGTAAATCCATTTTCTTCATCTGCTCGGCGGTCAGCCCCTGCGCCGCCAGCGCGCGCAGGCCGCGCTCCAGACGTATGTCAATCTGTTGATCGATCAGCGAATCGGGCACTTCAAACTCGTTGCGCTGAATCAGTTCGCCAACCAGCTTGTCCTTGGCGGCGTGTTCGGCTTCATGCTTGCGCTCGGCTTCGATCTGCTCGCGAATCACCTTTCTTATATCGTCCACTGACTGGAATTCCCCCAGTGACTTCGCGAACTCGTCGTTCAATTCGGGCAGGACCTTCTGCTTGATGGCCTGAACTTTTACGGTGTAGGTGAAGGTCTTGCCCGCCAGGCGCTTGTCCTGCGTGTCTTCGGGATAGCTGACATCGAAGGTGCGCTCATCGCCGGCGACGGCGCCGCGCAGATGTTCGGTGAATTCCGGCATGGTATTTTTGCCGGCGATTTCGACCAGCACTTCATCCATGTGGACGGGCTGGCCTTCATCTTTCTTGCTGTCTTTCTTCTGGCCCTCAGTCTTCTGACCCTCGGTGGCCTTCGGATTACCATCGAGCGAAACCTGGGCGAAATCGCCGTCAGCGAGGGCGCGGCCTTCGACGGGATTGAACGCGGCCTGACGCTCGCGCAGATCGTTGATCGCCTGCTCCACGTCGGCCTCGGAAACTGCAATCTCGGGCTTATCGGCGCGCAGTTCTTTGTAGCCCTGGAGCTTGATCTCGGGCAACACTTCGAAGGCGGCTTTGAAGCGCAGCGGTTCACCATCGTGCAGGTGCAGGTCGGTGACCCGAGGCTGCGAGACGGGATGGAGGCTGAGCCTCTCGGCCTCCTGGCGGAAGTAGCGCGGAATCAGCGCCTCAACCATGTCGGTCTTGATTTCTTCAGAAAAACGTTGGCGGATGATCGACGCCGGAACATGGCCGCGGCGGAAGCCGGGAATGCGCGCCAACTTCTGATATTTCTGAATGAGCGCATCGGTCTGCCGGTTCACGTCCGCGACCGGAATTTCAACCTGAATCTCGCGCTTGGTGGAGCCTTCTTTAGCTGGGCCGTCTTTGACCGTGTCGTCTTTTATATCGTCGCTTTTAATATCCGTGGGGCTCACAGTTGCCTTTCCAAAACGGCCAGCGGCAGCAGAGTCGGAGGGTGGTGCTCCGCCGCGACGCATTGTGCCGCAACCATGAGTGTAAAGACTCTCGAAGAGCAACGTCAAACGGCGGAGGGGGATATCCACCCCACTAAAGTAACGAGCCTCGGTTTGTGGGGAGCGGACGCCCTCGTCCGCGAAACGCGCGCAGCGAATCTAGAGTCAGAGGAACGAAAGATTGAGCGGAAACGCAAGGAGGAAAGGCAACTACAAAGGCCGCGGATCGGGCGTCCGCGCCACACAGGCCACACGAGCAAATACAATGAAGGCGAATGCCCGCTCCCACCTGGCTCAAGGTTTTGAACGCTGAGATCGTTGGTTGTGTGCGCTGTCCGCGCCTCGTCGTATATCGTGAGCTCATCGCTCGCGAGAAGCGACGCGCCTATCGCGATCATGAATATTGGGGAAAACCAGTTCCCGGATTCGGCGATCCGAAGGCGCGCGTGCTTGTGCTTGGCCTCGCTCCGGGCGCTCATGGCTCCAATCGCACCGGGCGGCCTTTCACGGGAGACGCTTCGGGAAAATTTATGTATCCGGTGTTGTATGAGGCGGGATTTGCGAATCAGCCAACAGCCACCGACCGCAACGACGGTCTGGTGCTCACCGACCTCTATATAACCGCAGCCGCGCGCTGTGCGCCGCCGGACAATAAACCTCTTCCAGAAGAGCTTGCCAACTGTGCGCCGTATCTCGAAAGAGAACTTGAAGGGCTGAAGCAATTGCGAGTGATTGTGGCGCTGGGAAGAATCGGATTCGAAGCGTATCTCAACTACCTCGTGCGCCGGAAGCGAATCGCAGGCAAGCGTGAGTATGAATTTCGCCATGGCGCCGAATATGCGCTGCCCGATGGACGCGTACTGCTGGCGTCGTATCATCCATCGAATCAAAATACGCAGACGGGAAAGCTGACCAAAGAGATGTTCCAAAGGATATTCAAGCGCGCGCGCGAATTGGCCGATGAATCACCGGGGCGGATCTCGCGGTAGCGGACACCTCTGGGCCGGCATGGGGGAATCCGTATCTTCGGGATGGGCCGCCCTGATTCCTGCGTCAAAATCCTACGAACACCGGTTCGGGTTCCAGCGGAATGCCCCAAGCTTTGCGGACACCTTGCTGGATTTCATCTTTCAGGGCGACAATGTCGCTCGCTTTGGCGTTGCCGGTATTGATCAGTGCCAGCGCGTGCTTGTTCGAAATCCCGGCGGCTCCCAGCGTGTAACCTTTCGAAAATCCAGAGTGCTCCACCAGCCACGCCGCCGAAATTTTGTGCTGCGCGTCGAGCGCTGGGTAACTGGGAATCTTTAATCCTTTCGCGGCGGCGCGGTCGGCCAGTTCTTTGAATTGCGCTTCGTTAAGCACGGGATTCTTGAAGAATGATCCGGCGCTTCGGCAATCGTCGTCGCCGGGGACGATCAGCATTCCTTTCGATCGCCGAATTTCGCGAACGGCCTCGCGCACCTCGGCGAGCGAGGGCCGGGCACTCTTTCCCGTAAAATGTTTTTGCAAATCGGCATATTTCAAACTCGGAGCGCCGCCCCGCCTCAATCGGTAGTTCACGCGCACGATGATGTAGCGGCCGCGCTCGGCAGTGTTGAAGATGCTCGAGCGATAGCGGAATCCGCACGCCGGTTTGGGCAGGACTACATCCTTCAAATCGGAAGCGCGCAAATCCAGAGCACGCACCGATTCAATCGTATCGGCTACCTCTTGCCCGTAAGCGCCAACGTTTTGCACCGGCGTTGCGCCGGCGCTTCCTGGAATGCCGCTCAGGCATTCGACTCCGGCACAATTCTGTGCCACTGCCTGGGCCACGAACTCATCCCAATTGACGCCCGAGCCTATGCCGAAGAGCGCGGAGTTGCCCGATGAGGACCTCGTGTCAGTGAGAATGCCGCCGATTGCGACCTTCAACACGAGCCCGGGCCAGCCCGCGTCGGAGATCACCAGGTTGCTTCCTCCGCCCAGCACCAGCAAGGGCAGGTCGCGGGATTTTGCGAACAGTACTGCCTCGCGGACTTCGTCTTCTCTTTTTGCTTCTGCGAAGTAGCGGGCCGCTCCGCCGACCTGCAAGGTCGTTCGCGGCGCCAGCGGGACGTTTTCCTGAATCGTCATTACGGTCAATTGCGATCCCGCTCACTTCCTCGCGGCCGCGGGAGCGAGGCTGCGGAAGCCCAGGGCAGCCACGCAGTACAACAACGCGGCCACGATCAGAAGCGCTTTCATGCCGATGATGAGCGAGAGGTTTTCAAGGAGGCCACCGACGACGGCTCCGAGCATGTTGGCGCCCAGAGCGGCCGCGGGCGATTCGGCCGATCGGAATTCAGAGGCGAACAATAATCCGGCAAAAAAAACCGGGATCGCGAAGATGACGGCAGCGACGCAACCGACCAACGCGGCCGATCCGGGAATTCGGCTAAAAGGTACGAAGTAGGCGCAGGCGATGCCGGCGAGAAGACCGGTCATTGTCAGGCCGCGTATCCAGGCGCTGGTAGCCGCTCGCGGCTGCCCGCTTTTTTCAATAACAAAGTTAGCGAGCAGAAGCGCCGACAGAATCGCGGCAATAACGATGCCGTTGACCTGCCACGTCGTCCCAAAATATAAGGCCAACCGGCTGACGATCTGGGTTTCGAGCAGCAGAAATCCTGCACCCACGCCGAAGAAAAATAGAGACGGGACGCGGCTGCGCGCCTCAGGAATCTGGAAATAAAAAAGCGCCGCGAGCAGAATGACGAGCGCGCTGAGCAGGTAGAAGATGCCGGGGATCCAGTGTCCCTGATGGTAGAGATAGGGCCAGTCGTCGGTAGTTACGGCGACCGGAGTAGCCACCGCCGCGCCTGTGCCGGCAGCTTGGGATGATGAAGCGAGAAATGATCGCCGATGGCCATCCACAAATTGTCGCAGGCGGGAGTCGGACTCGAGACTCGTCTCTACCTGGTTCGACGGTGCAATCACGAAGCAACTGGCATCGGTGGTGTAACTGGACGTGGCAGAGAAAATCAGCGGAGGTTTGCCGAAAGTGTCAGTCAACATTTCGGCCAGGCGTTGTCCGACAAATCCATGATTGACTTGAAATTTTATAAACATGACTCCGTTCGGCGCGAGCAGAGATCGCGCTTCGCGGAAGGACTCTTCCGTATAGACGAAGTTGTCGAGGCGCATGTTGGAGTAGTCGGAGAGCTGAGTGTGGGAGTCAAGCAATCCGAAGAGGATGAGATCGTATCGCTTAGCCGTGCGCTTCATGAAGGCACGGGCGTCGGTGAGATGTGCGGCGACGCGAGGATCACCGTAGGGGTGCTCGGGATGGCGGCGGCGTCCGAGGCCGAGAATCTTAGGATCGATTTCAACGGCGTCGACGGCGCGGCTCTGATAGCGCAGCGCGGCGGCCACGTCATTGCCGGTGCCCGATCCGACAATCAGGACGTTCGGATTGGCCGTAGCAAAGCGAAAAGGCAGGTTGTAGGGATTATCTTCCGGCGCTTCTTTCAACACGCCGGGATGGCGAGCCAGAAAGTCTTGAGAAAGATTGGCTACGACCTGGTAGCCGGTGTGGTTGACGCGGATCAAACTGCGGTAGAGTTCGCCGTCCGGAAAGAGGAAGTCCTCTACTTCGATTTGTTGATAAGGAGTCCACAGGTTGAAGTGGTGCGGCGTAGAAGGATCGAAGAGGAGCAAGGCGACGGGCACGATGGCGGCGGCGATCCATATGGCGTTGCGGCGACCGGATTGGAGTAGCGCCATGCCCGCCAGAACGATCGCGAACCAAACTGCCGGAGGCAGCGCCAGCCAGGAGACGGCAAAGAATGCGAGGATGCCCGCCAGACTACCGGCGAGATTCCACGAGTAACCATAGAGCGGACGCGGAGCGAGTTCGATCTGGCGGCTAACCGTTTGTCCAATGGGAATGAAAATGTAAGTAATAAGAAGAAGCAATATGGCCGTGATGATTACAGCCAGCAGAAAGCCGGGGGTGTCGTGAACTGTGTGGGTCGCCCAAATATCAATATCTTGAGCGGCGCCGAGGTATTGCGAGAGGCCCTCCATAATCTCGGGGCCATGCCAGGGAAGACGAACCACGACGATTAGTCCGACAAGAGCAGTGAGCGCCGCCTGCCAGCGCGGACGCTGGCGAGCCAGAGCGCAGCCGACTCCGAAGCCCAGGAAGCAAAGCAGCAGAGCCAGATTCTTCACATAAGCAAATACCCTAACCTCAGTGGCGACCCAGCGAATGAGTGCGAGTTCGACGAAGAGCGTAAGGGCGCTCGCGAGAAACAGGGTAAAAAGATTCCAGCGATCGGGCGGGTCGGTGGTTGGCGTACGTGGCTTGATCAGGCGATAGCCGAGCAAAAGCGCGGCGGCCAGAATAAAGCCCGGGATGCGCAGGGACATGAGGAATCCGCTCAGTCGAGCGGGACAGAATAACATGCCGAATGAAGAAGGTCTGTTTCAATTATTGAATTGCTCATTGACAGGGCTTGCGGCGCACATTAGTTTGTGGCGGTTGCTTGCAACGCTTTTCGCGCAAATCCAACTAATTAGAGGAGGATCAGACATGCCACAGAGCTGGGTCGTGAGAATGATCGTCAGCAGGACGACCATCGCCATCGTGTTTGTGAGTTGTCTTTTTGCTGTCGCCCGAGCGCAGATGCCCAATCCCTACGGTTTGAGCATCACCCTGGAGAACGCCAAGAAGGCGGCTATTCCAGCGCTGGCCGAAGCGGCAAAGAACAACTGGTCCATCGCGGTTGCCATTGTCGACCCGGCTGGTGACCTTGTTTACTACGAAAAGATGGATAACACGCAACTCGGAAGCGCCCACGTCGCAGTGGACAAGGCCCGCTCCGCTACCCTGTTCAAACGGCCGACAAAGGCGTTCCAAGACGCGCTGGCGGCCGGCGGAGAGGGCTTGCGCATTCTGGGCTTGAAAGGCGCAACGCCGGTTGAGGGCGGCATTCCGCTCGTCAGCGACGGCAAGATTGTGGGAGCGATTGGCGTTTCAGGCGCGACCAGCGCTCAAGATGCCCAGTGCGCCAAGGCGAGCGCCGACGCTTCTAAGTAAATAGTCTTAGCAGGCCAACTGGTCGCGGGTTAGTTTCAAGCCGGTCAGATTGCCGAGAATGGTGACGGCAATATGCTCTGTGCGGAAGAATTCTTCGGCAGTTTGCTGCAGGTCTTCGACGGTGACCGCTTCGATGCGCTCGATCAGTTCGTCGAGGCCATAGAAATGGTCATAGTACATTTCTTGGCGCGCGAGATTCGACATGCGGGCGGTCGAAGATTCGAGCGACAGCATCAGGCTGCCTTTGAGCTGATCTTTGGAACGGCGCAATTCTTCTTCGGGAACCGGCGTCGTTTTCAGATTGCGGAATTCCTCGACCACGCACTCGACTACTTTAATTGCCGATTCGCGCGACGTGCCCGCATAAACGCACATCGAGCCGGTATCGCGATAGGGATTGAGGTCGCTGTAGATGGAATAAGCCAAACCCTGACGCTCGCGAATATTCTGAAACAGGCGCGAGCTCATGCCTCCGCCAAGCAGCGTATTCATGATGTAAGAAGCATAGCGGCGTTCGTGCGCCATGGGATGCGACGGCACTCCAATGCAGATTTGCACCTGCTCCAGCGATTTCTTGTTGCGCAGGTTGATGCGTGAAAAAGTCTTGGGCGCTGGCGAATGCAATCCATTCTTCGCGGGTTTGACCTGCGCGAAATGCTTCTCGACCAACTCGACGAAATGCTCGTGCTCAAGATTGCCGGCGGCGCTGACGATAAGATTGCCCGGTGCGAAGTGATGTCCATAGAAGCGATTAACTACGGGACGCTCAAACTTTTTTACAGTTTCGCGTGTGCCGAGGATAGGCAAGCCGAGCGAATGATCCTTCCAGAAGCTCTGGGTAAAGATCTCGTGGACCAGGTAGTCGGGATTGTCCTGATCCATTTTTATTTCTTCAAGGATTACGCCGCGCTCCTTCGCGATGTCTCCGGCATCAAAGACGGGATGGAGCACGAGGTCGCTGAGGACATCCATGGCGACAGGAAGATGCTCGTCGAGAACTTTGATGTTGAAGCAGATGCATTCCTTGGCGGTGAAGGCATCCATGTTGCCGCCGATCGAGTCGACCTGGCGGGCGATGGCCTCGGCGGAGCGCGTCTCTGTGCCCTTGAAAACCATGTGCTCAATGAAGTGCGAAATGCCATTCCACTCGGAATCTTCGTCGCGCGAGCCGGACTTGAGCCAGACACCGATGGAGACGGAGCGGATATGAGGCATCTGCTCGGTGATGACGGTGAGGCCATTCGGCAGAACCTGACGACGAATGCTGCGAGTTTCTTTTACCATTTAATTTCTACGAATGCTTCCTAGCCCAGTGAAGGGCGTCTAATTTTGAAGAACTGTGGGTGTCGCTCAAGCCGCGCCCCACTTCGAAAGTCGACTAGGTCAGAAGGCAGAACGCGATTGAGTAGGAGTCAACGCCCGGTATTTATTGTCCCACAAACCGAGGCTCGCAACAGATTGAACCTGTTTGTCTTTATTTTGTTACACTTGCAATGAATTGCTCCACCGATTCCTTATGCAGCAGTCGCCCCTAAAATCGCTGTTAGGCCTGAACCTGCAGGAGCTTACGAATCTGGCGACCACGAGTGGGCACCCCGCTTACCGGGGTCAGCAACTATTTGATGCGATCTACCGGCAAAAGATTGAGCGCCTGGATCAGGTCTCTACGCTACCGCTTGAATATCGCGCTCATCTTGCAGACGAAGGTTGGGAGGTTGGACTCCCGGCGACTGCTCGCAAATTTGTTTCTAACGACGGCACGGTGCGCTACTTGATGACCATGGCCGACGGGGAGACGGTCGAAACCGTCTGGATGCCGGAGGGCGACGGCGGCGAAACCGGCGATGGAAGCGAAGCAGGGGACGAGATGGAGAGTTCGGCGGCTCCGTCGTGGCGCCGGTCGACCATTTGCGTGTCGAGCCAGGTGGGATGCGCGGTAAATTGCAAGTTCTGCTTTACGGCGCTGTTGGGCGTGAAGCGGAATCTGGAGGCGGGCGAGATCGTTGGGCAGATTGCGGCGGTGCTGCATGATCAGGGAGTCGAGCCGCCACTGCAACGCGTCAACATCGTGTTTATGGGAATGGGCGAACCGTTCTTGAATTATGACAATTTTATGAAGTCAGTTCGGCTGCTGGTGGAGGGCGTGAGGATTCCCGAGTCGCGAATGACGGTGTCGACGGCGGGGATCGTGCCGCGGATACGGGAGTTTGGGCAGGAGCCGGTGCGTCCGAAGCTGGCGATTTCGCTGAATGCCTCGAACGACACGTTGCGCAGCGAAGTGATGCCGCTGAATCGAAAATGGAATCTGGAGCAGTTGATCAACGCGGCGCGGGAATTTCCGCTGCGGACGCGGGAAAAGGTGACATTTGAATATGTGCTGCTGGCGGGAGTGAACGACGCTCCTGAGCACGCGCGCCAGGTCGTGGAGTTGGTGCGAGGGCTGCGGGCGAGAATTAATCTGATCGCGATGAATCCGGGGACGGAGTTGCCCTACCGGACGCCGGAGCAGGAGCGGGTGGCGGCGTTTCGAGCGATCTTGGTAGCGGCGGGAATTCCGGCGTTTGTGCGGAGGCCGCGTGGGCGAGATATTTTTGCAGCTTGCGGGCAGTTGAAAAGAACGGTGGATGTGATGCCGATTGGCGAGGCGATTTCCAACTCCTAGAGCCATTCGACTCACTTTCGCACTAGATCGACTAGCCCGTCCTTCTTAAGCTCGTTTAAGTGATATCGAATCGAGCCACGCACACACCCGGCCTTCTGAATGAACCATGAATCCTGCAAAGGATTACCATTCCTATCCTTGCGTCTCACCGTGGCCCAGTACGTGGGGGCGTTTAGTTTCTCAACCAGGGAGTCTAAGGTCTGAGGAGTCTCATAGCGAAGCAGAGTGGCGACTCCGAGCTTTTTCTGAGTGCCTTCCCGGAATTTCCCTTCATCATACTTTCTACTTAGGGCACGAGTTCTTAACCACGTTGTCGTAGCGGTCATCGTGTTATCTCCTGCATTGCTCGATGATGTGCACTAGGAGTCGGTTGCCGCCGCTCGCCGGCGAGGCCTCGATGCTGAGCGATCTCCTACGGCGGAACGAGCAGCCACACGGGAACGAATTCCCGCGTTGCTATGGCGGTGCGCTCCAGAGCTCGCACGCACGATGACTGAGGTCTTCATCTTCAGCCGATCAGAATAAGTGAGGAGCTTCTCCACACTCACCTTGGCTATTTTTCCCCGCGTCAGATTGCTTACCGAAGGCTGATATTCGTCGAGAATCTCCACCAGTTGGTTTTGGGTGTAGCCCTGTTTTTCGATCTCCCGAAGAATAGCGTCGAGGAGGGTCGCTTTAATTTTCAGCGCAGACGCTTCGGAACGTGATAATCCGAGATCGTCGAACACGTCTCCTTTGGTGATATGGCTTGGCCTATTTTCGGACTTCACTTGTTTTCTCCCTTTGCAGGCGCTCCAGTACCCGTTTCAGCCTAACGCGCGCGGTCGCGATGTCACGCTTGTCCGTCTTTCGGCTCTCCTTTTCGAAGCAGTGCAACACGTGAATGACGCTGCCAATCTTGGTTAAGTAAATCAAACGGTACCAAGCCCGCTCGTCCGATTCCTTGAGTTCCCAGACTCCTTTTCCGATCGACGTCATCGGTCGCGTCTGGCATACCGGCAACTCGCCATTTTGTAACCGCCGTAAAGAGTAGCCAAGGTTCACTTTCACATCTCTCGGAAATTCGCTCAGAACTTCTTTCGAATCTCCCTCCCAGTGAATTTCCGCTGGTATATTCGGAACGTCGCTCAAGGCGGCAATTATACAATATATATTATAGGACGCCGGCGGCAAGACGTCCAAGTTCTAAAAGAGAGAAATGAGCTGGCTCGAGATTGTTTTCCAGCGGTGCGGAGACTTCGATGCTTTACAGACCGCCGCGGGCGGCGGCGCGGTTCGGCGCGTAGGATGAGCGTCCGACAGCGCCGCTCATGACCTGCAATTCCAACCGGAAGGCGCTATAGCCGGTAGCCGACGACTGCAGCAGACGGCCGCCATGCTCTTCAACGATGCGGCAACAGGCGCTCAAGGACAGAGTGGAAGCTTTGTTGGCGCCGTCGGAGTTGAGCGCCGACAGGTCCGAGGATGGCTGCGAAAAACCTGCCGGATCGAACGACGAAAAATCAACCAGAACACGATCGCCCTTAGTGTGTGTATGCACGAACAGAGTGGAGCGGGCGCCGGAATGAAGCGGCGCGCTGATCTGTCCTGCAAGGTGCATACAGACGTGGAGAATCTGGTTTGAGTCGGCGAGCACGGGCGGAAGCGATGGCGCGAGTTCCATGCGCATCGACGTGCCTTTCACCTCGAATTGGGGACCGAGCAGGCGAATGGCGGTTTGCAGAACCGAATTGACGTCGACGCTGCGAAGCTTGGCTGGAGCCTGGCTGGCAAAAGTCAACAGGCTGGCGACTAGCGTCGTGGTACGACGAACCTGTTCTCCAATTTGTGCGGCCTGAATCTGCTCTTCTGGTGGCAAAGTCGAGGCGCTCAGCAATTCCGAGTATCCGAGCATCGCAGTAAGCGGGTTGTTAATCTCGTGGGCCGCTCCGCCGACCAACTGGCCGAGCGAGGCCAGTTTCTCGGACTGAATGAGCTTTTCCTGCAAAGCCTTGAGGTCGTCGAACGAGCGCCGCGACCTCTCGAGAAAGAGCGACAACTCAGCGCGCAAAAGGCGTTGCCGGCAGAAAACGACAACGCCCATCACGATCATGGTTAGCAGACTCACCTGGATGCGGAAGGCCTTGACGGACTCCGGCAGGGATGGGGCGAGCTTCGCCTCCATCGCGGCCCACAGAAGGCTGAAGAGAGCGAGCATGCTGAGGCGTGTGATCCAGACGCCCAGAAAGGACTGCGAAGGCCTCGACTCGGGCAACTGCTGTCGGCGAGCGAGCAAGGGAACCGCGGCGGTCCAGGCGATCGAAACCGTCAGAGGAATATCGTAAAGGCTGCCGCTGTAGTAAATCTTGCGGCCGATCGCCCAATTGGCGACATAGGAACTGGACGCGTAGAGCGCGCTTGCGCCGAGCAATTGTCCATAAAACTGCCGCCAGCCACCATGAGCCGTGTAGGCAAGCAATGCGAGGCAGCCGAGCAGCACGAGCTTTTCGATGAGATAGCTAAAATTGAAATTGGCACTGTAAATCGCCTCATCGTACTTCACCGCTTGCCAGGGAATGACGGCATACACATAAATGAAGACCCACCAGGTAAACAACAGGGCGAGGTCGAGCATGCGAATGCGCTCGTCGCGCTCATCTTCTCGAAGATGAGGCAGAACCGCCAGAGCGGCGATCATTGGCACCAGGTGAAGGAAAAGTACAACGTCTCCCGCGAATGGGTTCGGTACGTCCACACGCTTGAAGACCTCGAAGTAATTCCACATCCCCTGATAGGTCAGCCAGAAGAGCATGCCCACGCTCATCAGGATCCAGAAGAGACGAATGTGAAGAGTCGGGGAGCGCTGGCGCGAGGTATTCAGTAAAAAGGCGGCAGTGGCAACGAGCAGGAGACTACCCTGAATCAGATCGCTGGCGATGGTCAGCGAAGTGCCTCTCGACATCAGCAGAGAAGCGGCGGTCTGGGCAAGAACCAGTATGACCAGCAGCGAAAGCCAGAGTTTGGTGATCGTGTTCAAGGCGAACTAACCCGCTTCCATTCTAGAGTGGGTTTGGTCGTTGGGGAGGTTACTAGAGTAACTACCGGCACATCATCTATTGTGAGAGTAGCGTTTCAAGCCCCCTCTTTACACTAAGATGCTCATGGAATTTGTTAAAGATTGCCATTAGAATAGTTCGCTCCACTTAGTCGGAATTGTTTGACGACGAGAAATCGCTTGTCCTGGATGATCCCTAAATACCGTGGTTTATGGCGTTTCCGGTCGCCGTTGAGTGCGGGCGAAGTACGGCGTACCGAACGTTGGCTGGCGACGGCGCGGGTGGCACTGACCATTGCCGCCGAACTCGCTCTCTGGATCGAGCCGGAGCGCGGCTTCACCTATTCGCGCTGGTTACACTGGCTCCTGATCGTGTATTTGGCGCACGCGGTCGTGGTGTTGCTGCTGGTGCGCTTTCGACCGCAGTCAACCACCGCCTTCCGTCTGGTCGTCCACGCGATGGACATTATCTGGCCCGTACTAATCTCGTTATTCGCGAGCGTGCAGCACGGCCCGTTTTTCCTCTTCTTCGTATTCGTAATGGCAGCGGCTGCATATCGCTGGGGATTGTGGGAGACAGTAGGCACGGCGGTAGCTGTCGTGGCGCTGCTCGAGGCCGAAGCCTATGCTGTGCAAGCCGGGATGGAGCGTGCAGTCGATCATTGGTTGCGCATGGCCCATCTACCACGCTTGGGGGTGAGCGTGCGCGAACTCGATCCGCAGCAACTCTTCATGAGTTCGGTCTATCTCATCGTGCTCGGATTTCTTCTGGGTTATATGTCTGAAAACCAGAAAAAGGTGCGAGCCGAGCGCGCCGTGATCACGCGCGTTCTCAGTTCGACTCGCGTGGAAGCCGGGCTGACGGGCACGATGCAGCAGATTCTTGGCGAAGTGATGAGCATCTACGGCGCAACACGTGTGCTGAGCGCTTCGCAGGAAATGAATAGTTACCGCGTGTTTCTCGCCGAGGTAAGTCGCGGCGCGGGCGGCGAAATATTGCGCTGGCGCGAGGCTCTGCCCGAGACTGAGAAGGCGTACATGTTCGAATCGCGGGCGGACGCGATCTACGCGACGCGCAACGGCGAGGGCTTTCGCACCGTGCTTCTGGATCGGGATGGTGTCCGGATGCGCGATGGCGGCTCGGAGTTTCTGGAGGGTCTGGCAGGCTTTGAGAAGTTTGACAGGGTGCTTTCTGTATCGCTGCTCTTTGGCACCGAGTGGGCTGGCCGTGTGTTCTTGTTCAATCCGGCGGTGATGGGTGATCCGGAAGAAGAAATGCGGTTCTTGCAGGAATTTGCCCAGCAGGTAGGTCCGGCGATTTATAACGTCTACCTGATGCGGCGGCTGCGCGAGCGGGCGGGGGCGCTGGAGCGGGCGCGATTCGCGCGCGAGCTTCATGACGGAGCCATTCAGTCGCTGATCGCGGTGGAAATGCAATTGGACGTGCTGCGCCGCCAGTCGGGAACGCAGGCGCCCGTGGTGAATGCGGAATTGGGGCGCATCCAGAGATTGCTGCGGGAAGAAGTGCTGAAGTTGCGTGAATTAATGCAGGCAATGAAATCGTTCGAGGTGGATGCGGACCGTGTGCTCGGATTTATTTCTGACACGGTTGAGCGTTTCCGGCGGGAGACGGGGATTGCGGCGGAGTTCGTCAGCGAACTCGAACGGGTGGACCTGGCGCAGAAAGGCTGCCGCGAACTGGCGCGCATTGTGCAGGAGAGTCTGGTCAACGTGCGCAAGCACAGCGGAGCACACCATGTGCTGGTGCGCCTGGCGCAGCGCGCGGGTAATCTGCAATTAACGGTGGAGGACGACGGCAAAGGATTTTCTTTTTCCGGAAGGTTGTCGGATCGGGAACTGGAGATGAGCGGCAAGGGGCCGGCGGTGATCCGCGAAAGGGTAAGGTTGCTGGCGGGCGAACTCGCGATAGAATCGACACCGGGTCATGGCGCGCGGCTGGAAGTACGGATTCCGCCGCCGAGAAAGGTGAATCATGGATAGTCCAGGCGATAGGCCCACAATGGGTCGGTCCACGATGGATAGGCCAACCGATCGGCCGGCAATGGACAAGCGCACTCATCCGATACGCATTGTGATTGCTGACGATCATCCGATTTTCCGCGACGGGCTGCGGCGGCTGCTCGAATCCGAAGGCGACATGAAAGTGGTGGGCGAAGCCTGCGATGGCCTGGAAGCGGTAAAGCTGGCCATGGAGATCAAGCCCGACATTCTTCTGCTCGATCTGGCAATGCCTCACCAGACGGGCCTGGAGGCGTTACGCGACCTGAGCACGCGCGCCGGCGCCGCCGGGACGGTGCGCATCATCCTGTTGACCGCGGCCGCGGAAAAGAAGCAGGTCGTAGAGGCACTGCAGTTGGGAGCCCGCGGTGTGGTGCTGAAAGATTCCGCCACGCAGCTTTTGCTGAAGAGCATCCATGCGGTAATGGCTGGCGAATATTGGGTTGGGCGGGACAGCGTTTCGAACCTGGTGCAATACCTGCGCAATCTGATGCAGAGCACGAACGAAGAAACGAAGCAGAAGAAATTTGGCCTGACGCCGCGCGAACTGGAGATTGTTTCGGCAGTGGTGGCAGGCTACGCAAACCGTGAAATCGCCGAGTATTTCAAGATCAGCGAGGACACGGTGAAGCACCATCTCAGCAATATTTTCGACAAACTGGGCGTTTCAACGCGGCTGGAGCTGGCGCTCTTCGCGGTGAATCAGGGGCTGCCGCTGAAGACAATCGTTTAGTACGGACCCTTAACCACGCAGAGCACAAAGGTACACAAAGGAAATCGTTCGCTTCTTTCGTAACCCTTTGTGCCCTTGGTGGTTCGTGCAATTTCTTCACATCTGAACCGGCCTCTTTACATCTGAACCAGCCCGCAGAGTTAACGGCATTTCAAGCCTGCCACTGAAATGCAATAACTTAAGGAAAATCAATGGGTTGCGGAACCGGAGCGGGGTTTGCAGAGATGGCACGATAGTGCCATACAGGGCACTGGCGTGCCATTGGGGGGAGGGTCGATTAACGATATGTTGATACTCTACGACGGCGAACTATCGTCTTGACGTGCAAAGATGGGCGCGTCGTTGAAGGGGGCGGATAGTGATTAACAGAATTCATCAACTTTGGAGCGAGGACAGCGGTCAGGACGTCGCTGAATATGCAGTGATGCTCGCGGTCATCCTCGTGATCGTAATCGGCACGGTCAAATTGATTGGCGGCAACGCTAATAACGTCTTCTCGCAAGTCGGAAGTTCACTCTCGCAATAGCCGCACCGCCAAGCCCGTTGCGTCCCGCAAGGGGCTTCCCACCACGATAATCTCCAGTGCTCATCGCTTGTCTGGGAGCGGCAGAGTTTGTTCGTAGACAGGGATTACACCTGCACAGTCGAACCTTGCAAGCTTCGCATTCTCCTACCGCCCCGAAGGGGCTGCCCCAGTTTTGTCCGGGACCGGCGCAGTTTTTTCGGGAGTCGAGCTAAGCCTGGTCAGGAACGGAAAGAATGGCGTCACTTCAAACGGCATCTTCTCGGATGCGGTAGTAATCGCCACCGGCTTCGTCTTAATCAATTCCAATTGATTGTTCCACGGATCGACCTTGACCCGCCCGCCGAGCGGTAGCGCCGCGACCTGGTCGGTTTTCTTCGGATCGAATTGCGCCGATGCAGTCATCAACGACGACATTCTCGTGGCGTTGCCATTGAGCAGGCTGTCGCCGAGGTGCGCACGGATCAGGTTCTTCAACTGCGGTGCGCGCGCCTGAACCGCTTTCAAGAACAGGCCCGCATTGCCAAGTTTGTCTTTGTAGGGTGAGTTGTTGAGCAGTTCGATCGCTTTCTTGTCGGCGGCTTCCTCTTGCGCGCGGTCGCGAGCGAAATCCATGCGCTCGAAGGTGCGATCATCCGGGAAGAACATGCGATCGTTAAATGCCATCTTGGTATCGAGATGGTGACCAAGGGCGATGTGCGCCAGTTCGTGCGTCAGAATCATGGCCAGCGCTGCTTCATCGGGTAGCACGTCAATCATGCCGCGGCTCATGACGATGGTGTGGCCGATGGTGAAGGATTCTAGTGGCGTGGTCATCAGCACGCGGCATTTGACCTCAGGCTGTATGTCGAGGTTGTTGGTGACCATCACGTTGTTGACGACGGTCGCTAATACCTTGTCGATTTCGCCCTCGGGAGCGAGCAGGCCGATCTGTTGCAGTCGGTCAAGCACGTTAATTTCAGCCTGGCGTTCCCACGCTCGCTGCGCTTCGATGGGAGTAGCGTCCTGCGCTTTCTGGCTCTGGTCCTGCACCGCCTGCGGGGCATCCACCGTGATCTCGGTGAACTCGGAGTTGCGGCGAAGATCTTTCAGGTTGTATCCCCAAAGCCGCGTCTGCGCCTTGTAGTGCAGGGTCTGGCCGAGTTTGCTCTTCATGTCGGATTCTTCGGAATAAATCATCGAGGGCAGCCAGGTGCCGGGGCGTAGATTCTGCCGCCAACTGTCAAAGTGGAGGTAATAACTGTTGCGGCGCGCCTGGGTATAAGTGCCGTTGAAACGAACAATGTTGTAGTCCTGGTCTTCGATCCAGACGCGGCCGAGGAAGCGGCCACCGGGAGCGTCCTTCTTGGGCCCCACGTCGACTACTACGCAGCGCACTTCGCCGAGGAATTCACGGCGGACGAATGTGAAATCATAGTTGCGGCGCTGAAAATCCTGATCGAGCACCACCATCTGGGCAAAACCCAAGGGCAGGAATTTAACCGAATAAACATCCTTCAGCTTGCTGAGCATCCGCTTGCCGAGACCCGAGGTAGTCGGCGAGCTGAAAGTGCGGTCGTCGGCGCCGTCGGTCATATCCAACCGTCCGAGGAAATACACGTCGCTGATCGGTGCGGGCGCGCCCAAATCCTTATCCTCTTTCAAATTTTGGATATAGGTCTCGACGAGCGGATGAAGTTGCTTCATCTGCGCCATGAAAAAGTGCTCGCGCTCAATTGTCCGATCGATCATCTGATCGAAGCTGTTGGCAGTGGCGCTGGCTTGTTCCGTGGCGGCGTCGCGGTTCGATAGTTGCGGTGCGGGCGCGGTCTGTGCCAGCGCAGTCGCGGAGAACACGAACGCAACGCAGCAGACCAGTGAAAGCGTAAGCACTACGAATGGAGAGCGCAGCATGTTGAGTGGTTTCATTCTACCAACGAACGGCTACGGATAGTACCCTACCTTTAAGAGGCTAGCTGAAATACAATGTGCAATACGGCCTCAAAATCGGCGGGCTGACCGTCTCTCATGGCGGGCTTGAACTGAATCTTCTGCGCGGCTTGAACCGCCGATTCGTCCAGCCCATGGCCGAGACCGTGGACAACTTTCACCACGCGAATCTGGCCACTTGCTGAAAATACAACATCCAAGAGGACTTCGCCCTCAATCTTGAGCTGGCGGCCTTCCTCGGTATAAGCCGGACGTGGCTTGTAGGTGATCTCGGCCGGGAAGGTCTTAGCTGCGGGCTCAGCCGATTTCGCCTTGGGTTGGGACGCTACCACGTCGGAATCCCCGAAGCCAGCCTGACGAACCACCCCGCGCGAAGCGGAGATCCCAGAACTCTCGCCTGTAGCTACACCGCTGCCAAATCCTGTGCTGGCAACGACTCCGCGGACGCCGTGGGAGCCGCCGGTGCCGTTGCCGTAGCCAGCGCCGTTGGGCATATCGAATGAACCTTTTTGAGCGATCGTCACCGGCCGGCCGTGAGTATCCTGATTGGGCACGCCGTTTGGGTCGCCGAAACCACCGGTCTGCACTTTTGTGGGCGCCGCTGCGATCGTCGGGGTCGCCGAGCTGCCCGTCGAAAACACGTTCGTTTTAACCGGCGGCCTTGGAATTGTTGGAGTTACGTCCGGCAAAACCTCTGTCTTGGCGGCGAGCGTTACCTCAGGCGCCTTTTCCTCATGCGCCACAGGCTTTTTATGGACCAATTCGGTAGGAACGCGCATAGCTTCAGGCCGCGGAATTACCGGTTCAGTAAATCTCGGAGGCGGAACCGGAAAATGCCTGACCGGAGCAGGAGCTTGCGGAATGGGAGGCGGGGTGCTGACTAGGCTGACAAAGTGATAGTCGTGTGCTCGAGGCTCCAGAACATCGGGATGCAGAATGGCGGTTACGACGAAGAACGCAACCAACACCGACTGCACGCCATAGCTAAACACAAACCTTTCCCAGCGAGTGTTGGGTTCGGGAAGAAGGCCGAGGGTCAACTTTTGAGCCTGGGAATCCATGTCTGCTACCTCACCAATTTGCGGTGTCTAACCGCCCCGCGAAAGAAGTGGGTTCCACAACCAGCTTCTATTCCGGAGGCGGGAGACGGTCGAGGAACGACACTTCGCACAATGAAGTGCACGCCAAAGACCATTTTCTTCGAAGACTCTCCGCACTTAAGATGCTGCTAAGTGGCTATTTAGATGAGGAAAAAATGATTTTAGCAGACCCCGAAAACGCATGTGCAAAGTTTTTCCTATTTCGGCAAGGGAAGTTTTTGGGGAAAGGGAGGAAGATTTTTCAGGGGGCGACCTATGCAGCTCAACCTATATGGCTTTTACCTTGACACGCTGAAACCCGATTTCCTGCTTTTCCTATTCTTCCTCTTCTTCGTCGAGCTTGATGCGGAGCGACTTGAGAAACTTGAGATCCTGATCGCTGATCTTGAGTTCGGTATTGGTGCTGAGCGAGCGTGCGGAAACCAGGGAAGTGTTGTCGGTGCCGTGTTCTCCCTGTTTGCTGACGCCGATGGTGGCTTCGAGGACGAGGAAGATGTCGTAGCCGCCTTCTTTGATTCTGGAGACGACCTCGGCGATCGATTCGGAGTCGGAGAGCGATTCGTTAATGGCTTCTCCAAGTTCTTTCATGAGCTGCTTCAGTTGCTGGTCCACGCACCCCCCTAGAATCCAAGCCGCTGATGGTTAGACGTCACATACGCCTGTGACGATGCCCACGGTCATTGTAACTCCCATGGCTGCTAAAATCGACTGAGATAGTGATCGCAGTAACGATTGATTTCGGGGATCGAATCTTTAGTGATCCAATCATGGCCGCCGCCCAATCAGTGAAAAACTTCGCGCGTACTTGTCGCGCGGCCCTTAAGGTGGTCATCAACGTAGTTGAGAGCAGCCGTGTAGGCCGAGCACTTCTGGCCGGCTTGCGCGAGACGGCCCACTCATGCGGGCGCGTGCTGCATCAACTTTGGCTGGAAGTCACCGGATTCACATTTCTAGCCATGGCCGCGGTCGGAGCCATGGCGGGTGTTCGCGAGTACGGTAAATACCAATCTGGCCACGCCAACGGGCCGGGCAGGTTGCTGCTGGCGATCTGTTTCACGATTTCATTTGCCTGGTTCGGGCTGACCTCGTTTTGGCGCGTAAAGCGAAAAGCCAAGAGCTAGAAGCCGGAAGCTAGGAGCCTCCACATGACACAACTCAAGACCGCCGAAGCCCCACCCAAGCCGACGTCCCCGCGACCCGGCCAGGAAACCTCCTCCCACATTGGTGTACGTCCGCTCTATGCGCCCGACGACCTAGCGGCACTCGATTATGACCGCGATATAGGCTACCCCGGCCAGTTTCCCTACACACGCGGCGTGCAGGCCACAATGTACCGCGGCCGCCTCTGGACGATGCGCCAGTACGCCGGCATGGGCGACGCGGAGGAGTCGAACAAGCGCTACAAGTACCTGCTTGCGAATGGGACGACGGGGCTGTCCGTCGCGTTTGACTTGCCGACCCAGATTGGGCTCGATTCCGACAATCCGCTGGCTGTCGGTGAAGTGGGCAAAGTCGGCGTGGCGATCGATTCGATCGAAGACATGCAGCGCCTTTTCGATGGCATCGACCTGACCAAGATTTCAACCTCGATGACCATCAATGCGACGGCCGCGATCCTGCTGGCGTTATACGTGGCTGTGGCGCGGCGGCAGGGGATGGACGTGCGCAAGCTTTCGGGTACGGTGCAGAACGATGTGCTTAAGGAATACATCGCGCGCGGAACCTATATCTATCCGCCGCAACAGGCGATGCGCATCATCACCGACGTCTTTGCCTGGACGAACGAAAACGTTCCCGACTGGAACACGATTTCCATCTCCGGCTATCACATGCGCGAGGCGGGATCGACCGCAGTGCAGGAAGTAGCCTTCACCCTCGGCAACGGAATTGCCTACGTGGAAGCGGCCATTCGCGCCGGTCTCGACGTCGACAAATTCGCCCCGCGGCTTTCTTTTTTCTTTAACGCGCACAGCAATTTTCTCGAGGAAGTAGCGAAATTCCGCGCCGCGCGCCGCATGTGGGCGAAGATCA
>JBEKXO010000053.1:0-24945 GCA_049511995.1 Terriglobales bacterium
GGTCTCTCGGTGTCGGAGTTTCATCGTGTCCTGAAGGCCTGTGGATGTTCCATGATTGGCCAGACGGAGAAAATTGCTCCGGCGGATCGCAAGCTTTACGCTCTACGCGATGTTACGGGCACGGTTGAGAGCCCTTATCTGATTTGTGCTTCCATCATGAGCAAGAAGCTTGCCGAAGGCACTGATGCGCTGGTGCTTGACGTAAAGACAGGTTCGGGAGCGTTCATGAAAAAAGAGGAAGATGCGGTGTTTCTCGCCGAGCTCATGGTCGAGACGGGCGAGCACATGGGCAAACAGATGGTCGCGCTCATCACCGACATGAACCAGCCGCTCGGCCGCATGGTCGGCAACGCTCTCGAAGTGCAGGAGTGCATTGAGGTGTTACACGGCGGCGGGCCGGAGGATCTGCGCGAGTTGTGTCTCCACCTCGCTGCCTGGATGTTTTTTGTCGGCGGCGCGGTGAAGACGGTGGCCGCCGGCAAACAGCTGGCGGAGGAGATCATCGCGTCCGGCAAGGCGTTTGAGAGATTTCGCCAGATGGTCGAATTGCAGGGAGGCGATATCAGTACGGTCGACGATCCAATGCTGCTTCCCGCCGCTGATCACCGCGTCGATGTGACCAGCCGCAAGGCGGGATACGTGACGGCGATTGCCTGCGAGCAGGTGGGAACGGCGTGCGTGATTCTTGGCGGCGGGCGAGAGCGCAAAGAAGATTCGGTCGATCCCGCAGTGGGCATCGTTGTTCACAAGAAAATTGGCGACAGAGTTTCCGCCGGCGAAGCGCTCTGCACCATTCATTGCCATTCCGACCAACAGGCCGCGCCCGCAAAACAAATGCTGGAAGATAGTTATCAAATTGCGGCGGAGCCTCCGGCGCATAAGTTGTCGCTGGTGCATCGTGCGATTTACAAGAGCGAGCGTTAACGTAAAAAAACAGGTTGATTAAGAGGAAAACGATGGGACGCTTTACTGGCATTCTCGGTCTCTTGACCATGTTGAGCCTCGCCTACATTTTTTCCACCAACCGGCGCGCCATTAACAAGAAGACAGTTGCCTGGGGACTCGGCCTGCAAATTGTGTTTGCCATCTTCGTTCTGAAAATTGAACTCGGCCGTGTTTTGTTCCAAAAGGCTGGCGACGCGGTCAATCGCCTGCTGAGCTATGCGTTCGTGGGATCGCAGTTCGTATTCGGAGATCTCGGCGCACAGCACTCGCCAATGGGATTTTTCTTCGCCTTTCAGGTCCTTCCCACTGTAATTTTTATCGCCGCATTTTTCGCTGTTCTCTATCACTATGGAATCATGCAGCTCATCATCAAACTCGCCGCCAAGGTGATGACCCGCTTCATGGGCGCGAGTGGCGCGGAATCGTTGAATGTCGCCGCCAGCATTTTCATGGGGCAAACCGAGGCACCGCTGACCATCCGCCCATTCCTACCCGATCTCACCCGCTCGGAATTGATGACGGTGATGACGAGCGGCATGGCGCATGTTTCCGGCGGTATTATGGCGGCTTATATTGCCTTTGGCATCGAGCCAAAACATCTTTTGAGCGCGGTGATCATGACTGCGCCGGGGACTATCTTGATGTCAAAGATGCTGGTGCCGGAGACGGAGATTCCGAAGACCGCGGGCCGCGTTGTGATGAGCGAGGAAGAAAAGGACGCGGAGAAGCATGAAAATCTCCTGGGAGCGATTGCGCGCGGCACTACGGATGGGTTGGGACTCGCGCTGAATATTGCCGCCATGCTGATTTCATTTCTCGCGCTGATCGCCCTCGCTAACGGCATCCTGGGCGGGATTCACAATCATCTCGGTATCGCGTGGTTTCCCTCCAGCTTGCAGCAGATCTTCGGAAATTTGTTTGCGCCGGTGGCGTGGGTGATTGGAATTCCATGGCACGACTGCACTGCGATTGGCAATCTTCTGGGCACGCGCATGGTGCTGAACGAGCTCGTCGCGTTTTCGATGCTGGGGCCGCAAAGAGCCGTGCTCGATCCGCGTTCGTTCACAATCGCAACCTTTGCGCTCTGCGGCTTCGCTAATTTGAGTTCGATTGGAATTCAACTGGGCGGAATCGGCGCGCTGGCACCGAACAAACGCGGAGAACTGGCCCGCCTGGGCATTCGCGCTATGCTGGCCGGGACGATGGCAAACCTGATGTCGGCATCGATTGCCGGAATGTTGCTGTGAGTTCGGCGATCAGGCGCGGGATTTCGCGACCTTTGCGAGGATCTCGTCGGTTGTAACCAGCGTCGCTCCCAAACTCTGCAGTTCGGTTAATGTTTTGTTGCCAACTTCTGCGGCCAGGGTTTCAATCGCGTCGCTGACGATCGCGACTCGCCGCTTCCTTTTCAGCAAGCCCTGTGCCGCGAGACCGACGCAGAATTCGGTGACTACGCCAAAGATTACGAATTGAGCAGTTGAGCTCAGGCGCTCTACCAGCGGGTCGGCGAGGCGGGTTTGAAAAATATCCAGCGTTTGCTTTTCCAGAACGATCTGCTGATAGTTAAGAAGGTCTTCCGGCAAACTGGCGCGGGCGTCGTTTGGAACACGCACAAAATTATTTGTAAGGGCTTCCGGGACAAACTCCGCCCCGGGCGTGCCTTGTACGCAATGCGGAGGGAATTGCTGGAACTCGGGATCATTGGCGGTATGAAAGCAGCCATGCGACACCAGGAAAACGTCGCCTCGCCTCGCCGCATCGGTGAGCTTACGAATATTGGGCAATAACTTTTCTGCTCCGGGAACGTATAGTTTGCCTCCGGGCAGCATGAAGTCGGCCTGAACATCGACCTCCCAGAAAATGAAGTCTCGTGATTCCATTGCCCCCCCGACGCTTCTAGATCGTTACTGGAGATCATTTCCTTCAATCAGCAAAAGTCGGCGCACCATTGTCGCCTGCTGATTCATTTGTATACCAGCGGCCGGGAAGCGCACAAAAAAGCGGTGTGGCTCGAACCGGCTTGTTTCTACATTTTTGTTTGCTCCGTTATCGACTCTGTGTAATGCTGTTCGACGCAATCAGATCGAACCACAACGGGAGAGTGCCGATGCGCGTCAAAATTCAGAGCAGATCTTGTCTCGTTTTAACCGTCTTTTCCTCACTTACCCTCTTTTCTTCGCTCACTGTCTGGGCAGCCGACAATATCGTGCCGCTCAATGTCAAGGAAGGTTTGTGGGAAGTTACCATGACCCGTTCCACGAGCGGTATGCCGAATGCGTCTATGGCAAATATCCCACCCGATGCTCTGGCAAAAATGACGCCGCAGCAGCGCGCCCAGGTCGAAGCCATGATGGGCGGGAAGCCGAGCACTGACGTCCGCAAAGAGTGCGTGACCAAAGAGAAACTGGAAAAGAACGCAGCCTTCAGCAACACTCGCGGGGAGTGTACTCGCACTGTCGTCAGTTCGACAGGCCGCAAAGTGGAGGCAAAGTTTCACTGCGAAGAAAAACAGTCAGTGTCGGATGGAAACTTTGTAATGGAGGCACTAGGTTCCGATAACGTCAAGGGCACGATACATATGGCTGTTAGCACGAGCAGCGGCCATAACATGACTATGGACATGACGATCGCCTCGAAGTATCTCGGGCAGGATTGCGGTGACGTTAAGTAGAGATTCTGACAATAGCTCGATAGGGTGGAGTACAGCCTTTAAGCTTCGCTGCCGGAGAAAATCTCGGAACCCTAGGCGGCCATGGCAAAAAAAATGCGCGCAGCCCGAAGGCTGCGCGCATGAGGAACAGTGGATGCGTTACCGACCGGCAGCCATCGCCATGGTTTGCGGCTGCGACTGTGCGGCCCGCCCGACGTACATTTTGTACGACTGATAAATAGCCGTCAGCACGAGTAGCAGAATCGCCATGGTGGCTAGTCCGGTAAAGGTGGTGAAAGCGGAAACGATCGCAGTCAATCCCGCACCGATTACGTAGTTCGGGAACGACCACAGGAACACCTTATGCCACAGGGCAAAAGGATTGCCGCCTTCGGTGAGTCCGATGATGCTGGCTACAGGCGCCGTGTTCGCCAGGAAGTAGGTGACGGCGGCCAGTACCAGAGACATCGTGTGGGCTGTTGCACCGGCACGGAAGAGCTGGCTGTGATACACCAGGTACGCGAGTCCGGTAGCGTTCAGCAGTGTGCATGCGTTAAATACGAACTGGACAGGTTTGGTTTTGTTCCCGCCGGAATAGGATTGCGCGATCGCCGCCGTAACCGCTACGAGCAGGCTGCCGAACAGTCCCAGTTGTGTTACTGCCAGAAGAATGACGGGCAGATTTCCCGACATTGAGCTCGTGAGCCCAGGCAACTTCACCTTGAGGCGCGAACTCACTGCGGCTGCCGCTGACAGGAGCGCCAACTGCGGCCAGGCTTGCGTTTGCCATCTGACGACCCCGAAGGACAGGGCGCAAAGGCTCGCAACGGCCACCATTCCGATCATGACTTTCGCTTTGATTGGCAATGTATTTGTCATGGTAGTGTCTCCGAATATGGTTTCAGTCGGTTGTCTAGTTGTCTCCTGGATCGCCATCACTCAATGCTGAGGTAGTGGTGGCTACGTTGGAAGTTGCACCCCAGACTACGCTGTCGCCAGTAACGGAGGCTGCCCCCCAGACCACGCTGGTGGCTCCCCAAACTACCGATGACGCTGAGATTGTGTTCGCACCCCACACCACCGAATCTCCCCATACCACTGAAGTCGCACCCCAAACAACGCTGCTGCCAGTGAAATTGGAATCGGGATTCGTGTTGGTGACGGTGACGGTGCCGTTTGCGTTAAGGACCGCGGTCGGGGAAAGCGCTAAGCCCGTCGCGAGATCCGTGCTGCCTAGAGCGGCGTCGATATTCAGATACCCCGCCCCATAAGTAAAGAGGTCATACTCGTTGTTGTAAAGGTTCCCGAAGCTGTCATGCGAATACGTAAACTGCCCGATGCTCTTCCACGCCGTCTTCATCAAGCGAGCTTTCACTTGATCAGGAGTCAGCGCGGGATTCTGTTGCAACATCAGAGCCACCGCACCGGTAACGATCGGGGTTGCCATGCTGGTTCCACTGAGTTCGTAGTACAACGCGGTTCCGCTCGTTGGTGCAATTTCGTATTGCGGAAAGGTTGTATCCAGCGTGCTGCCCGCGACCCGCAAGGAAACCTGCCGGTTTCCCGGAGCGGTTATATCAGGTTTGCAAATGTGATCGAGAGTAGTCGGACCTTTCGAACTGTAACTGGCAATCTGGTCGTCGGCCCGCGTCGGCGTCAGTTCGGTCATGGTCGCGCCCACCGTAATTACGGAGGGGTCGTTCCCAGGAACCACGATGGTGCCGAAGCCGCTCGTAGGAAGATAACGCCCGTTGTTGCCGGCAGCCGCTACCACCACAATGCCAGCCCTCCAGGCGGCTTCCACGGCCTGGTCGACAGGATCTAGCGTGTAGCTCTCGAACACCGGACGTCCGAGCGACATGTTGATGACGCGGATGTTGTAGGTACTCTGCAGTGTGATCGCTTCTTCGAGGGCCGCGATCACTTGGCTGTCCGTGCCAGATCCGTACTGATCCAGGACGCGCAGGTTGACAATGTTTACGTTCGGAGCTACGCCAGCATAGGTTGCGGCATAGCCGTTGGCCGCGCCGGAACTCGATCCGTTGCCACCGATCAAGCCCGATACGTGTGTTCCGTGGCCAAACTCGTCCGAGGTTGTCGCGTCGCCGTTCACAAAGCTCTGGCTATACACGACTCGGCTGACGCCATTGGCATTGTTCAGATCGGGATGCGCTGCGACACCGCTGTCAATAACAGCGACCCCAACTCCGGTGCCATCGAATCCGTACTGCGACGCCGCGACATCCGCCTCGACAGCCGTCGCGAACTCTTCGGTGACCGGGTTAGCGGCCATTTTTTGCGTACGGTCGGGCGTGATGTACTTGACGTTGGGATCCGCCGCCAATTCCGCCAGCATGCTGGCGGGCACGCGCATTGTGACTGCACGGATGCTGTGGAACTGCGACTTGATCGCTGCCCCACGTCCCTGCATGCTTCTCAAATGCGCGGCGGAAGGCATCTGGCGATGCTGAACGATTACGGTCACCATTCCATTCGCCTCAACCCGCTGCCCGAGATCGGAAGCAAACTTCGATGTGCCGCTGTTCAGCGCTGCTTTCGAACCGGCATAAGATGGAGCCCCCGAAAGCAACAGTAATACCGCCCCAAGAACGCGACCCCAGGCAGCGCTGAACGCCAGGCTGCTGAGTGGACGGTCTTTGCGTCCATATGTGATCTGCGATTTATCGCTTTTGTTCATAAGTTTTGTGTCGGCTTCTGCGAGGGAAATGCCATAGACTACGCCCTCGTGCCTGGCCTTTAATGGGCAATCGCGAGTCCAATCACTCGGTAGTTAAGTCGCGTATTTGCAAGGAGTTAAAAGAACTTCGCCAGCTATGCGGGAAGTGACAAATTGGCCCAACAACGAGTGGGGAACCTGTGTATTCTTGTTAAGCCTAACGAAACAAAGGCTGGGCGTATACGGGACCCGGATGCGGGACAAACTGGCCTGATTTAGGGCTGGGTTTCCCGTCCGAGGGACCTCATTTTTGCCAACTAACAACTGAGAACCGGGATCTCGCTCTCAGGCGTGCGCGGGACTCACTGCCAAAACCGAGCGCAAGGGCGCGCGCAACCCTTGCATTACACGCTCAAACTGAGCAATGTCGAGCGATTGGGGCCCGTCGGAGAGCGCCCGCTCGGGGCAGGGATGCACTTCGACAATTATGCCGTCTGCGCCTACGGCGATGGCGGCGCGCGAGACCGGTCCGATCAGGCTCTGCTTGCCAGTGCCATGCGATGGATCGGCCACCACCGGCAAATGCGAAAGCTCTTTGGCAAGGGCGACCGCTGCGAGGTCGAAAGTGTTGCGCATGCCCGTTTCGAAAGTCTTGATTCCGCGCTCGCAAAGAACGACCTGATCGTTTCCTCCGGAAAGTAAATACTCTGCCGCCAGCAGCCACTCCTTGACACTGGCGGAAGGTCCGCGCTTGAGGAGGATTGGCTTCTTGAGAGTGGCGAGCCGCCGCAGCAGGGCAAAATTCTGCATGTTGCGCGCGCCCACCTGCAGCATGTCGGCATACTCGCAAATCAAATCTACATCCTCGGTACTCATCACCTCGGTTACTACCGGAAGGCCCGTGAGTTCGCGAGCTTCGCGCAGAATCTTCAGCGCTTCAATTCCCAGGCCTTGGAATTCGTATGGAGAGGTGCGAGGTTTGTAAGCACCGCCGCGCAACATGGTCGCGCCCGCACGCTTCACACCCTCGGCAGTTTCCAGTAGCTGTTCGCGCGACTCGACCGAACAAGGTCCGGCCATTACCACTACTTCTGGGCCACCTATCTTTATTCCGCGAACGTCAACCACGGACGGCTGAGGCCGCGTCTGACGGCTTACCAGTTTGAATGGCTGCGCGATTGCGACTACGGTGTCGACGCCTGGCGCGACGGACAGCGCCTCGATTTCATGGCGGCGTCCGCCGCTTCCCACAGCGGCAACGATGGTTCGCTCGGTTCCTCGTGTGACATGAGGCTGGAATCCGGCTTCGCGTATGCGCTGAATGATGTGTTCAATTTGCTCTTCGGTAGCGCTGTCGGACATGTTGACGATCATGGCTGAATCCTTTCGATGTGCATCGCAAAACAAAAAAGCCGCGATCTTATCGCGGCTTTGGCGGAATCTTTGAGCTTTTCTACTATCCTGGTGACCGGCTCAGATTCAGCACCTCTGCCGCAAAGGTAAACCAATAGCGGCGAAACGGGCGAAAGTTGCTAAATCGAGTCATAGAAAGTTTCGACGATAACTAGAGAAACACCGACTTCTTATAATGAAACGGGAGACAAGCCAGCCTTACTGCGGGGCGAGGGAACTGGCTACGCTGCTAAACGCGTTGTTGGCGTTCCCCCCGATTAAACGCACAGTACCAATTACCAGAACCAGGATAACAGCTAGCATGACGGCATACTCAGCGATGTCTTGCCCTTGATCGTCGCTACATATATGACGAAAAAATTGAATCATCAGAACCTCCGGGGCCCCAGATGTGAAATCTCGGGGACGAACTGTGCAGCTAATAATGCCGACTCGGAAGGCGATTGTCAATCACCGCAAAAGGTTTTCTTTCCACAGATTGAAGTAAGCGCTAGAGCGAGAAACCGCGCGTCAGGCACGGCTTTGCAGCCATCAGGCGAGGCGCGTGCGCTCATACGGTCAAACAGCGATGACGCAAACTGGAAGCAACTGTCTTCAGCAATGTATTCACTACGGTTGTGCCGCGGTCGAGCCCTCCAGCACCGGCGCTATCGCGGTATCGCGCACAAGCTGATTGCCGGAAAGCGCGGCGTAGTCGAGCACGCGTCCCGGCACAACGCCGAGGAGAAGAGTAAGCACGACGCAAGCAGAAATGGCGAGAGCAGCAGACACCGACAAACGGGTAACGGGCACTTCGCCGCGAGGCTCGCGCATGTACATCAAGACGATGATGCGGAGATAGTAGTACGCGCCGACGGCGCTGTTCAGCACGAGGATGATCGCCAGGCCCACGAGGTTCGATTTAAGCGCGGCACTCAAAACGTAGAACTTCGCGAAGAAACCGCCGGTGATCGGAATGCCGATCAAAGACATCAGAAAAAAAGTAAAAGTCGCGGCGAGCACTGGCGACTTCCTGCCGAGCCCCGCATAATCTTCGAGCGTGACGTAGCGCTCATTCGAGGCAGCGAGGTGGCTGACGATGGCGAACGCCCCCACGTTCATCGCCGCATAGGCCGCACTGTAGAACATTGCTGCAGACGTGCCCAACTCCGGTTGTGCGGCAAAAGCAACCAGCAGGTATCCGGCGTGCGCGATCGAGGAATAGGCGAGCAACCGTTTCACGTTGTCCTGTACCAACGCGCACACGTTACCGATCGTCATGCTCAGCGCGGCTGAGACCCATATAAGCCAGAATCGGCCAGGGGCATTCGCTTCGAAGAGGACACGCAACAAAACGGCAAAGGCTGCGGCTTTGGGCCCAGTCGACATCAAGCCGACCACCGGAGCCGGCGCGCCTTCATAGACGTCTGGCGTCCAGACATGGAACGGCGCCGAAGCCACCTTGAAGCCCAAGCCGACGAACATCATCGCCGTCGCCACATACGCCAGCATGGGCACGCGAAGGTTGCCGGAGTTCAATGCCTGATTGATGGCATCGAGATTCGTGGACCCGGTGGCGCCGAACATGAGCGCGACGCCATAAAGAAAAAACGCGGTGGCAAACGAACCTAGCAGAAAATACTTGAGCGACGCCTCGCTGCTCGTCGCGTTGTGACGCCGAAAACCCGCCAGTATGTACGTCGAGATCGACGAAATTTCGAGCGCTATAAAGATGAGCACGAGCTCGATCGCCGACGACATCAAACACATGCCCACCGTGCCGAACAGAATGAGACCGTAATATTCTCCGGCGCGGATGCGTTGTACTTTTAGATATTCAAAGGAACTGAGAATTGAAACCGCCGCGATCGCGATGATGAGAACGTGAAAAAAAACGCTGAAGGGCTCGACGCGAACCATGTTGGTGAAGGCCGTTCCCGGATACTGCGCCATCCAGTAGGTCGAGGCCAGCGCCGCGAGAGCGCCCACCAGTGCGATTGTCCCGAGAGACTGGTGACTGCTTTCGGGATCAAGCAGCGGATCGACAACCATGATCGCCATGCCGAAAAGCGTTAGTATCAGTTCCGGCAAAACTCGAACGTAATCGGCGAGTGGGGGCGACTGAAAGGCTTGCGCCTGCGCCATCAGGGTTGGTAGGTAGTGCGCAATCGTCGACACGATTGTCATTGTCCCACCACTTTGCTAGCCAATTGTGCGAAGGGTGCGAGCATCCCTTGAACGGCTGGATCGATCGCGTTGAGCCACAGTATGGGTGCCACGCCCATCAGCAGCGCCGCGATTGCGATCGGAGAGAGCGCGGCCTTCTCTCGCAGGGTAAGGTCGGGCAGCGTGTTGTTTACTTCGTGCTTCACCTGGCCGAAGAAAACACGCTGATACATCCAGAGCAAATAACAGGCGCTCCAGATCACACCGGTTGCCGCGAGGATTCCGTAGACTGGCCGCGCTTGAAAAGCTCCGCTCATCACCAGGAATTCGCCGATGAAACCGTTGAGCAGGGGAAGTCCGGCCGAAGCCAGCACCGTGACCAGAAAAAAAGTAGCGTATCTGGGCATAGGCGTTGCCAGCCCGCCGAACTCGGTGATCTCGTAGGTATGGCGACGTTCATAAAGAATGCCGGCGAGCATAAAAAGTCCGCCGGTAGCAACGCCGTGTGCCAGCATGACGAAGACGGCTCCATTCAGGCCAGCGGTGGTGAAGCTGAAAATTCCAAGAACAACGAAACCAAGATGACTGATCGAAGAGTACGCGATCAGCTTCTTCATATTCGGCTGCACTAAGGCAACCAGCGCGCCATAGATAATACCGATGAGCGCGAGAACCATAATCCAGGGCGCATTTCGCCGCGCGGCGTCCGGAAAAAGGCCGACATCAAAACGCAGCAGGCCGTAGGTGCCCATCTTCAGCAAAACGCCTGCCAGTAGCACAGAGCCGGCGGTAGGAGCTTCGACGTGAGCGTCAGGCAGCCACGTATGCACCGGGAAAAGTGGTACTTTTACCGCGAAGGCGATGAAGAAGCCGAGGAATAGCCATAGCGAAGCGTGCTCAAAGCCAGGTACGTTGCCGCTGTGAATTGCATTTTGAATGACGACAAAGTCGAAACTACCTGTCTTCGCATACAGCCAAAGAATCGCCGCCAGCATGAACATCGAGCCGATGAAAGTGAAAAGAAAATACTTTACCGCGGCATAAACCTTCCGCCCGTGGCCGTAGATGCCGATCAAGAGCGCCATCGGGATCAGCGTCGATTCCCAGAAGAAGTAGAACAGGAAAAGATCGAGCGAGGTGAAAACGCCGATCAGCGCCGACTCCATGATCAGCAGCAGGATGAAGAATTCCTTCACCCGGACATGAATCGAAGTCCACGAAATCAGCACGCACAGCGGAGTGAGGAAGGTAGTCAGCACCACCAGCCAGACGGAAATTCCGTCGATGCCCATGTGGTAATGAATGTTGGGATTCGTGACCCATACTTTGTCGATCTCGAATTTGAAAAGGTTAGGATCGCGATGCAGGTGCACTGGCAGGTGCAACGAAGCGACAAACGCCAGCGTAGAAATGACGAGCGCAAAAACTTTGATATCGCGGTCGCGTCGCGGAATCAGCAGAATCAACAATCCGCCCACCGCAGGAATAAACGTCACCAGCGAAAGGATGATGGGATTGAAGCTATCCATATTATTCATCGCACCCCCATCCACACCATGTATGCAATCACTGCGGCGCCGCCGGCGGCAATCCATCCGGCATACGAGCGCAGGTTGCCGGATTGCATATGGCGCGCGGCGTCCGACACGTGAGTCGCGGCGTGAGCGGAGTCGTTGACCGCCGCGTCAATTACTCCCTGATCGATGCCATGCCAGAGAATCGTCGTCGAGCCGTCAATAAGCGGCTTGACGAAAAGAGCAGCGTAAAGTTCATCGACGTAATACTTATGAACGACGGCCTCGTAGAGTCCGCCGAGGCTGCTGGCAATGCGCGCGGGAAGTTCCGGACGCCGGCTATAAAGCAGATACGCGAGCAGCCAGCCGAGAAAAGCCACGCTTACAGAAACGCCCATAAGCAAATATTCCGTCGTGCGGCTGGCGGCTTCACCGGCAGTCTCGTGCGCCAGTTCTGCTGCGGCTGTACCTTGAAAGACCGGAGCCAGGAAGTGTTCGAATCGGCCGCCGATGCCGACGAAGCCACCTATCAAGGACAGGACTGCCAGCACGACAAGCGGGCCGAGCATCACCCACGGGCTCTCATGCGGTTCGCCATGGCCGTGCCCTTCGTGACCGTGCTTATCGTGCATTGCGTGCGCGTCCGCCGACTGATGTTTTACGTCGTGGGCCGCAGGGCCGCCGCGGTATTCGCCGCCGAAGGTCATGTACATCAGCCGGAACATATAAAAAGAGGTGATGAGCGCTGTGATTACTCCGATCAACCAATAGATCCAGCTTGCGTTGAAAGCCTTCCAAAGAATTTCATCTTTGGACCAGAAGCCAGCGAGCGGCGGAATGCCTGCGATGGCGAGCGTCGCAATCCCCATCGTGGCAAACGTTACCGGCATGTATTGGCGCAAGCCGCCCATCTTCCGCATGTCCTGCTCGCCGCCCACACCGTGAATCACCGAACCCGCCGCCAAGAAAAGGAGACCTTTAAAGAAAGCATGCGTCATCAGGTGAAAGATGCCCGCCGAGAACGCTCCCACCCCGCAGGCCATGAACATATAGCCAAGCTGCGACACCGTGGAATACGCCAACACTTTCTTAATATCCGTCTGAGCGATTCCGATAGTCGCGGCAAACAAAGCGGTCAGCGTTCCGATGATCGCAACCACCGTCATCGCCATCGGCGCCCGATCAAAAATCGGCGACGAGCGCGCCACCATATAAACGCCCGCAGTGACCATGGTCGCCGCGTGAATCAAGGCCGAAACCGGTGTAGGCCCTTCCATTGCATCGGGCAACCACACATATAGAGGAATCTGCGCCGACTTGCCCGCCGCGCCGACCATCAGCAGGAGTCCGATCGCCGTAAGCGTCCCGATGCCCGCAGTCTCTGTCGGCCACGCTGTGACCTGCGAAAAAACCTTCGTGAAGTCCAGCGACCCGAAATGCTTGATCATCAGGAAAAGGGCAATCAAAAATCCAAAGTCGCCGATTCGATTGACGATGAATGCTTTCTTGCCGGCCGAGGCCGCTGAGTCTTTCGTGAACCAGAATCCGATCAGCAGATACGATGCGAGGCCCACGCCCTCCCAGCCGATGAACATGACGAGATAGTTCTTCGCCAGGACGAGAGTCAGCATGAAGAACATGAACAGATTCAGGTAGGCCATGAAGCGGTAATAGCCGTCGTCATCCCACATGTAGCCGACTGAATAGATATGAATGAGGAAGCCAACGCCGGTGACTACCAGCAGCATGACGAGCGATAGCTGATCGAGATAGAAACTGAAGTCGACCTGAAAGCTGCCAGAGCGAATCCAGTGGGCAAGGTTGCAGTAGTAAGGCGCGTGCTCCGAGGAAAAGCCCCAGGCCGCCAGCAGCGCCATGAGAAATGCGGCGCAACTGAAGACAAGCGCGACCGAAGTGATCGCCTGCTTCGACGACCGCCGTCCGAAAAAACCATTGATGGCCGCACCCGCCAGGGGAAGAATCGGGATAAGCCAGAGATAAAAGTTTGGCGTCATAACTTGAGCAGGTTTACCCGGTCCACATTCAAAGTTTCACGCGTGCGATAAACGGCAATGATGATCGCCAAACCCACAGCGGCCTCCGCTGCCGCGACAACCATCACGAAAAAGACGAACACCTGCCCGCTGAGCGCATGCCATTGCGCGGCAAAGGCTACGAAGGAAAGATTGACGCCATTAAGCATCAGCTCGATCGACATGAAAATCGTGATGATGTTGCGTTTGATCAAAAATCCGATCACGCCGCAGACGAACAAAAATCCGCTCAAGAGCAAATAGTAGGAAAGAGGAACCATCATCCATCCCTTCTGGGGCCGCGTGCCACCGCTTCAGGCCGGCTCGTCAGCACGACCGCGCCCATGATGGCAATCAGAATCAGCACCGACGTGATTTCGAAAGGCAGCAAGAAGTCATGGAACAAGAGCTGCGCGATAGAGCGCGGGTCCCCTTTCAATGCGCCGATCGGAACCGCCCGCGTGTTGGAGTGAAAGAGCAGCGTCCAGCCGACGAGCAGCGTGCCAATCAGCACTCCCGGAATGCCGAGCAGGATCGCGACGCGGCTGCCGCCGCTGCCCTCGTCCTTTCCGGCATTGAGCAGCATGATGGTGATCACGAACAGCACCATGATGGCGCCGGCATACACGATGATCTGCACCGCGTTTAAAAACTCCGCGCCTAATAAAAGATACTCGACCGCAAGCGAGGCCATCACCGCGATCAGCGACAGTGCGCTATTAATAGGATGGCTCTGCACTAGCAGGTTGACAGCTCCCGCCACGCAGATCGCTCCGAAGAATAGAAATAGAATCAGGTGAAACATTTGTACAAGTTCTCAGTTGTCAGTGCTCAGGAAAACCCAGATTCTACCTAGAACTGAGAACTGAGAAGCGCCTCAACCTCTCCACGCCACAATCAGCGCCGTAATTACAATGTTGGCAAGCGCCAGGGGCAGCAGAATCTTCCATCCGAACGCCATGAGCTGGTCATAGCGAAAACGGGGCAAGGTCCAGCGTACCCAGACGTACAGAAACATGAAAAAGAAAACTTTCAGGCAGAACCAGAGCACCGGCAGCACAGCCTGTAAAATCGGCGGACCGAAGACCGGGCCGAGCCAGCCTCCGAAGAACATTAAAGTCGCGAGGCATGCCACGGTCACCATGCTGCAGTACTCCGCAACAAAAAACATGGCAAATTTCATCGAGCTGTACTCGGTATGATATCCGGCCACCAGCTCCGATTCAGCTTCCGGTAGATCGAAGGGAGCGCGATTAGTTTCGGCATAAGCGGAGATTAAATAAACAACAAATCCTACGGGCTGAAAAAAAATGTTCCAGTGCAAGTGGCGTTGCGCATCCACAATATCGCGCAGGCTGAGGCTCCCCGCCATGATCAGCACGCCCACCAGCGCCAGGCCGAGCGAGACTTCGTAGCTGATCATCTGAGCACTGGCGCGCAGTCCGCCCAGCAGCGAATACTTGCTATTCGACGACCACCCGGCCAGAGCCACGCCGTACACGCCCATGGATGTGCTGCCGAGAATTACCAGCAGGCCGATATTCAAATCGGTAACCTGCAAGTATGTGCCCCACGGACCAACCTCGACCCAGTTGCCAAACGGAATTACCGCAATCGATGTCAAGGCGAACATCATCGCGATGATCGGCGCCGCGATGTAGAGTGGTTTATAAACGTTCGTCTCAATCAAATCTTCTTTAAAAATAAACTTGACGCCATCGGCCAGCGGTTGCAGCAGGCCGAACGGCCCGACCTTGGTGGGACCCCAGCGATTCTGTATGTGTGCCGAAACCTTGCGCTCGAGCCAGACGCTATAAGCCGCTGCCGTCATCATGACAAAAATCACGGCCAGCGACTTGATCAGCGAAATGACGAGGAATGCAGTTATGCTCATTGAGTATTAGTGTGGCGCGGACACTCTTGTCCGCGGCAGTTGACCTTGTTCTTGCTTGACCTGGTAGTGACTTTGTTCTTGTTCGTACGACTTGTGAGGTTGTCCTAGTCCGCCGCAACTTCCGGCACTGCGGACTTGTTTTCGTAAACTGAATTTAAAGTCTTGGAATACCGGCCCAGCGTTCCTGAGCTGAACAAGTCATCGTTGGCCGGAACAATCAGTTCCGGCGATTGCATCGCGCCCCCACCGCTTTCGGCGATCTCGAGATGCTGATCATTACCAGCCAGCAGATTGGCTCGCGAGACGTCGTACCCGGCGACCACGCGCTGCACTTCGTCGAGAATCGCCATGGGATCGAACGGCGTCATCTTCGGCTCGAGGTTGTGCGCTTCCAGCCAGACCGCGTGACGATCGGCCTCACCGGACTGGGCGCCGCGACTTTGGCCCATGTCAGAGCGTGTGCCACCGCCGAAAGGCACAAGGCCATGTACGTCGAAGCCCATGGCGTCGGCGATCCGAACGATCATCTCGAAATCGCTCTTTGTGTCGGTGACTTCGCCCGCCTTTTTCACCAGCTGCAAATCGCCGCAGGTGTTCGTATAGGTTCCCGTCTTTTCGTACGCGTTCGCCGCCGGCAAAACGACGTCGGCAATATTTGCTGTTTCGGTCAGGAACATATCCTGCACGACAACAAAAGTTTTCGAGAGTACAAAAGGATCAATCGCGAAACGGCTGACCGGATTCGAGCCCACCACGTAGAGCGCTTTGAGCTTACCAGCTTTCGCTGCCTCCACCATCTCGGGCAGACTCAGGCCCTTTCCCGTCGGCAGATTTCCCCATTCTGGTTGAAATGTCTGGGTGCTGTCGAGCGGTTCATATCCCGGCAGCAAATCGGGATAAAGTCCCATTTCACTGGCGCCGCGCGAATTCGCGTAGTCGCCCAGGCAGATCAACTTCGCTTCCGTCAGGGTCGAAGCGAAACTCACTAATCTCTCGATGTCAGGACCGCGCAGTTCCGAGCCGAAGACAATTACCAATTTCTGTTCGGCACGGATCTTATCTCGCAATGCAATCCAAGTGTCACGTGAGGTGTCGTCGCTTACGAGCGACTCAAGCAGGGAATCATCGCCGGCAAGAAATGCGACCGCTTTCGCCTCCGTGCCCGCCGGGAGCAGGCCGAATGCAGAGGCTTGGCGGCGCAATTTGATTGGCGCCGAATTGATAACGTAGAGCTTCGCGCGCCGCAACCGCACGTTCGTGCGAATCTGCCATGCCAGCAGCGGATGCTGATTTGTGGGATCGTTGCCGATCAAGAGAATCGCCGGCGTGTTCAACACCTCGCGCATCGAAGCCGTTTTCCCCGGTTTGCCGTGAAGAGCCGCCGCCAAGGCGGGGAAGTCGGCCGTCCGATGATGATCGACGTTATTGGTTTTCAGCACGACACGGGCAAATTTCGAAAGAAGATAATTTTCTTCGTTAGTCGTGCGGTTCGATCCGATGACGGCGATCGCGCTTCCGGCACTCTGATCACGAACTTCGCGAAAGCGCTGGCCGATCAGTTCAAACGCTTCTTCCCATGTGGAAGGGGTGAGTTTGCCATTCTTGCGAATGAGCGGCTGCGTGAGCCGCTCTTGATGATGCACGAAGTCGAAAGCGTAGCGGCCCTTGACGCACAGGAAATCTCCATTGATCCCGCTCTTATCCCGGTTGTCTCCGCGTACGATCTCCATGCCGGTTTGCGATCGACGCACGCCCAGTGTGGTTTTGCAGCCGTCTCCGCAGTGCGTGCAAGTCGTGCCCACATGGGTCATCTCCCACGGCCGCGTCTTGTAGCGATACGCGCCGGAAGTGAGCGCGCCGACCGGACAAATATCGATGCACATGCCGCACTCTTCGCAATCAAGATGGTCGTCTTGATTCGGAGCGATGACCGAGCCGACGCCGCGATTCTGAATGCCTAGAGCCCAGACATCCATACCCTCGCCGCAGACGCGAACGCACCGGAAGCACAGGATGCAGCGCGGCCGGTCGAAATAGACCACCGGAGACCATTGCTGTTCCTCTTTGTGATTCTTGGCCTCAATGAATTTCGATTCGGACGCGCCATAGGAGAACGTCATGTCCTGTAGTTCGCATTCGCCGCCGGCATCGCAGACCGGGCAATCCAGTGGATGGTTGCCCAGCAGTATCTCGACCGTGCCCTTGCGCGCCTGGCGTACTTCGTCGCTGTCAGTCCAGACAACCATGCCTTCGGTCACGGCCGTGGTGCAGGCGGTTTGAAGCTTGGGCATCTTCTCGACTTTCACGACGCACATGCGGCAGGCGCCACACAGTGAGAGCCCGGGATAGTAGCAAAAAGAAGGCACTTCGATGCCCGCGCTCTTGCAGGCTTCGATTAGCAGCGACCCCGCCGGGGCCGTGACCTTTTTGCCGTCAACTGTGAGCGTTACGATTTGGGGTGTGTTGGCCATGAATGTCAATACTCTAGACTTTAAGTGCGCGCACCAGTCCGGTACGCCGGGCTACTCTTCACCTCTTCAATTTGCAGAGCGTGCCTCTGCACGTGCGTTCCCATCAGCAACAGGCACTCATAAGTACTGATCACCCCGACCGCTTGATGAGGATGCGTGACTTCCGTTGCACGCAGATCCTCCTTCGTTTCTGCGACAAGGCGAAGCGTCCGTCCACGTAATGCCAGAAAATGCGCTACGGCCTCAGCTAGTGTAGAAAAACGGCCCCGTGGCCGCGATTGAGCGGAAGCATCAAAACGCACGCTGCGATCGGTAGCACTTCGGAGAATGCGGCCATCGCGCTTGGGTTTTTCCGCATTTCGCGTCTTCCTTTCACCAGTCACCAATCCGAGCATGACTTCTTCTGCCACGGCCACGTGTTCCGCACACTCGAGGGCGGACCAACGGTTCTCTTCTGGCCGCAGACGACAAGTGGCTTCACTGACTCCGGCTACGCTTTGAAGAAAAGCTTCTCCTCCCTCTCGTAAAACCTCTAGCAGAGTGGCCTTGTCGACTTCCGTACCGCTGGCGGTGCCTGGAATAGCGCTCATGATCAATGTCAATGGGCCATCACCGCATGCTGCTGCGATGCGCCTTCCTTCTCAAATGGACACGGCTTGCCATCCAGATGATCTTCAAACTCTCTACGAAACTTCTTCACGAATGCCATGGTCGGCATCGCCGCCGCGTCGCCCAGCGGACAGAAGGTCTTTCCCAGCATGTTCTCGGACAAATAGTAAATATTGTCGATATCTTTCTTCACGCCCGCGCCGGCATGAAATCGCGTCAAGGTCTTTTCCAGCCAATCCGTACCTTCGCGGCAGGGAATGCACCAGCCGCAACTCTCGTGCTTGTAGAACTTCATGGTGCGCAGCGCGAACTTGACGATGCAGGTCGTGTCGTCGAGCACCACCACGCCGCCCGATCCGAGCATCGATCCCGCCTTCGCGACCGAATCAAAATCCATGGCGACATCGATCTCTTCGGGCAACAGTACCGGGGTTGAGGATCCGCCGGGAACCACCGCCTTCAAACTGCGACCGTTCGGAATTCCGCCGCCCACCTCATAAATCATCTTCTTGAGGTTGTAGCCCATCGGCAGTTCGTACACGCCCGGCTTATTTAGATGGCCGGCGAGGCAGAACAACCGTGTACCGCCATTTTTTGGCGAACCCAGTTTTGAGTACCACTCGGCGCCGCCCAAAATAATGGCTGGGACGCTAGCCAGCGTCTCCGCATTATTGATAACCGTTGGGCCGCCCCACAGCCCGACCACGGCAGGGAATGGCGGCCGGATGCGCGGAATGCCACGTTTGCCCTCGAGCGATTCCATCAGCGCCGACTCTTCGCCTACTTCGTAGGCGCCCGCTCCGCCATGCCAGTAAATGTCGAGATCGTACCCGCTGCCAAAAATATTCTTCCCCAGAAATCCTTTGGCGTAGGCATCTTTAATCGCTTTCTGCATTATGACCAGCAGATAGCGATATTCGCCGCGGATGTAGATGTATCCGGTATGCGATCCGACAGCGATAGCTGCAATCATCACCCCCTCGATGACGGAGTGCGGATCGTGTTCGAAAATCAGCCGGTCTTTGCAGGTGCCGGGCTCGCTCTCATCTCCATTGCAAAGCACGTATTTCGGCTTCGTCGATTGCTTGGGAACAAACGACCATTTCATTCCCGTGCTGAATCCCGCTCCGCCGCGCCCGCGCAGGCCGGAGTTTTTCACTTCGTTGATAACCGCATCGGGGCCCATGCCCAAAGCCTTCTGCACAGCCTTGTAGCCGTCCAGTTGCACGTAGCGGTCAATGTCCGTAGCGCCTTGCCCAAAGCGCTTCGAAACCACGCGTACCTCGTCGGGATGGGAAACTAGGGTTGCCATTTGTAATTGGTAATTGGCAATCGAAAACCTTAGAACCGGTTTGCCCTTAAATTACAAATTACAAATTGCAAATTTACTGCGTACCTTTCTTCTTATACTCGTCGAGCACCTGATCCATTTTCGCGTTAGTTAAATTTTCGTGAAAATCGTAATTCACCTGCACGGCCGGAGCCCAGCTGCAAGCGCCGATGCATTCCACTTCTTCGAGTGAGAATAATCCATCTGCCGTGGTGCCCTTGTTCCCGATGCCCAGCTTGTGCCCACAGTGATCGAGTAGCTCTTCACCACCGACCAGCATGCACGCGATATTGGTGCACACTTGCACGTTATACTTCCCGCGCGGCTTCGTGGTCAGCATCGAGTAGTAGCTGATCACGTTGCGCACCTCGAGATCGGTGAGGTCGAGTCGCGACGCCAGTTCCGCGATCACTTCGTCGCTCATAAAACCGATTTCATCCTGCGCATAGAGCAGCGTTGGCACCAGCGCCGAGCGCTTGGTCGGATAATGGCCGAGCATCTCGGCAAAGCGCGCTTCGAATTGTTCCGAAAACTTCATAGAACAAAATTCCTACCGGTCGATATCTCCCAAGATCACATCAATACTTCCAATGGCCGCGATCACGTCGGCGATCAGTTGCCCTTCGCACATCCTGGATAGCGTCTGCAAATTCGCGTAAGACGGAGCGCGCATGTGCACGCGGTATGGCTTCGCCGTTCCGTCACTCACCACGTAGTATCCCATTTCTCCGCGCGGCGATTCGATCGCCTGATAAACCTCGCCTGCCGGTACCGCGAAGCCCTCGGTGATGATCTTGAAGTGATAGATGAGCGCCTCCATCTGCGTCTTCATCTTCTCGCGGTCGGGCAGCACCACCTTGGGCGCGTCGGCTTTGACCGGTCCTTCCGGCATTCCTGCCAGCGCCTGTTGCACCATGCCAATCGATTCGCGTAATTCCTGCACGCGGCAAAGATAACGCGCGAACACATCGCCTTCGCTGCGTACCGGCACGTTGAACTTGAAATTTTCGTATCCGCTATAAGGAGCGTCACGGCGAAGGTCGATGTCGATTCCGCTGCCGCGCAAGGTTGGCCCACTGGCGCCGAGGGCAATCGCATCTTCCGGGCTCAAATAGGCGACGCCCTTCGTCCGCATCGTGAAAATCGGATTTCCCGTCAACAAGTTTTCATACTCATCCACGTTCCCGGGAAAGCGGTCGGCGAACTTCTTCACTTTTTCAAAAAATCCCAGCGGCGGTTCGAGCGCCAGGCCGCCAATGCGGAAGTACGACGTCATCATCCGCTGGCCGCTGACCATTTCGAAAAGCCGCAGGACGTCCTCGCGCTCACGGAAGCAATAAAGAAAAACGGTGAACGCGCCAATGTCCATGGCGTGCGTTCCGAGCCAGACCAGGTGCGAATTGATGCGGGTCAACTCGTTCATCATCACCCGCATCCACTGCGCTTTCGGTGGAATCTCCAGCCCCAGCAATTTCTCCACTGCCAGGCAGTAGGCGAGATTATTGGTCATGGGGCAGAGATAATCGATGCGATCGGTCAGCGGCACCACCTGCTGATAGAACTTGGCCTCGCAGGTTTTCTCGATGCCGGTGTGCAGGTAGCCGATCTCCGGCCTAAGGCGTACGACGGTTTCGCCGTCAATTTCGAGAATAAGCCGCAGCACCCCGTGGGTCGAAGGGTGTTGGGGACCCATGTTCAGGACGAGTGTGCTGTCCTGATCGGGCTCATCACTAACCATTGGAAATTGCGCCATGGCTTACCGGTAGCCTTCCACCGGGTAGTCCTTCCGCAGCGGATGGCCTTCCCAGTCGTCGGGCATCATGATGCGCTTCAGGTTGGGGTGTCCGGTGAAGCGTATGCCGAACAGATCGAACACCTCGCGTTCGTAGAAATTGGCCGAGGGCCAAATTGATGTTACCGACTCAAGAGATGCGCTCGAGCCGTCCAGACGGACCTTCAACCTCACCCGCTCTTTCTTGGCAATCGAAAGCAGGTGATAAACGACTTCAAAACGCGGCTCGGTGGGATACCAATCGACAGCCGTGAGGTCGCAAAAATAATTGAAGGGGCAATCGGGCGAGTCGCGCAAAATTGCGCACGCCTCGCGAATCGCTTCCTTCTCGATCCAGATCGTCAGCTCTTCGCGATCAAACTTCACGGACTGCACCATGGGAGCGTTCCACTCCAGCAAGCGAGCGAGCGCAGGATGCGACTTCAATTGTTCAATATCGGTTATGGCAGGACTGAGTGGCATCAGAAATCGCCTCGCTTCGACGCCGCCAGGCTCCAGTCCAGCGCGCCCTTTTTCCACACGTAAAAGAGGCCGACGAGCACGATCGCGATGTAGACCATCATCTCCCAGAAGCCAAACATCCTAAGGTCGCGCAAAATTACAGCCCAGGGATAAAGGAAAACGGCCTCAATATCGAACAAGATGAAGAGCATGGCTACGAGATAAAACTTGACGGAGAATCGCCCCCGGGCGTCGCCAATAGGCTGGACGCCGCATTCGTAAGGCGACATTTTTGCGCGCCCAGGCTTATGCTGGCCAATGAACCAGGAAAGGACGACAATGGCGACTGCCAGGCCCGTGACGAGGCCAAAATGCATGAGGAGGGGCAGGTAGCGCGCGAAGTAATTGTCGGGCATAGGAGGAGCTATATATAATTTGCGCCAAGCACTAACAGTAAACGTTCCAGATTAGTTTTGGCTGACGGAAGTGTCAAGTTGAGCGAGCATTTTGTGGGGATTCTTTTGATTTCGCGGAGAAAGATCGTGAACCACCAAGGACACGAAGTATCACCAAGGAGCACGAAGGTTTTTCGTTTCCTGATCTACTTCGTGTACCTTGGTGACCTTGGTGGTTAAAGCTTTCGCAGACACAATCAGTATCGATTGAAACGAGACGCCTGAATCGCATGATCTTTGGCTTCAATACCGATATTCGGCACGACGACACGGTTTACCACGTGCAAAGCGAGGCGCGCGAAGCCGAGCAACTGTTGCAGACGCAGGTCTTCGTGCGTGGCCGCTGCATCGGGAAGCGCGCGATTCCGTACGGGCCGGGAAGCGAGAAGGGCGTTGAGAGCCACGATCAGGATATGGAGAAGCGGCTACGTGAGCTGCATCGCGAAGTGCTCGACGCCATCCGCGATGGCAAACTCGAATCGATCTTCGACAAGCGCGACACGCCGGAGACGCTGGCCGCGGTGAAAGAGCTCGACCTACAGTGGATTAATTCCGGATCCGTGCACTCCAGCGGCGCGTTGACTATGCAGATTCGCGTAACCGAGGGAGGCGCCACGGTCGAGGGCGCGCGCCTTACCCTTCGTTTCGCCCGCCCAGACGCCGCACCCTACTACGCGCAGGTTCTCACCGACGCCAAGGGCAGCGCTGAGATGAGAGTACAAGTGGATGAGAAGTCACTCTCCGATGCCTCCGTGCTCGTGCAGGCAAGCTTCGCGGGAAGAACCGCCACTCGCAAGTTCGAACTGCGCTCCTCGGTTTAGAGACAAAGCTTTAGAACACGAATCATTCGATGACTCTGACGATCAACGGTGACAGCCAGGTCTGTTCTGATCAAACTCTAAGCGCGTTGGTCGAGCGCCTCGGCATGAAGCCCGACCGCGTCGCCATCGAATTGAATCGCCAGATCGTGCCGCGCGACGAGTGGTCGAAGACTCCACTGAAAGATGGCGATCGGCTGGAGATTGTTCACTTCGTCGGCGGTGGATCGTTTTTTGTCGACCCGGCAGGCACGTCTGGCAAGCCCTTTCCCAACCTGCTAACCTGATTTTGCAGTCTCATCTCTGCCACTGGCCCCGTCGTTCAACGGATAGGACTTCAGTTTCCTAAACTGACTATGCAGGTTCGATTCCTGCCGGGGCTACCAGCAGTTTTTCGCCGCTGAGCCAACCGGAACAATTTTCTCCCCGCCGGTCATCCTTGCACTGTGCGAATTTCCGCGCACTAAGCGCAGTACGCTGGGTATCAACGACTTAAGGTTTGTGACTTCCCTTGGCAGCGGACTTGCATCTTAGAAACGCACACATTAAACGAGGGGATTGCCATGGCGAGAGCGAAGCTCGGTGTGCATCCGCTGCTGCCGACGTTGGCGCTAACGGTGGGGTTATGTTTCTTGAGTCAGCCATCCTTTGGCCAGAGTGCGGACGACGCATCGCGCAATACCGCAGGCAGCGCGCCCGCAAACTCGCAACCGACGAAAGTGGCGAACGCAGCGAACAGCAACACAAGCAAAGATAAAGAGGAAGATCCGGCGCCGACATTCCGTGGAAGGATCGTGAAATCCGGCAGCAAGTTTGTTCTTGCCGCCACCGACGATACCACCTATCAACTCGACGACCAGCGAAAAGCCCATAACTTCCTCAACCAAGACGTGAAGGTAACGGGGGTCTTGGATGCCACTACGGGAACGATTCGCGTGGACGCAATCGACCCGGTCTGAACTCACAAAATAGGTGCTGTTTGAGCAGGGCATCTGTGGGCGGGGAGGCCGCGCGGGCCGCCTCCTTTTACCGCCACAACATTTGGGATCGAAATTGTTTTGAACCGGCAACTGCACTTAAGAGACAACCTGTCACAGCGCCACCGCGTCCAAATCACGGGCAAAAGGACGATACATGCGATTGTTGAGTGTTCGGCTGATTGTTTCCCTTATCATCGGGATCACACTAGTCTCCTCTGGCTTTTCTTATTATGAAGTTCTGGGTGAGAAACGCGCCCTGCGTGCCGATGTAGAGCGTCGCGACGAGGTGCTTGCCGAAAGCCTTGCCGGCAACGTGGCGGCCCTGTGGAATTCAGCTGCCGGCAACACCACCTCGACTGCCGTCAGCCCAGCGGCGCAGTCCGCACGTCAAACGGTGCCGCCCCGACTGCCAGAGGAGGTTCCGAACAAAGATTTGTTGCAGCAACTTGTGCAGCGCTTCGGAAATCGCGAACGTCTTCTCGGGGTGGCCGTTTATGACCGGCAGGGCGGAGTGGTGGCGATTACTCCAAATCTCGCAAATGCCCTCTCCGCGAGTTCTGCATCCATCGCCAAAACGGTCGCGCAAGGTCGCGAAGACAGTTCCTTCGACAAGCTCGATCGTGTGCCGGTGCACATTTTGGCGTTGCCGATTCGTCATCAGAACCAACAAGAAGTTTTGGGCAGCCTGGCGGTGGTGCACGACGTGAGCTACATCCACGAGCGAATCCTCCTCGTGTGGCGCCAGACTTTCTTCCGCGTGCTGGTTCAGGTCTTTTTG
>JBEKXO010000054.1:0-24814 GCA_049511995.1 Terriglobales bacterium
CGAAGGGTATGGGGGACATGGCTTCTCGCCCAGTGATGGTTTCGACCGCAACTGCGCACCAGGGTGACATTGGAATCAACTTGAACGCGTTGGGCACGGTTACGCCGGTGTATACGGTGACGGTGACCAGTCGCGTGCAGGGCGAGATTACGCAGGTCTACTATCACGAAGGGCAGATGGTGCAGAAGGGCGATTCGCTGGTTGAGATCGATCCACGCCCGTATCAAGCGGCATTGACGCAGGTCGAGGGACAACTGGCGCACGATCAGGCGGTGCTGAATGAGGCCAAAATCGATCTTGATCGCTACAAGCAAGCCTTAGATCGCAACGCCATCGCCAAGCAGCAATACGAAGATCAAGAGCAGGTTGTACTGCAAGATCAGGGCACGGTGAAAAACGACGAAGGCCAACTGGCGAATGCCAAGGTCAACCTTGTGTACACGCACATCACGGCGCCGATTGCCGGACGGGTTGGCCTCAGGTTGGTCGATCCGGGAAATATTGTGCAGGCCAATAGCACGACTGGACTGGTGGTCATTACGCAGTTGCAGCCGATCACGGTTATTTTCAGCATCGCCGAAGATCAGCTTGCTCAGATTCAGCAACAGCTGCGTAAAGGGAAGAAGTTGACGGTGGAGGCTTATGACCGTGATGAAAGAACAAAGCTGGCTTCCGGCACGCTGCTCACGTTGGATAACGTCATCGACCCTACAACTGGAACTTTGAAACTCAAAGCGATTTTCGATAATAAGGACGGCGAACTGTTCCCGAGTCAATTCGTGAATATCAAGTTGCTCGTCGATACGCAGCACAATGTGATTTTGATTCCGACCCCGGCGATTCAGCGCAACGCTCAGGGGGCGTTTGTTTATGTGATCAAAGATGGGCAGACGGCCTCGTTGCGCTCGATTACACCCGGCACCACGGATGGGACGATGACCGCTGTGCAGGGGATTGAACCGCAGGAGGTGGTTGCCATTAACGGATTCGACAGGCTTTTGGACGGAGCCAAGGTTATGGTTCGTCCGCCCGCCGGTGGTGGCAACGGTGCTCCGGGACAGGGCCCGCAGCTGCCGAGCTCAGGCAACCAATCAAATCCGTCGGGAACGCGAGGTGGAAGCGCTTCCGGAGCCAACCAGGGAGGCAGGTCCAGGTGAGTCCGTCTCGTCCGTTCATTTTGCGGCCGGTAGCGACGTCACTCTTGATGGCGGCGATATTGCTTGCGGGCTTCGTTGCCTATCTGCAGTTGCCCGTATCCGCTCTACCCGAGGTTGATTACCCAACGATTCAGGTGGTCACGTTTTATCCCGGAGCGAGTCCAGATGTGATGGCTTCGGCTGTGACCGCGCCGCTGGAACGCCAGTTTGGGCAGGTTCCCGGCCTGAATCAGATGACCTCCACGAGCTCCGACGGGAGCTCGATTATTGTTTTGCAGTTTGCGCTCGAACTGAACATCGACGTTGCTGAACAGGAAGTGCAGGCAGCGATCAACGCGGCCCAAACCTATCTGCCTTCCGATTTGCCCGTGCCGCCGATCTATAGCAAGACGAATCCGGCAGACACGCCGATTCTCACTCTCGCGCTTTCCTCGAAGACCATGCCGCTGTCGCAGGTCGAGGACCTGGCAGACACGCGCTTCTCGCAAAAGATATCGCAGCTTCCCGGCGTAGGGCTGGTCAGCATCAGCGGCGGGCAAAAGCCTGCGGTTCGGGTTCGCGTGAATCCAACTGCGCTGTCGTCTTACGGCATCAACCTCGAGGATGTGCGCACGGCCTTGCAGCAGACGAGCCTTGACCAGGCGATCGGAAACTTCGACGGACCGCAGCAGGATTACCAGATTCAATCGAACGATCAATTGCTCACCGCCGCGGATTTCGAGAAGGTTGTGATCGCCTACCACAACGGGTCCCCGGTCAAACTTTCGGATGTTGCTACTGTCGACAATGACGTGGAAAATGTCCGCCAGGCAGCGTGGATGAATGAAACTCCCGCCGTCATCGTGAATATTCAACGGCAGCCTGGCGCGAACATCATCCAGGTGGTCGATCGCATCAAGAAACTGCTGCCGCTGTTGAAAAGCAATCTCCCCGCCGCTATTCAAATCGATGAACTGACCGACCGGACCACCACGATTCGGGCTTCTGTTAAAGACGTTGAGTTCGAACTCATGCTCACCGTGGCTCTAGTGGTCATGGTCATTTTTCTCTTCCTGCGCAATGTTTCCGCCACCATTATTCCGAGCGTTGCCGTTCCTCTCTCCATCGTCGGCACGTTCGGTGTCATGTACCTCGCCGGCTTCAGCTTGAACAATCTCACGCTGATGGCTCTCACCATTTCGACGGGCTTCGTGGTTGACGATGCCATCGTGATGATCGAAAACATTATTCGCTTTATCGAAGAGGGTGATCCGCCGCTCGAAGCGGCGCTCAAGGGATCGGAGCAAATTGGCTTCACTATCGTGTCGCTGACTATCTCCCTGATTGCCGTGCTGATTCCGCTCCTCTTTATGGGCGACATCGTCGGGCGGCTCTTCCGAGAGTTTGCGATTACGCTGAGCGTAACCATTCTCGTCTCAGCCGTGGTTTCGCTGACCCTTACGCCCATGATGTGTTCGCGCCTTTTGAAGAGCACGCACGGGCAGAAGAAGAGCCGCTTCTACGAGGTTTCGGAAAACGCCTTCGAGCGCATCATCGCTTTTTACGGAAGAACGTTGAAGTGGGTGCTGCAACGGCAAACGGCAACTCTGCTTGTGGCCGCCGCTACGCTGGTGCTGACCGTTGTTCTTTATATCATCGTCCCCAAGGGCTTTTTCCCGGTGCAAGATACCGGCATTATTCAAGGTATTTCGGAAGCCACGCAGTCCATTTCTTTTCCCGCCATGTCGGAGAAGCAACAGCAACTAACTCATGTGATTTTGCAGGACCCGGCGGTAGAAAGCCTCTCGTCGTTTATTGGGATCGACGGGACGAATACGACGTTGAACAGCGGCCGCATCCAAATCAATTTGAAGCCGCTTGAAGATCGTCACATCAATGCCTCGGATATAATCCGGCGCCTCCAGCCGAAGCTTGAGAAGATCGATGGCATCACGCTCTATATGCAACCGGTGCAAGACCTCACAGTGGAGGATCGTGTGAGCCGTACGCAATATCAGTACACACTCGAAGATCCTGATCAGCGCGAGTTGAATTTTTGGACGGCCAAGCTGATGGCCAAACTGCAAACGATTCCGGCGCTACGCGATCTTGCTACCGATCAGCAAACGTCCGGTCTCGCTGCTTCGCTTACCATCGATCGAGTGACGGCTTCGCGAATGGGTATTACGCCACAAGCGATCGACCAGTTGCTCTACGATGCGTATGGGCAGCGGCAGGTTTCGACGCTCTACACGCAATTGAACCAATACCACATCGTGCTTGAGACGCTTCCCGAGTATCAGAAGAATCCTGCGAAGTTGCAGGACATTTACGTTCGCTCGGCATTGGCGCCGACGGCGCTTACTACGAGTTCATCGGGCACGGGCACGGTAACTGCGACAACGGCCTCGGGCAATTCCGCGTCAACGGCTGCGCCGAGTCCTTCTGCCGCGCCGAATACCGCTGTCAGTTCGGGCTCCGCCAATCCCAGTGCGGTAACTTCGGCGAATGGCGCGGCCATTCCGCTGAGCGCTATTACGCGATTTGAAATGAAGAGCAGCCCACTCTCGGTCAATCATCAGGGTCAGTTTCCTGTCGTGACCATCTCCTTCAATCTGGCGCCGGGCGCATCGCTCGGAGAGGCGACCAAGGCAATTGACAAAGCTCAAAAGGAAATCGGCATGCCGCTCAGCGTGCAGAGCGCGTTTCAGGGGACTGCCGCTTCCTTTCAAGCGTCGCTGTCGAATGAGCCGATCCTGATTCTGGCGGCACTGATCACGGTTTACATTGTGCTCGGCGTTCTCTATGAAAGCTACATCCACCCCATCACCATTCTGTCGACCCTGCCGTCAGCGGGAGTGGGCGCAATTCTTGCCTTGTTAATTTGCGGACAGGAACTCAGCGTGGTCGCGCTTATCGGCATCATCCTTCTTATAGGCATCGTCAAAAAGAACGGAATTATGATGATCGACTTCGCGCTGGAAGCCGAGCGCAAAGAGGGCAAACATCCGGAAGACGCGATTTATGAAGCGTGCCTGCTGCGCTTCCGTCCCATCATGATGACGACGATGGCAGCACTGCTCGGCGGATTGCCGCTAGCGCTCGGCACCGGCATCGGTTCGGAGCTTCGGAAACCCCTGGGCATTTCGATGGTTGGCGGCTTGATTCTGAGTCAGGTGCTTACCCTCTACACGACGCCGGTCATTTACATTTTCTTCGACCGGTTGGCGCACCGTTGGTCGTCGCGTCGTGCACATGACGGCGGGCCGGAGGCCGTTCCCGCCGATTAGTGCAGATGAAAGATTAGTGCGAATTAAATTTAGATGAGTCTCTCTTCTCCATTTATTCGGCGGCCCGTAGCCACCACGCTCCTCACCGCCGCCGTCGCGCTGGCGGGAGCAGTGGCGTTCACCGAACTCCCTGTCTCGCCGCTGCCGCAAGTCGATTTCCCAACCATTGCAGTGGGTGCCAGTTTGCCGGGAGCCAGCCCCGAAATCATGGCTTCCTCCATCGCCACTCCGTTAGAGCGCCAGTTCGGAAGAATTGCCGGCATCACCGAAATGACCTCCTCCAGCAATCTGGGCACCACCAGCATCGTTCTGCAGTTCGATTTGAACCGCAACATCGATGGAGCCGCACGCGATGTGCAAGCGGCGATCAATGCCGCCCGCAGTTACCTGCCTTCGAATCTCCCCGGTAATCCCACGTACCGTAAGGTCAACCCTGCGGATTCTCCCATCATGGTTTTGGCCCTTACCTCTGCTGTCTACGATCGTGGAGCGCTGTACGATGCCGCCTCCACCATCATGCAGCAGCGCCTTTCCCAGATTCAGGGAGTCGGCCAGGTCAGTGTGGGCGGCAGTTCGCTGCCCGGAGTGCGCGTGGACGTCAATCCCACGCAACTCAATAGCTACGGCCTCGGATTGCAGGACGTGGCCTCCATGCTGAGTACGCAGAACGCCAACAGTCCGAAGGGGCAGATGGTAGACGAGACGACAAGCGCCGACGTCACTACCAACGACCAACTGCTGAAGGCGGCGGACTACATGCCGCTGGTCGTGGGCTATCACAATGGCGCCGCGGTCAGATTGTCCGACGTGGCGAGCGTCACGGATTCCACGGAAAACATTCGAGCCGCTGGCTTCGTCAACGGCAAGCCTTCCGTCCTGATTATCATTTACCGCCAGCCGGGCGCGAACATCATCGATACCGTGGACCGCATCCGCGCCGCGCTTCCCTCGCTCAAGGCCTCGATTCCCTCCGCCATAGACATCACCATCGCGGTCGACCGCACCCAAACCATTCGCGCCTCCGTCCATGACGTCGAGCGCACCCTCCTTGTCTCCATCATGCTGGTGATTCTGGTCGTCTTCGTCTTCCTTAGGAGCGGCCGCGCCACCCTGATTCCCGCCGTCGCCGTCCCCGTCTCCCTCATTGGCACCTTCGGCATCATGTACCTTTGCCACTTCAGCATCGATAACCTTTCGCTCATGGCGCTCACCATTTCGACCGGCTTCGTGGTCGACGATGCCATCGTGGTCATCGAAAATATCACCCGCTATCTTGAGCAGGGCATGACGCCCATGCAGGCCGCGCTCAAGGGCGCCAGTGAAATTGGATTCACCGTTCTCTCTATCAGCATCTCTCTGGTGGCCGTCTTCATCCCCATTCTGCTGATGGGCGGAATCGTCGGCCGCCTCTTCCGCGAGTTCGCCGTGACTCTTTCCGTCGCCATCCTGGTATCTCTCGCGATCTCTTTGACCACCACGCCGATGATGTGTTCCCGCCTGCTTCGCCATGTGAAAGAAGAGGATCACGGCTCTGTTTTCCGGCTTAGCGAGCGCGCCTTCACCTCTCTTCTCGGCTCCTACGAGCGCAGCTTGGGATGGGCCCTCGAACACTCTGGCATCACCCTGGCCATTCTTTTTCTCACAGTCTTGCTCAATGTCTATCTGTTTTGGATTGTCCCCAAAGGATTTTTTCCGCAACAGGATAACGGTGTTATTTTCGGAGGCATCCAAGGGCCGCAGGATACTTCTTTTCAAGCCATGCAAAAGGCTACGCAGCGCATTGTCGACGTCGTCAAAGCCGACCCCGGCGTTGCCAACGCCATGGCATTCACCGGTGGCGGCGGCGCTACCAATGGCGGCTTCATCTTCGTCGGTCTGAAGCCCTTTGATCAACGCAATGCCACTTCCAGCCAGATCGTGGACCGCCTTCGACCAAAGCTTTTTGCCGTCCCCGGCGCCAACACTTTCATGCAGGCCGCGCAGGATCTCCGTATCGGCGGGCGAGGAAGCAGCGCCCAGTACCAGTACACCATTCAGAGCGACAGTCTGCAGGATCTGGTGCAGTGGGGTCCCGTGCTTCTCCAGAATATGCGGAAAATACGCGTCCTTACCGACGTCAATACCGACCAGCAAAACAGCGGGCTTCAGAGCATGCTCACTTACGACCGGGCCACCGCTTCCCGCCTCGGCATCACTCCTGAGATGATCGACAACTCGCTCTACGAGGCCTTCGGCCAGGCCCAGGTTTCCACCATGTACACCAACATCAACCAGTACCACGTCGTGCTCGAAGTCGAACCAAAATTCTGGCAGTCGCCGGTGAGGCTCGACGACGTCTACATACGGGCCGCGCAGGGCAGGGTCATTCCGTTAAGCGCCATCGCACATTACGAAACCCGAACCGCTCCTCTCTCGGTGAATCACCAGGGCCAATATCCCTCTGTGACTATTTCCTTCAATTTGGCCCCCGGCGTCGCTCTCAGTGACGCTGCCCGCGCCATTCTGACCATGGAACAAAAAATCGGCATGCCCGATACCATTACCGGCATGTTCTCCGGCACCCTGCAGCAATTTCAGGCGACCAAAGATTCCATGCCGATTCTCATCATCGCCGCGCTTCTGGCGGTTTACATAGTTCTCGGCATTCTCTACGAAAGTTTCATCCACCCACTCACCATCATCTCCACTCTGCCCTCCGCCGGAGTCGGCGCCGTCCTGGCTCTCATGATCTTTCACATGGATCTGAGCATCATCGCTATAATCGGCGTGATTCTGTTAATTGGCATCGTCAAGAAGAACGCAATCCTGATGATCGACTTCGCCCTGGCCGCAGAACGCACCGAGGGCAAAAGCTCGCGCGACGCGATTTTTCAGGCGTGCATCCTGCGCTTCCGACCGATTTTGATGACCACTATGGCTGCCCTCTTTGGCGCATTGCCGCTGGCCCTCGGCCGAGGCACGGGCTCCGAACTCCGTACCCCTCTCGGCATCACTATTATCGGCGGCCTGATTCTGAGCCAGATGCTTACCCTCTACACCACGCCGGTGGTTTATCTTTCGCTCGACCGCCTGCGAGTGAAATGGCTGCGGGCGCATGGAAAATTCGAAGGGCAGGGGCAAAGAGAGATCGAGTCCTTCGGATGATGATCTCTATTTACGGTGCGAACTGCATCAAAAGCGTGGAATGGCATAGCATAACGTCGTTGCATAACAAGGAGCTTCACCCAGCGATGAAGGCGTCGAACAAAAATCGTGCAGTGGCCGCGCTTCTCTGCGGCACGCTTTTTCTCTCAGGATGCGTCGTCGGTCCGCATTATCATCGCGCCTCGGTCGACACGCCCGGAACGTTCAAAGAAGTCACGCCCGACGATCTCAAAAAAATGGATGGCTGGAAGGTCGCGCAGCCGCAGGACAGCGCTCTGCATGGCAAGTGGTGGGAGATTTTTGGCGACCCGCAGTTGAATGCTCTCGAGGATCAAGTCAGCATTAACAATCAGAATGTTGCGGCCGCATTTGCCAACTTCATGGCTGCGCGCGCCATCGTGCGGGAGGCGCGAGCGCAATACTTCCCAACGCTCAGCGTCGGAGCCAGCGCCACTCGCCAGCGCACCTCGGTTGCTTCAACTAACGGCAACACCACCGGGACGACGTTCAACACGTTCTCCCTGCCCTTTGACGCCTCCTGGACGCCTGACGTGTTTGGCCGCGTGCGCAACCAGGTTCGTGCCAACGTTGCGAGCGCGCAAGCCAGCGCGGCCGATCTGGAGAACACGCGACTGACGGCGCAAGCAGAGCTGGCCGTCGACTACTTTCAGTTGCGCGGGCAGGACGCGCTCAAAGAATTGCTGGACTCAACGGTGAAGGCATATGAAGAGTCGCTGAACCTGACGAAAGCGCTGTATGAGACAGGCATCGATTCGGATGAATCGGTCGCGCAAGCCGAAACTCAACTCGAAGCCACTCGCGCGCTAGACACGAATCTTGGCATTCTGCGGGCACAGTACGAGCACGCGATGGCGTTACTCGTCGGCAAACCTGCTTCTTCATTCTCGGTCGCGGTCGAGGCATTGAAGACTCCGCCGCCCGCCATTCCTTTTGGCGTTCCATCGCTACTCTTGGAGCGCCGGCCCGACATCGCAGCCAACGAGCGCCTCATGGCTCAGGCCAATGCGTTGATTGGCGTTCAACAAGCCGCCTTTTATCCAACCGTGACGATCAGCGCCTCTGCCGGATTTGAAAGCCAAAATGTCTCCAGTTGGTTAACTTGGCCGAGTCGATTCTGGTCTGTCGGCCCATCGGTATCAGAGTTGATTTACGACGGCGGCTTGCGGCGCGCGACCGTAGAGCAATACCGCGCGCAATATGATCAGACAGTCGCCAACTATCGCAACACGGTGCTCACCGCATTTCAGCAAGTGGAGGATAACCTCTCTGGTCTGCGCATTCTCTCCGAGGAAATTCAACAGCAGGATGTCGCCATTCAGTCTGCCCAACGCTCGTTGACGCTGGCCACCGATCGATATCGGCTCGGTATCGATCCGTACCTGAATGTGATCACGGCGCAGACGACGCTCTTCAGCAATCAACAGACGGCTGTGAACTTACGAATCACTCAAATCGTGGACAGCGTGCAGTTGGTCGAAGCGCTGGGTGGAGGTTGGGATGCTTCTTCACTTCCGACTTCGCAGCAGATTGTCTCGCGCGGGAGCCAATTGACAATTACGACTACAGCGGAATCGCCGGCGACCCCGCAGCCCCCGCCCCTCGCATCGACGACTCCTTAGCGGGCTGGGAAAAATGGATGATTCGACCTGGATTCTCTCCGCACTCCGCGGTTCCTCGATCTATACGTACACTTTTGCCACTACAAATGTTCCTCGTGGAACATTTGTACATACATTATTCGGCCGAAAGCTCGGCTAGCTCGCCAGCGCCGTCCTCTCGCTTGCTTCTTTGGCCGCTTCGAAGGCGCGTTCCTTCTCTCCCACTTCCTCAAGCTGCAGATCCTTCGTCTCGGGGGAATAGAGGAGGCTTATGAAGGTCATGATTGCCCCAACCGTCAGAACAACGGAAGGCGATAGCCATAAGTCCTGTTTTTCGATGGCCGCGATAAACGGAATCTTGTGCGCCCACCAGACGTAAGCGCTGAACCAGGCGCCTAGCAGTGCGCCGGAAGAATATCCAAAGCCAACGCCGGCGGCGCGGCGACGAGTGGGGAAACGCTCGCAGAGATAGGCGGGAACGACTCCCCACGCCAGTTTAAGCATTGCTGCCATCACGGTGCCAAGCACTGCCATCCACAGATTGCGCGCAATGGCGGCGTGGTAGAGAACGTAGAAGACGGGAATTCCAAACACCACTAGAAACGCACAATACCACTGCGTGAGGATCTTCCTGCCGGTTCGATCCGACAGCCAGCCGTAGAAGTTATAGCCGAGGAACGCCATGAACAGCGCGAAGCCATAGATCAGGCTGTAGGTCGTGGTGTCGAAGCCGCGCCCCTTGAGTGTGAGGATGTTGGGGAGGAATCCGTAGACGGAGTAATCGGTGAGGAACAGGCCCGTCATAAAGAAGAAGACTTGCAGGAAATCCCAGAGTTGAGGTGGTTTGAACAGGCTCAGGAAAGGGGACTTCTCGATCTTGCCGCGAGCTTTGGCTTTTTCGAATTCGGGCGATTCGTGCAGGCTGCTGCGAATGTAGAGCGCCAGGAATACGGGAATGACACCGGTCATGAATACGATTCGCCAGCCGTAGGCGAGCATGGTTTCTTTGGTAGTGAGGTAGGAGACGAGAGCAAACACCAGCGAACCGAGAACATAGCCGAGGGGGAATCCTGACTGGATGAAACCGCCAATAGCTCCGCGCCGTTTTTGCGGAGCATATTCGATGGCAAAAGTGTGGCCCACCGCATATTCGCCGCCGAAGAAGACGCCCATCACTAGTCGGAGGCAACAGAAGGCGACATAGGACCAGACTCCGATCTGAGCATAGGTCGGGAGGAAGCCGCCGAGGAGAGACATCACGCCGACGCCTCCGATGGTGAAAACGAGAAGGAATTGACGGCCAATCTTGTCGGCATAGCGCCCGAAGATCGCTGAACCGATTGGCCGCGCGGCCATCGTGATCGAGTAGGTGAAGACGATCACGACGTACTGCCAGGCGGCGCTGCCCTTGGGAGAGATGAAAACTTTGACCAGAATGGGAGCCATGATCAGGACTAGCGCCATGTCGTAGGCGTCAAGCATGAATCCCAAAAATTGGGAGATCATGGCCATCTTTGCGTCTCGGGATAACTGTTGCTCGGGCATAGAAAACTCCTCGTCGTGGAGGTGGGCCGTACTGCGCGCTAGATATAGCACATTCCGCTAGAACCGGCTTACGATCTGCGTCACACGGGCTTGTGACGGCGCGCACATCGGCGGCCCCTCACTTGTAAAATCGGGACCGCGCCGCGGCGGCGAAAATCTCAACCGGTGGATCTGTGGCGCACCACTGACGGCGCTTGGCATATTATCAGCAAATAAGGACGGATTTCAGTTTCTCTTGGGAAAACTTGATAAGGCGACGGTCGCAACCATGCTGGCGGGCATGTGCACCTTTCTGAGCGTCTACAGCACGCAACCGTTGCTGCCGCTCTTGCGCCAGATCTTTCACGCCTCCGAATTCGCAGTTAGTCTCACGGTCAGCGCGACCATTCTGGCCACAGCCCTGACGGCCCCGATCATTGGCATGATTGCCGAGCGTCGCGGACGCAAAAAGGTCATCGTGCCGTCGCTTTTCCTGCTGGCCATTCCAACGGCGCTGGCAGCGACTTCCACCAGCCTGCGCGCGCTCATCTTCTGGCGTTTTGCCCAGGGCCTGTTTGTGCCCGGGGTCATTGCCGTGATGCTCGCTTATATCAATGAGGAGTGGGCGGGACGGGGTGTGGGAAGGGCCATGTCTTCGTACGTGACCGGGACCGTGATCGGCGGCTTTCTGGGACGCTTTCTCTCCGGCATGATCGCCACGCATTGGCATTGGCGCGCGGCGTTTCTGGTGATCGCTGGGCTCAACCTGGCCGGAGCGGTTTTGGTCCGGGCGTGGCTGCCGCTGGCGAAAAATTTCGTGCGTGCCGAACACCGGCAGCAGGTCGTCGATCATGCCAGAGAACATCTGCGAAATCCGCGGCTGCTCGCCAACTTTGGCATGGGCGCCACCGCGCTTTTTGCGTTGGTCGGGTGCTTCACGTACGCGAACTTTTATCTTGCCGCCGCGCCGTTCCACCTGAATTCAGCGCAACTGGGAAGCATCTTCTTCGTGTATCTGCTCGGAGCCGTGATTACGCCGCAGTCGGGTAGGTTCCTCGATCGTTTTGGCTTTCGCCGCACCGCGGTTCTCTATTGCGCCATGATGATCGCCGGACTTCTTTTCACTCTCGTGCGATCGCTTCCGGTGGTCATCATCGGTCTCGCAATTTTTTCCTCCGGTGTATTCGTGGGACAAGCCGCCGCCACGGTGCAGACGGGCGCCATTGCAGGTCGCGCACGATCCTCTGCCGCTGGACTCTACGTAGCCTTCTACTATCTGGGAGGAAGCGTGGGTGCGACTCTGACCGGACTGTTCTGGCGTTGGGATGGTTGGCGCGGTTGCGTCATGTTGTTGGGAGCAGTTTCGCTGGTGAGTTTGTGGCTGGCCCGCATGAGCAGCCGTCCTCTTGACCACCTCGACTCGGCGGAAATCGAACTGGTGGGCGATTAGGAACTGTCGTCCGGGCAACTCGCGGATTCCCACTTGCAACTAAAAGATTAGTTACTTTTCCCTTCCACCTGCGTCTAAGAGAAAAGGAGGACGCCCGTGCCACCGAGACAATCAGGAACGTTGACCGAAGCTGAGCTGCGAATCATGAATGTGCTCTGGCTTAAGGGCTCGGGGACGGTTCAGCAAGTTCTTGATTCTATTATGGAAAGGCCTTCCTTGGCCTATAACTCCGTTCTTACCACCATCCGCGTTCTCGAGAGAAAGGGCTATTTGAAGCATCTAAAGGATGGAAGGGCGCATGTGTATACGCCATTGGTTGGGCAGCAGGAAGCTACGCGCTCGGAGATCAGACACCTCGTCAGCCGCTTTTTCAAGAATTCGCAGGAACAGCTCGTGTTGAACCTGCTTGAGGAGCAAGGTCTTGAGGCCGAGGAAATTGGCCGGTTGCGGGAGATGCTGACTCAGAAGGATCCGCTTCAGAATCGGAGTGACGCGAAATGAACTGGCTCGCTCTGCAAACGGTCGCGCAATTTTCGGTGGAGCGCATTCTCAATGTGCTTCCGGAAGGATTGTTAATCGCATTTTTTGCGTGGGGATTCCTGCGGCTGCTGCGCGGTCAAAATTCGGGGACGCGATTTGCAGTTTGGTTTCTGGCACTGCTAGCAATCGCCGCGCTGCCTTTGCTTGGCATGCTCGGCAATGGATACACGACATTCGGGGCCGGGATGGCGTCGTGGGCGAGGGGAAGGATGTATCCAGCGATCAACCTCTCCGCCCGTGGGGCGCTCTTCATCTTTCTAATCTGGGCCGCGGGAGTGTGCCTGGCCATGGCGAGTTTGGGCTCGGGGCTTTGGCGATTGGCGCGGCTGCGGCGTAGCTGCACGTCTATCGATGCCGCGGATTTCGATCCGGCGCTGCGCAAAACTATCGATGCGATCGGCGCGTCCGGAGTAACAGTTGTGAGTTCGGAGGGAGTGCGCGTGCCGGCCGCGATCGGCTTCTGGAAGCGGGCTATTGTTCTGCCGGCGTGGACGTTGCGCGAAATGGCCGCAGAAGATCTCAACGTCATCCTGTTGCATGAATTCGCGCACCTACGGCGCGGCGATGACTGGACCAATCTCATTCAGAAAGTCGTGCGCGCTCTGTTCTTTTTTCATCCCGCGGTTTGGTGGGTTGAGAAGCGGCTCTCGGTGGAACGCGAAATGGCTTGCGACGATGCGGTGCTCGCGGAGACGTCGAACCCGCGTGGTTACGCCAGCTGCCTGGTTTCGCTGCTGGAAAAAAGCCTGGCGCATCGTCAGACAAATGGCCAACCGTCGATGGTTCAGGCGGCTGTACATCGTGCGCGGGAGGCTTCGCTGCGTTTGGCTCGCATTCTTGATGCGAAACGGCCCGCGGCTACGCGCGTGTGGAAACCGGCACTGGGCATGGTTGGAGTCTTTTTTCTGGGCTGCGTTGCGGTGCTGCCGCATGCTCCCCAATTCGTGGCGATTGATCGGAGTATGAACGATCGGAGTATGAACTATCGAGGCGTGAATCAGGCTGGTGTTTCGGCCGGAACGGTCGACCACGCATACGCGGCTGCGGTTACTGTCCCGTCTCTGCCAACAGGGGTGGTAATTCCAGCCTCGTTGCGGACCGATGGTGCGGTGTCGGTTGCGCCACGGGTGATGACAACCCCCAAGTTTGTTCACGCGCACTTCCGGATCAGGAGCGCTGTTGAAACTCATATAGCTGCTCCGCAAGCTATCGCTGCCCGATTGAATTCGAATGACGCGAACCCGCATGAAGGACTAGCAGCGATCCATGCAGTTGTGGCTCGGGACAGCGCGCCGGAATTCCGGACGCTGGTTTTTGTGGAGACTACGCAATACGTAACTGCTGATGCGACGATATGGAGTGTGCAGGTTTGGCATGTGACAGTTCGAAGCGTGGTCGCTTCGCGACTGGCACGAGTGCCGGTAGCGAACAAGACTTAGCGGCAAAAATTTTTTGTAATCAACAACTAGATATTTAGTTGCAAAACATTAGTAGACCCATCAATCAGTGACACAAGGAGAAAAGAAAATGCAGAAGTGGTTAAACGGTTGTAAGGCAGCAATGACGCGGCGTTTGCTCGCGGGCGCTTTGGCCATTGCAGTAGTTGGGACGGTCGCGACCTTGAATTTTACGAAGTCAGCGACGGCAGCAGCGGCTCCGACTCCGGCAGCGGCGGCGCTTGATGACAACAGCGTAGGAGCGTTGGTTACGCTCGACCAGGCTATGGAAACGCTGGCCGCGAGAGTTACGCCGGCGGTGGTCAACGTCACCGTCGTGTCGAAGGCTCATGAACAGCAGAGCAGCATGGAAGGCACGCCTGACATGCAGCAATTCTTTGGACCGGACGGTCCGTTCGGCGGCCAAGGCAATCAGTTTGGCCGTCACTTTAATTTTCAGCAGCAGCCACAGAACCGAATCGAACATGGTCTCGGCAGCGGCGTGATCATTTCTCCTGACGGATACATCGTTACCAACAATCACGTAATCGACGGAGCGGTCGATATTCGCGTCACCATGAGCAACCGCGAAGTCTATCCTGCGAAGCTGGTGGGCGCCGATCCGCTGACCGATCTGGCGGTTATTAAGATCAAGGGAAGCAATTTTCCGAGCGTGCCCTTTGGCAATTCTGCCAGCCTGCACCCCGGGCAGACCGTACTCGCTTTCGGCAATCCGTATGGGTTTCAGTTCACGGTGACGCGCGGCATCATCAGCGCGCTGAACCGTCCGAATCCCGATGTGAGCGATCGCCGCAAGCCGGGTGAATTCATACAGACGGATGCGGCTATCAATCCGGGAAATTCCGGCGGAGCGCTGGTGAACGCTCATGGCGAACTCATCGGCATCAACACCTTCCTGATTTCCGGTTCAGGATCATTCTCGGGCATGGGCTTCGCGATTCCCACGCAGATTGTGGAACCGACAGTGGAGACACTGATTCGCGATGGCAAGGTGACGCATGCGTTCATGGGGGTTTCGATTTCCGACGTCACTCCCGACAACGCGAAGTTCTTCAATATGGATAAAGCTCAGGGAGCATTGATCTCTGACGTTCAACCGGACGCGCCGGGAGCAAAAGCTGGTCTGCGCACGGGCGACGTGATCACCGAGCTCGACGGAAAGCCAGTGACCGATGCCGGACAACTGCAAATGCTGGTCGGACAAAAGCGGCCGGGCGACACGATTCATTTGCAGGTGGTGCGCGAGAGCAGACCGACGAACGTCGCGGTAACTCTCGAAGCGCTCGGCGGCGACAAGGGCACGGAGACAGCCAGTAGCGAACACAAGGGGCGCTGGGGACTGAAGTTGGCCGACCTGACGCCGGATGTTCGCAACGAACTGCAATCGCGGGACTCGCAGCTGCAGAAGTCGGTGCATGGCGCGGTGGTTGAGGACGTTCTTCCGGGAAGCCCGGCTGACAATGCTGGCTTGCAGCAGGGAGACGTCATCATGGAAGTGAACCGGCACGCGACGAAATCCGCGTCTGACGTGGCGCAGGCATTGTCCGGTGTCCCGAATGGACAGGATGCGCTGGTGCTGGTGTGGTCGAACGGCGGCAGCACGTTCCGCGTGCTGCATGCGACGCAAGGCTAACGGCAGTCGCGAGACGTCCGTTGGATGCGCGCTGTGATTCTACTCGTCCTCCTGGTGGGTGGATCGCGGCGCGCATTTTTTTTTGTGTCTGAAATCCTTTATCCGAAATCTGTACACGCCGATGCGGCGAATCAACAATTCGAATTGGACTCGGCGCTTATCGGAGATTAAAGTTCTATTAGAATTGCGTAATTGCGCCGGTTCGAAGTGAAATCCGACCCTTCCTAATTGCACGGTAGTAATCAGGAATCCTCTGGGCAGTTAAGCGGTTTAGTATTTTACCGATAGAATGGAGAAGGGGTGGGGATGACACGCATCTTCGGTTCGTTATAGCCGGGAGTCTTCATAGATACAGCTCCGCTAAGAATTGACAAATGAAATGGAGAAAAAGATTTGGATCGATCGGATGAGCTGATTCAGGATCAAGAGCATGCGGCCTGCTCGCTTGACGCCAGTTATGTGCTGACGGGGGAGGAGATTGGGAACCTGGTGGGAGAGCCTGGCAAGCCCGCCGAGACCCTGATGAACGTCGTGGCTTTGATTGCCCGGCGCTTTGGCACTGACGTTTGCTCAGCCTATCTGCTGGAACCCGACCGCGCCAATCTGGTTTTGGCTGCGACCCTCGGACTGCGTCCTGAATGCATCGGAAAACTGCGCATGGCTGTCAGCGAGGGCTTGGCTGGCCTGGTCGCAGAGCAGGTCCGTCCGGTGGCCGTGGAGCACGCAAGGAATCATCCGCGGTTTAAGTATTTCAGCGACGCTGGCGAGGATGCCTACCGTTCATTTCTCGGAGTTCCGCTGATTGACCGCGGGGTGCTGCAAGGGGTTTTGGTGGTCCAGACGATCGAGGCGCGAAGCTTTCCGGAAAATGAGATTCGTCAGCTCACTGAGGCCGCGCACCGCGTTGCCCACGTGGTCAGCGAAGCTCGTACACTCGACCGTTTTATCGCGCCCGTGCAGGAGAGGCTCTGGGCCCTGGCGCGCAATCTTTGGTGGAGCTGGGATCACGATGCTTCCAGTTTGTTCCGCGATATCGATCCGCTGCGCTGGCGGCAACTCAATCACAGTCCGGTGGCGCTACTGAACGAATATCCGCTGGAGAAACTCGAAGAGCGCGCCAACGAGTTGGCGCTGCACAGCCGGATTAACTACGCGTATCGGCGTCTGCGCGAGTATGAAGAAGCGGAACACACATGGGCAGCGCGGCGCGCCGGTGTGCTGCGGGCTCGGCCGGTTGCTTATTTCTCGGCTGAATTTGGCGTGCACGAATCGCTTCCCATCTATTCGGGTGGCCTGGGTGTCTTGGCGGGAGATCACATAAAGAGCGCGTCCGATCTGGGCATTCCGCTCGTTGGCGTTGGTCTGTTCTATGGCCAGGGATATTTCAGGCAGCGCCTTGACCGCGACGGCTGGCAACGCGAGGAGTATCTCGAGACCGATGTCAATCAACTGCCGATGGAAACGGCGATTGGGAAGAACGGGCGCCCAGTTGAGGTGCAGGTCGACACGCGACATGGTCCGATCTATGCGAAAGTCTGGCGCGTGAGCGTCGGCCGCTGTGATTTGTTTCTTCTCGACTCGGATGTCGAAGGCAATACCCCGGAAGATCGCGAGATGACTTCGCGTTTGTATGGTGGCGACGGGCGTGTGCGCGTGCATCAAGAGGCACTTCTCGGTATCGGCGGCCTGCGCGCTTTGCGAGCGATGGGGATTACGCCGGGAGTACTTCACTTGAACGAAGGCCACAGCGGATTCGCCGTTCTCGAGGCGATTCGCCAACGCATGGAAGACGAAGGCATCAGCTTCGATAAGGCCGTTCCCCGCGTTGCTCGTGAGGTCGTATTCACGACGCATACGCCTGTGCCAGCCGGGCATGATCGCTTCGATGCCGATCTGATCGAGGAGCACCTTGGACCGCTGCGCGAGGCGCTCGGCCTTTCGAAAGAAAGATTCATGGGATTGGGGCGCGAGAATCCAGACAGCGATGAACGTTTCTGCATGACCGTGCTTGGCCTGCGGCTTTCGCGGCGCGCGAACGCGGTGTCTTCGCTGCATGGTGAAGTCTCGCGGGCGATGTGGACCGGGTTGACTCCAGGTAAAAGCGAAGACGCAGTTCCGATCGGACATATCACCAACGGGGTCCACGCTCCCACTTGGCTGGCGCCGCAGATGTTCCGGCTCTACGATCGCCACCTTGGTACGGGATGGCATTTGCACGGCAGCGAATCCAAAACCTGGGACGGCATTGAAAACGTCGACGACGGCGAGCTGTGGGAGACGCATTTCAACTTGAAGTCTCGCATGATCGAATTTGTGCGCCGCCGCGCTGTCAAACAAGCTACGCGCCGCGATGAGCCACGGGCCGTGCTGCAACAACTGGAACGCGCCCTCACTCCTGACGCGCTGACGATTGGGTTTGCTCGACGCTTTGCCACGTATAAGCGCGCCAATCTCATTTTGGCCGACATCGAAAGGTTGGCCAGCCTGGTGAATGATCCGAAACGGCCGGTGCAGTTCGTGTTTGCCGGCAAGGCGCATCCTCTGGACGAACCGGGAAAGCGGGTTCTGCAGCAGATTGCGCAGTTGATGCGCGATCCGCAGTTCTCGGACAAATTTATCTTCGTCGAAGACTATGACATCAACGTGGGCCGCCATTTGACGCAGGGTGTCGATGTGTGGCTCAACAATCCACGGCGTCCGCTAGAGGCTTCCGGAACCAGCGGACAGAAAGTCGTCTTGAATGGGGGGCTGAACCTTTCTGTTTTAGATGGCTGGTGGGCGGAAGCTTACGATGGCATGAACGGCTTTGCCATCGGAAACGGCAGAACTCACTCAGACATGAATGTTCACGATGCCCGCGATGGCGAAGACCTCATGCGCGTGCTGTGCGAAGAAGTGATTCCGCTCTACTATCAGCGCGACCGCGACGGTCTGCCGCGAGGCTGGATCAAGCGTATGAAGCGCACGATTCGCACGCTTGGCTGGCGCTTCAATGCCGATCGCATGGTGATGGATTACACGCTGAATTGCTACGTTCCCGCCGCCGGAGGCACTTCCAGCGATCTGCGGTTGCAGTTGTAACCTGCTTGCAATGCTCGCCTAGAAGATAGCCGTTCTTAGCCGTTCTTTAACCACGAAGAGCACGAAGGATCACGAAGGTCTCAGAGTCGACCTTCGTGTGCCTTAGTGGCCTTTGTGGTTAATGATTTCGGGCCAATTCACTAACTATCCGTATTTCGACTTGACAGCTTCGTCATACCATTTAATATAGATGAATAATTATGCATCATGATGGATAAATATGCCTCAGGGCGGAAATTGAGGATAAAGATGAGAAGGGAAGCGATCACCGCCACGTTTGCGATTTGATGGCAGCTACGCTAAAAACCGCGATTCTTGGCGCGACGGGTTATTCCGGCCTCGAACTGGCGCGCATCCTTAGCCGCCATCCGCGAACGGCTGTGCCGCTGCTTTTGCGGCGCACTTCGGAGACGGACGAGACGGTTGAGGCGGGTAGGAAATCGACCCAGGCTGGCTTGTCGTCGACGGCATGGCCGCATGTCTCCGGGAATGGCCATTCGCATATCGAGCCATTCTCTTGGTCCACGCTCGAGCAGCACGGAGTAGAACTCTTGTTTCTTGCAACGCCGCACGCCGTTTCTCGCGAACTGGTTCCCGAGGCGATTTCGCGCGGGCTGTCCGTCGTCGACTTGAGCGGTGCGTGGCGACTGAAGCAGGAGGCGAATCGCGCGATCTATCAGTTCAAAGATGATGACACGAAGACGGCGGCCGAAGTTACCGAGCGGGCGGTGTATGGTTTGCCCGAGTTGAATGCCGGCCAGATCAAGTCGGCAACACTCGTGGCGAATCCGGGTTGTTACGCGACTTCCGTCATCCTGGCGCTTGCGCCCGTGGTGTTCGCTAACTTGGTCGATTTGGATCGCGGCATCATCTCCGATTCGAAGTCGGGCGTATCCGGCGCCGGCAAAGAGCCTACGGCGCGCACTCACTTCGTATCGGTGGCCGATAATTTTTCCGCATACTCGGTTTTCGGACATCGTCATACGGGCGAAATTCTCGAGCAATTGGCGCTCGATTCGACGCAGTTGATTTTTACGCCGCATCTTTTGCCGATTCCGCGCGGGATTCTTTCCACGATTTACGTGCACTTGAAACGGAAAATGACGGCGGATGACGTTCAAAGCTGTCTGCAAGATTTCTATGCAGGCAAGCGCTGGGTGCGGGTTTTTCCGGCATCGACTCTGCCGGAAATTCAATTTTCCGTGCACACCAATTATTGCGATATCGGCTTCTCTCTCGCGGACGACGGACGGCGGTTGATTCTGGTTTCCTGTCTCGACAATCTGCTCAAGGGCGCGGCTGGCCAGGCGGTGCAGAACATGAACCTCATGTATGGCTGGGATGAGGCTGAGGGCCTGCAATGAAGATCGTGGTCAAAATCGGCGGCAAGGCGCTCGAAGATAAAACGACTCTGCAAAAATGCGCAAAGGCTGTGGTGCAGCTTTCACAAGATGGACACCAGGTAGCTGTGGTTCATGGCGGCGGGAGCGCGTTGACTCGAACGCTTGAATTGCTCGGGAAGAAGAGTGATTTCGTGCACGGACTTCGCGTTACCGACGCGGAGACGCGCGATGTGGCGTTGATGGTTCTCGCCGGCATCGTGAACAAGAGCCTGGTAGCTGCGATTGCTGCTGCTGGACAACCGGCGATCGGATTGTGTGGAGGAGATGGCGGCGTCTTTCGCGCCCGCAAGAAGCAGGACACGGAGATCGACTTAGGCTATGTTGGCGAAATTTGTTTTTCTGAACCGCGCTGGCTTAGGGCGATTTGGGCGGAAGGTGGCATTCCAGTGCTTTCATCGCTGGCGCTGGGCGGGGACGGGCAGTATTACAACGTGAACGCCGACCAGATGGCGGCAGCTTGCGCGATTGCCTGCGAGGCCGACGCGCTGATTTTTCTTACCGATGTCGCTGGAGTGAAACAGGCCGACGGTTCGGTGATGGCGCGTTTGGATACCAAGCAAGCGGCCGGGTTGATCGGCGAATCCGTGGTGAGCGGAGGCATGATGCCGAAACTTGAAGCCTGCACGCAGGCGCTCAAATCGGGTGTGGGGCGTGTTCGCATCCTTCCGGCGGCGCAGGTCGAAATGCTGCCGCTTTTTTATTTCACCAAGATCGAATGCGGCACAGAGGTGTTGAGAGCATGAGCCTCGCGACGGTCTCACGAATGGAAGCGAAGCTGTTGCTTCCGACATACGATCGCCAGCCGATTCTTTTTGTGCGCGGGCGCGGCGTTTATCTCTGGGACTCGAAGGGCAAGCGCTACCTCGATTTTCTGAGCGGGATTGGGGTAAATGCGCTTGGCCACGATCATCCTGCCATACAGGGCGCGATCAAGCGCCAGGCGGGGCGTTTGATTCATATCTCGAATCTTTTCTATCACGAGTATCAGGCGGAGTTGGCGCGGTTGCTGACGGAAATGTCGGGACTTGATCGCGCTTTCTTTTGCAACAGTGGGACGGAGGCGTGGGAGGGAGCGCTGAAACTGGCGCGCGCCTTCGCGCAGATGAATCATGCGAATGGTGGTGCGCCAGGTGACGCGTCTAATGCGAAGACCCAAATCCTGGCCATGGATAATTCTTTTCACGGACGAACATTTGGCGCGCTCGCTACTACTGGTCAGCTGAAGTATCGCGCTCCGTTCACCCCGCTTGTGCCGGGAGTCACTTTCGTCAAGTTCAACGATCTCGACGATCTTCAGCGCAAGTTTGATGCGAGCGTTTGCGCAGTATGCATCGAGACTATTCAGGGTGAAGGTGGCGTGTGTCCGGTGAATGCTGAATTTCTCGGGCTTGCCTCGCGACTTACCAAGCAATCCGGCGCGCTGCTCGTGCTCGATGAGATTCAATGCGGGCTCGGCCGTACTGGACGCCACTTTGGCTACCAGCACTATGGCGTCTTGCCGGATATTGTCACGGTCGCCAAACCGCTCGCGGGCGGTTTGCCGCTCGGCGCCATTCTTACGACAGAGCGAGTTGCGACTTGCATGCACCCTGGTCTGCACGGCACGACTTTTGGCGGTGGGCCACTCACTTGCGCGGTGGCTATCGCGTTTTTGCGCGAGGAGAAGAAGCTGCTCAAGCATGTGGGCGCGATGGGCGCCTACTTTCAGGCAGGGCTCGCGACGCTCGATCAGAAGCACAAAGCGATTCAGGATGTGCGCGGCGTCGGCCTCATGCGAGCTGTCGAACTGGATTCGCCTGAGCTGGCCAAGGCGGTGGCTAGGCAATTATTGAAGGAAGGGATCATCATCAATCGCACGCACGAAACCGTGTTGCGGTTTCTGCCTCCTTATATCATTCAGAAGAAGCACATCGACCAGTTGATCAAGGCCCTGGACGCGGCATTGCGCAAACATGAAGAAGCCAGCCAAACGAAAACGAAGTCCGCCACGACGCGGCGCGAACAAGAGGCTCATGCGCACGCGTGAGGCGGTTCTTCCCGATGCCGAGCAGATTCACGCGCTGGTCTCTGCTTATTCGGGCGACGGCACTTTGCTGCCGCGCTCGCTGGCCGAGATCTGCGAGAACGTCCGCGACTTTATTGTGCTCGAGGAGGATGGGCGCATCATCGGATGCGGCGCGCTTCATCTTTACGGCGTGCATCTGGCCGAGATTCGTTCGATTACGGTCGATCCCGCAAGCCAGAGCGGAGGTGGCGGCCGGCGACTGGTGAAGGCTTTGCTGACGCAGGCGGAGAAACATAAAGTGAATTGCGTGTGCCTGTTCACGCGGATTCCTGAATTCTTTGGGCGCATGGGTTTCACGCTGGCCAATCATCAGGATCTTCCCGACAAGATTCACAAGGATTGTTATAAGTGCCCACGGCTTTATCGCTGCGATGAAGTGGCGATGATCCGCGGGCAGGCTCCCGCTTTCGCGATTTTGCCGCCGCCGAAAAACTGGCTGAAGATACAGGCATGATCTCGCTCCGCCGCTCGCCAGAAAAAGTTCGTCTGCCTTCGGGATTCTCGTTCTCGGCCGTTGCTGCCGGCATCAAGGTTAGCGGCCGGCCGGACTTGGCTCTGGCTGAGGCGGTCGACGGAGCTAGCGCCGCCGCATTGTTCACGCGGAACCGCGTGGTTGCTGCTCCCGTTGAGATTGGGCGCCGGGCGCTCGTTTCGACGGGGGGACGCGTTCGCGCTGTCGTCGTAAATTCTGGAAATGCCAACTGCGCTACAGGGCGCCGCGGCCTTCAGGCATGCGAACTAGTCTGTCGCGAAGTGGGAAGTTTGTTGGGCGTTACTTCTTCAGAAATATTCTCTTCATCTACTGGCATCATCGGAGTTCCTCTGCCGGCGGAGAAGATCCGCGCTGCGCTGCCGAAACTCATTGCGGCGCGGTCGGCTGGCGAGGGCGGCGCGCTTGCTTTCGCTGACGCCATCATGACCACCGATACGCGGCGGAAGATTGCGTCGGCGCGATTGCGGATTGGTTCGAATGAGGTCACGTTGTTGGGCATGGCCAAGGGCGCGGGGATGATTCATCCGCAACTGGCTACCATGCTGGTCTACCTGTTTACCGACATAAAGGCGACAACGCGCGAGCTGCAACCCTTGCTGCGCGCGGCTTGCGACAGCTCTTTGAATTGCATGTCGATCGATGGAGATACCTCGACTAATGACACGGTGCTGCTGCTGGCTAGCGGCGCTGGCGGTATAGGAATTCGCGATCCGCGTGCGCGAAAGAAGTTTGCTTCCGCTCTGGCTAACGTCTGCCAGTCGCTGGCTGAGCAGATTGTCAGTGATGGCGAGGGCGTGCAGCATGTAATTCGTTTGTTTGTTGAACAGGCGCGCACTCGGGAGGAGGCGATGCTGGTGGCGCGGACGATTGCTCACTCCATGCTGGTGAAGACGGCTTGGGCCGGGGCCGATCCGAATTGGGGGCGCATTCTGGCGGCGGTAGGGCGATGCGGCGTGGCGATCGATCCCTCACGCGTACAGATTTTTATTGGCAGTCAGAAGGTGTGTCGCAATGGGATGGTCTGTGCGTTCGATGAGCGGCGGGCGCACCGGACGCTGGCTCAGCCGGTGTGCGATGTTCGGGTGCAGTTGGGACGGGGGCGGGATGAGGTGAAGTTTCTTACGACTGACCTTACGGCGGAGTATGTACGGATTAATGCGGACTATTCGACTTAGGCTCGACTTAGGCGTGTTAACTAATTAGTACTGTAAGGTATTTGTCTTAATTTTTTTTAATTTCGGTCTATTAGAATCATGGTTTTGGGAGGGAATGCCCGCTAGATCTTTGATTCTAAATGTATTATATGTACAATATTGATAATAAAACAGTTACTTCGTAACTGTGAACATTTTTCGTGCTGGTTGGCCACCGATGTTTTGGTGAGGACTCATGATCGCACGGCTATTTCGTTGTTGTCAAGTTAATTATCATCCGGGTAGCTCGGTTTCAAAGTTGCAATCCCTCGGCGGGCCTAAAGCCGAAATCAAACGCAATCCTTACGGCACGGCTAAAGAGGCTGCGGAAAGAGTTGTTGCGGGCTGCACTCTGACCTCAGCAGCTAAAGCCGCGCGGATCTTGAACGAGTTGCGGTGCGGCTGGAAGCCGCACCCTTTCAAGGCAAGATCAAAATCGGCCTTTTCCGCAGGCTGTAAAGCCGTGCCCTTTCAAGGCGGCGGGAGCCAGGGCACGGCGAGGCTCAAGACAAAGATTCTTACGGCATCGCTAAAGCGATGCCTGATCCGAATCTTTAATTTTCTAGAATTAATTTTTTAGAAGCTGAAGGATGCTTGCAATTCTATTTTTCGGTTGGCGGCGGCGCTGGAGAAGGGGCCTCCCGCCAGAGCTACTGACTGGCCGAAATCTGGCGAGCTGATTACGCCGATGGGAGTTGCCGAGTTCACCTTGTTCAGGACGTTGCGTGCGTTGACGCTGAAGGTCAGGCTGTAGCGTCGATTAGTTGCGGGGCCTCCACCGAAACC
>JBEKXO010000055.1:0-24751 GCA_049511995.1 Terriglobales bacterium
AAAAGGCTTGAGCAGATAGTCGTAGGCCCCATTGCGCAGGGCTTGCAGCGCGACCTGTATGTCGTGTACAGCCGTGACCATTACGATCGGCATGTCTGGATAGCGTTCCTTGGCACGCTCCAGCAGGGCGATCCCATCCATCTCCGCCATCATCAGGTCAGAGAGCACCAGGTCGAATTCGTCCCCCGACTCAAGAATCGACAGCGCTTCCACCCCACTGGCGGCCTGGCGCGTCTGAAAATGGGCTCCACCAAGCATCGAGGAAACAATTTCGCGGATTGTTTCCTCGTCGTCGACTACGAGGATACGGTCATTAGGCATGGCGTCGAGTCTATGTATCGCTTATTTTAAGCGTCGACTTCACATTCCGAAAGTAACCAATGGAGGACGGAAATCCGGGTACGATCGGGGCGGAGCGTGATATTTAAAGAGCTTAGGCACTCGTGCGTTTGTCTTTTGTGCGCGTGCCAGAAGTGCACTTCGCCGATATCTATACCTATGGACCCTGCCGGTCTGTTTGGTAATTCGCTTGGCGTGTTGACCATTCCCTGGTTGACGGCGCGGGAAACCGCCGCCCTGATCGTCGTGGCGGTGAGTCTGCTTTTCTTTCGAGTTTTTCGCGAACGCTGCCTGCTCGCCTGGGCCGCAGGCTGGATCGCATACGGCGCTTTCCTTGGAGTTGCAGGCGCCGAGTGGCACGGCCTATCAAAGCCTGTCGCAGCCTTCGCGCAGGCCGACTATATTTTGGCTATCGGCTTGTTCGCCGCCGCCGCCCTGATTTCAGCCCAAGCGAAGCGCGCCCTCACCGCGCTAGTGGCGATCTGCTGGGTGCTGATGGTTTTCGCCGCCATGCGGCCGCTCTATTTCCCGGATTCACTTTTCTTTCTTGATGCAAAAACTCTCAGCCTGGGCCTAGATATATCCTGCCGCGTAATAGCCGCCGCGGCCGCCTTCGAATTATTGCGGCACCGCTTCGGTCGCATTGGGGTCGGACCCTTTCTGTTCGGCGCCGGCTTCCTGACGTTAAATCTGCACTGGCCGCCGTTTGCCAATCACATTCCCATTGAAGGTTATCTGTTGGCCGAGGTGCTCTTCGGTTCGAGCATCCTGGTGGTCGTGCTCGACGATTCGCGATTGCGCACCCGCCGCCTCATCATGCTCAACGAGCTGACCGGCACCATCGCCCGCGGTCAGAATCACGCGCCCATGATGCAGACCGCGCTTGAGAAATTGAGGGTGGTGGCCGGTGCGAAGGCCTCTTGGTTCCAGTTGATGGAGGGCGACCATCTCGTTCCGACGCAGCACGCCGGACTCTCGCCTGAATTCTTGCGCGCGATCGGTCATGTGGGGACCGACGGAATTGAAGCTCGCGTCCTTGAAGAGAATCGGGCGACCGTCATTCAAGTGTCGGAGATGTCAGCGCCGCAGCGCGAACAACTCGCAAAACACGGGCTTCATCATGCCATCCTGCTGCCGGTGCAAGGTAAGAAAACAGTCATCGGAGTATTGTCGCTAGGCTATTCCGGCCGCCGCCACCACACCCGCGAAGAGTTGGAATTTCTCGAAACCGTGGTGCAGAAACTCGGCATCGCCGTCGAAAATCTGCGCCTGCTCGAGCAGGTCCTGCGCTCCCAGCGGCAGTGGATGAACACCTTCGATTCCATCCAGGATCTGATTCTGGCGCACGATGCCGACTTCCGCATCCTCAAAACCAACCAGGCTCTCTTGCAGCGCCTCGAAAAAGCTCCCGCCGACGTTCTCGGCAATTTTTGTAAAGATGTTCTGCCGCAAAGCCGCAACTGGAGCGGTTGCCCCTACTGCGAGCGCGGTTCCGGCTTGACCGAAGGCTCCGACCCCTGTTTCGGCGGCCAGTCGGTGGTTTCCACTTCGTCTTACGCCGAGCAGGGAACCCAGCAGAAGGGCACCATCCACGTGGTGCACGACACGACCGAACGCCAGGTCGCCGAAGAAAAATATCGCATGCTCTTTGAGCAGGCGCAGGAAGGCGTCTTCCTCGCCACTCCCGAAGGCGAACTGCTCGACTGCAACGACGCGTTTGTCACCATGCTTGGCTACAGCAGCCGCGACGAACTGATGGCGCTCGATATGGGCAGCGTTTTGCACTCGGTTCCCGAAGAGCGCGAAGAATTTCGCCAGGAGATCGAGGCGCACAACTACGTGCGCAACTTTGAAATTACCGTGCGGCGCAAAGACGGCACGCTGCTGGCGGTCGCGCAGAGTTGCTTCGCTACTCGCGATTCCAGCGGACGCATCGAGCGCTATCAGGGCTTTGTCCTCGACATCACTGAGAAAAAGCGTTCTGAAGACGAAATGCGGCGGCGCAATCGCGAATTGAACGCCCTCAACGCCATGGCCGTCATCGCGACCCAATCTTTCGATCTTGATGAAATTCTGAACCTCACCCTGCGCCAGGTCATTTCGCTCTTCGGAGCGGAAACGGGCTCGGTTTATCTGGCCGCCGAGCCTGAAGGCACGTACCGCCGCCGCGCCGGCTGGGGGCCGCGCAGCGAGGCGCGCGTCCGCATGGCGGAGGTAGTCTTTCCCGAAGGTTTCGGCGATCTGGTAATGCGCTCGCGAGCGGAAGTGGTGACTCAGGATTTCATGCCGCACCTTCCACCCGCCGTCGTCGAGTTCGTCTGCGCCGACCGCTTACCCTACTGGATCTGGGTCGTCCTCTGGAGCAAGGACAAGCCCATCGGCATTATGGGCATCGCCAGCAAAGAAGACCGGCACTATTCGAGCAACGACGAAAATCTTCTCGTGGCCATCAGCCGCCAACTCGCCACCACGATTGAAAAAGTTCAGCTCTACGAAGAGACTTGCCGCGCCTACGAAGACTTGCGCCGAACCCAAGAGCAACTGCTGCAAAGCGAAAAGATGTCGGCCGTTGGCCAGCTAATTTCAGGCGTGGCCCACGAACTAAACAATCCGCTGACCGCTATCCTTGGCTATGCGCAATTGCTCGAGGGCGCGGGCCTCGACAAGCAATCCGCCGATTACGTCCGCAAGCTTTTCAAGCAGGCGCAGCGCACCCACCGGGTCGTGCAGAATCTGCTCTCTTTCGCCCGCCAGCGCAAACCGCAAAAACAAGAAGTCGACCTCTGCAAGGTGCTCGAAGAATCTCTCACGCTGCGCGAATACGATCTCCGCGTCAACAACGTCTCGCTCGAGCGCGAAATTCCCGATGGCCTGCCCTCCGTCGTCGCCGACCCGCATCAACTCGAGCAGGTTTTCCTCAACGTCATCAACAACGCGCTCGATGCCATGGTCGAAGGCAGCGGCAGCGGAGTCCTGAAAGTTCGGGTCTTCAAGAAAGACGCGTACGTCTGCGTCGAATTCGAAGATAGCGGCCCCGGAATCAAAGACCCCAGCCGCATTTTCGATCCCTTCTACACCACGAAGTCCGTGGGCAAGGGCACCGGCTTGGGTCTGAGCATCTGCTATGGAATCGTTAAGGAGCACGGCGGCGAAATTGTCGCGCGCAACCGCGAAGAGGGCGGAGCAACTATCGAAGTCCGCCTGCTCGCGAGCGAGAAGCCCGCACAGCCCGAAGCGCCCCAGTCGGCGCGCCGCGAATCGGTGCTGAAGGGCAAAGTGATGCTCGTCGAAGACGAAGAAGCCGTCCTCGAATTCGAGCGCGACGTGCTGGTCGGCGCCGGCGCCGAAGTTACGACCTCCATGAGCGTGGAAGACACACAGCAACGCTTGCGCAACGGCTCCTTTGACGTGATCGTGATGAATGGCCGCATGCCGGGCGGCCTCAGCGCCCGCGATATGTATGAGTGGATCGCAACCAATTGCCCCGGCGTAGAAAAAGGTTTGCTGCTTACTTTTTCCACGCTCACCGACCCAGAGACGCGAAGCTTCCTGCAGGAAAAAGGCGTACCCACGCTGGCAAAGCCCTTCGAAGTCGCCGACCTCATCTCCAATGTGCGTACCCTAAGCCAGCGCGAAGGCAAACCAACCGCGAAGCCGGCGATGCCAAATCCACCGGTGCAGGAGGCAAATGAAGCAAAAGCATCCGTGGCGGGCGCAGGAGCGTAGCCTCCAGTTCATAGAGCTGTTCCTTCAACCCGCGCATCATCTCGCCAATCAATTTCTCATTCCGCCGGTACCACCGCCAGTGTCCCTCTCTTTGCGCCTCGACCACCCGGGCCTTCTCTAATATCCGCATATGATGCGACACAGTAGGCTGCGCCAGCTTCACCCGCTGCTCGATATCGCCAGCGCATAGCCCGGTTTCCTTATCGATCGAGCATCCGCCTTTTTCTTTGAGTGCCGCCAGAATCCGTCGGCGCGTGGGGTCGGCAATGGCGTGCAGAAAGCGATCAAGGTCGACAGAAACGTGAGCCATGATCAGGAAGGGTAACAGAAAGTATGCGGCGAGCTAACGGTCAAGTTTGAAGCTTGCGGCTCGTAGCTCGTAGCTTACTTCTTCACAATCGGATTGTATCCATCCCCAATCAGCCGTGCGCGCATGGCCTCCGCATCCTTCAACTCGCCATACGGCCCAACCTGCACGTGAAAGAATTTGTCGGCCGTAGAATTATTCGCCGTAAATGCCGGATATTGTTTCTTCTTCAGCGCCTCCACCAGCGCCTCCGCGTCTTCCTGTCGGCTGACTGCGGCGACCTGCACAAAGTAGCCCCCGCTCTCAGGCGCCGCGGCCACGTCTACCGCAGCCTTTGGCGCAGCTTCTGTCCCCGAGTTCACCGCCGGAGCCGCCGTTTGCGTGGTCTCATCTGCCGGCTTCAGCGCGGCGTCAGCGCTCTTCTCGCCCACCGCCTTATAAAAACTAAAATCGCCCGACTGCGGTGCCGCCTGCCCCGCATTATTCTTCGCAGCGGCTGGCCGGACCACCGCCGCTGGAGCCCCCGCAATCATCCCCGGCGAACTAAACACGCCCGCGCTAGCGGTCCGCCTGCCGAGCGAAAAGCCAATCGAAAAGAAGAAAGCGCACACCAGCACAAACGCAAAAAAAATGGCCAGCATGCGGCCCGTACCCAGCGTGATCTCTGTATCCTGTTGCACCGTAGACATAAAAAATTTACCGAAACCTAGCCCTCTGCCCGAGTCGCCGCCGGCGCTTTCCCGCCCGCCAGCAAGTTCTGCAACCCGGAATAAAAATCAATCGGCACCGGGAATACGACCGTAGTATTCTTCTCGACTCCGATCTCCGTCAGAGTCTGTAAATAGCGTAACTGGATGCTGGCCGGCTCGGAAGATAACAAATGTGCAGCGTCCACTAGCCGTTGCGCCGCTGAGAATTCGCCCTCCGCGTGGATGATCTTCGACCGCTTTTCGCGCTCCGCTTCGGCCTGTTTGGCCATGGCCCGCAGCATCGATTCCGGCATGTCCACCTGCTTCACTTCCACGTTGGCCACCTTCACGCCCCAGGGTGCTGTGTGCGTGTCGAGAATGCTCTGCAGCCGCAGATTAATCTTGTCGCGATGCGCCAGCAATTCGTCCAGTTCCTGCTCGCCCAGCACCGAACGCAAAGTGGTCTGCGCAAACTGCGAAGTCTGGTAGGCGTAATTCGATACTTCCACCACCGCCTTATTTGGATCGATCACCCGCAGAAAAATAACCGCATTCACCTTCAGCGTAACGTTATCGCGAGTAATGATGTCCTGCGGAGGCACCTCCAGCGCCTCCTGCCGCAGCGAAATGCGCACCATGCGATCAATCGGCGCAAAGACCAGAATCACGCCCGGCCCCTTGGCCGCGATCAGGCGTCCAAGCCGGAAGATGACGCCGCGCTCATATTCGGCAAGGATCTTGATCGAACTTAGCAGATAAATAACGACAATAACGATCGCAACCGTGACCACCGGAAACCCGAGATCCATAAATACCTCCACACAACTTTCGATTCAGGGTATGAGCGGATTGTAGCGCAATGCAGCGCCTATCGCGGTGACGACTTGCTGGCACAGTTGTTGAGGAAGATACGGGCGTTCCAAAATATGTCATCCAGGGAGAAGTAGCCGCTTCGCGAAGCAAAGCAGCGAGAGTCGACCCCTACCCTACCACTGATACTCCGCCCCCTTGACTTCCGAGGCGGCCGATCACCATTGCAAAACTCTCCCCAATGCACTACACTGTAGTGCATGAGAACCGAAGTCTACAGTTGGCGTCTCTCGGGCGACCTCAAGTCCGATCTTGAGCGCGAAGCCCGTCTCCGGAAGGTGCCGGTTTCGGCGGTCCTGGAAACTGCCGTCCGCGACTGGCTAAAGAAGGGCGAAGCCGATCTTTCGGAACAGGACGCCCAGCGTCGCCTTCATGCCGCCGCCGCACATTGCTTCGGAGTCGTGGCCGGCGGCAATCCTCGGCGCTCCGAAACGGCGCGGGCAGCCGTCCGCGAGCGCCTGAAGCGCCGTCATGCCCGCTAGCGCTGCAACGAACGCGAGCGCGTTAATCGATACCGGCGCGATTCTTGCCCTTCTTGACCGAAGCGATCGCTGGCATAAGGCCTGCGTCGAAGCATTCCGTCAACTGCGTCTCCCGCTGCTGACCTCCGAGGCCGTATTAACAGAACTATTCCATTTGGTTGGTGACTCGCGTGCCGAGATGGAGGCCGCCTGGAAGTTCGTCCGTTCCGGAGCGCTAGTCCTCGGCATAATCGAAGATGCCGAACTGCCGCACCTCCAAAGCTTAATGTCGCGCTATTGGGATAGGCCTATGGATTTCGCCGATGCGACGCTAGTCTATCTGGCAAAACGCGAATCGCTCTCCGTAATTCTCACCGTCGACCAAGCCGATTTCGCAACCTATCGCATAGAAGGGAAGCGGCAGTTTCGGGTGCTGCCGAGAAAGGGGCCGTAAACCCAACTACGAAGGGTTCTCACTGTAAGCGCGGTTGGCGACAACAATCGCGGCAAGCTGCTAGGGTTGAGTTGGTCCTTTGACCCTATAAATCGCGTACCATGCTCCTGCCATCAAGCTGCCAGAAACCACGCGCATGAATGTATGCATGGAAGAAAAGTAGCCTGCGTAGCCGGCGGCGCCGACCAGTTCCAGGAGCAACCGCCCAGCCGACCAAGCACGGCGATACTTAGGCGATAGCCGTTCGCGCCAACCGCGCAATGCATCCAGCTGTTCTCTGAACAGGATTCCCTGTTCGAGACCATCTTCAAAGCTGACTTTACCGCGTTCTGCCAGAATTGACTGCGAAGGCTGCAAGCGCTGATCGAGCTCGGTCTCCGTCATAGGTATGATGGGGAACTCCCCCGGAGGAAGAACCCAAACCATACTCACAAACCCCAATCTGGCGGGAAAGTTGCTGAAAAACGGCTCGAATCCGTTTGCCGAGGACCCCAGCTCAATGGCCTGCTTCAACGTCGGGGATTTCACTCTTTAAGCCATCACAGCTTTCGCCGCCGCCACAGGATCAACCCGCAGCGTAAGCCCATCCACCTGTCTCACAATGACATGTTCCCCCGCGGGAATAGGCGCGGTCGACACGGCATCCCAAAGCTCGCCATGCACGAAAATTTTTCCCGCCGGCGCCAGCATGGTCTCGGCGACTCCAATTTCGCCAATCAAGCCCTGTTCGCCCGTAACAATCTTGTTGCGCCGGGCCCGCACCGCGATCCCCATCAGGAACGCTGTAATAATTCCCAGCGGAACAGCTACGGCAATCGCGGTCAGCAAGTTAACCCGCATCTCGGGAATCGGCCCATCCACCAGCAGCAATCCACCCAGAGTCAGCAGGACGATCCCGCCCGCGGTGAGCACTCCATGGCTGGCAAACTTCGCTTCGGCGGCAAACAGCAGAAACGCAACCAGAATCATCGCCAGCGCCGCGTAACGGATCGGCAACAGGTGCATGGCAAATGCCGCCAACACAATAAAGATCACTCCAATCGTCCCCGGCACAACCGCGCCGGGATGATTGAATTCGACATACAGGCACAACGCGCCAATCATCAGAATGATCAGCGTGATGTTCGGATCCATAATGTAAGAAAGAATCCGCTCCTTCACCGTCATCTCGTAATCGCGAATCGGCTGTCCCGCGAGGTCAAGCGACGCCGCCGCACCGTCAAATCGTTTGAAACTCCTGCCGCTCATCTGACGAAACAGATCCTGTTGGTTAGGGGCAACATAGTCGATCAGCTTCTTGTCGAGCGCTTCCTGTTCAGTAAACGACTTCGACTCCCGCACCGCGCTCTCAGCAAGTTCGACGTTGCGCCCGCGCCGAGTTGTCACAGAACGCATCAGCGCGGCCGCATCATTCTCAATCTTTTTCATCATCGTCTCATCGGGCTTGCCGAAGAGCGTCACCGGATGCGCCGCTCCAGCATTCGTTCCCGGAGCCATCGCGGCCACATCCGCCGCCTCAAGAATAAAGATTCCCGCCGACCCCGCGCGACTCCCCGCCGGAGTGACATACACAATCACCGGCACGGGCGACGCGACAATCTTGTCGATGATCTCGCGCGTAGACTCAACCAATCCCCCCGGCGTGTTCATCTCTATCAGCACCGCCTGATCTTTATCCCGGTGAGCTGTTTCCAGCGCGCGTCCAATATATTCGGCCGTAACCGGCTGTATAGCATCGTCAACTGTGATCCTCAAAACATCGGCCGAGCAGGACGCAACAAGAATTAAAGAAAGCGCAGCCAGCCAAAGGCGAGATACAAGGCCGCTTTGGATAGCTGATAACTGACAACTGACGCCTGAGAACTGACTGAGAACTGAGAACCGAGAACCGAGAACTGCTCTCATGGCTGCGCCTTCTCCGCCAGCTTGGCCGCCAGCGTCCGCTTCATGTCCTGGCCCGCGGCATTTCCCGGCTCCAGTTGCAGCACGCGATCGATGTCTTGAGCCGCCGCTTCCATTCGATCTTCGCGCAAATCAAGCCGCGCCAGAATCAAATACGCCTCGGCCGACTCCCGTATGCGCAGCGCCGCCTCGGCCTGCGCACGAGCCTCTCGCGCATCGCCACGCTCATCGTAATCTTCCGCCAGCGCCGTCAGCGCCGCCGTGCTCGACGGATCAACCGCCGCGGCATGACGGAATTCCCCTTCCGCGTCTGTCGTGAATCCATGCGCCAGCAGCTCCTTCCCCAGTTCCACGTGGTAGCGCGCATGCGTGTGTGCATCGGAGAGCGCAAATCGTTGCTCTGCCCAACTCCCGATCTGCGTGGTCATCTGGCGGAATGCGTCTTCCTCGTAATTACGCTTAATCCGCTCAACCTCAACCTTCGACGTAGCGCCACTCGTAACCACTCGCCCGGCAACCGGCGTCAGCGAGTCGAGCGTCAGCTTCGCTTCTGAGTCGTTAGGCCGCCGCTCAAGCGTTGCCCGCAATTCGCGCGCCGCCCCGGTGTGATCGCCCGCTTGCGCGAGCGTCACCGCCAGGTTGAAGTGGTAATCCGCGTCGCTCGGATCGTTCTGAATCGCTCGCTCAAAATAATCAGCCGCCTTTTTCTGCCCGCGCCGCGCCGCCACCACTCCGAGATTGTTATAAACCTCTGCTAACGGCAGCCGCGCGGCCACAAATTCAAACGCGCTTTCCGCTTTGGCAAAGTCTCCATGCGCAAAAGCCGCAAGTCCGAGATAGAAATTTGCCTCCCGCGCCACCGCGGAAGAGTCCTGGATCCGTCCGAGCGCGCCCATCGCCGCTTCGTAATTATTCTGCGCGTAATAAGTTTTGCCCAACTCCAGCCACGCCTCGGCATAATTCGGATTGACGTGCACCGCTTCGCGATAGTGCTGCGCTTTTTCTTCGGCAGTCGCAGCCAGCATGCCGCGCACATAATTTTCCTGCGCGTCCAACCGCATCGGTTCTGCGCTCGCAATGTACCTATCTTTTGGAACGGAAAAATCAGTCCGAATCAACCGCAGCAAATCCCAAGCCAACGCCGATTGCAGCCCGGCCAACTCGCCAAGCGGAGCCGACTCCGTGACTTCCGGCAATAGTCGCGGGGCGCGCATGTCGAGCAGTTGCGCGCTCGCCGTCAAACGCGTCCCGTCATATCGGTAAGACCCGAGCACCGCGTAATCCACATCCATCTGCTCAGCGATGCGATAAAGCGTAGCCCGCGAAGCGTGAACGCCCGCCGGCACGCCCTGTCGATCATAAGCTCGCAGCCGCTCCTCCCGGCTCACTATGTACAAGACCGGAGAACTGAGTTGCTGGTGGAGCGTTTCGGGGAATGATTCGCCCAGCCATTCCAGCCCCGGCGTCGGCGAAGCATTGGCGAACGGAATCACCACCACTGTCCGTCCAACCGGGCGAGCGCCAGCTTCAGCAGGTACCGCATTGTCCTCCGCGCGGAGCGCGGAACACAGACCAAAAATCAGCGAAGCCACAAAGACGAAAACAGCAGGGATTTTCACAACAAGTTGATTATATCGGCAGTCGAGGCGCGCTTCACGCGCGGCTTTGGCCCGAAGAGATTGTCGCCTCGGCCGGCTCGCCTTTTTCGTTTTGAACTTTGGGTTCCGTCCAGCCCGGCAATTCATCGCTCCCCGTAATCAACCGCGCGCCGCGCTCATAAGTGAGATACGACCAAGCCCACTGAATCATCACAACCACCCGGTTGCGGAATCCGATCAGAAAAAGAATATGAACGAAAAGCCACGCCAGCCACGCGAAATAGCCCGACAGCTCGAACTTGCCAAACTGCCCGACTGCGGCGGCGCGCCCGATCGTAGCCAGGCTGCCCTTGTCGAAATAATGAAAGTCACGGCGCGGCTGATATTCTAGGTCGCGAGCGATCGTCTTCGCGACCCACTCTCCCTGCTGAATGGCGACCGGTGCAACTCCCGGTAGCATTTTCCCCTTTTCGTCGTGGAACGACGCGAGGTCGCCAATCACAAACACTTCTCTATGGCCGGGAATGCTGAGGTCAGGCTGGACAACCACGCGACCGGCGCGGTCGATGGTTGCTCCCAACTTTCGGCCAAGCGGCGAGGCCGCCACGCCCGCCGCCCACAAGATCACCACTGCCGAAATCTTCTGATCGCCCGTCCATACCGCCCCGGGCTCAACGCGTGTCACCATCTGCGACGTCCGCACCTCAACGCCTAGATGATGCAATTGTTCTTCAGCTTTGCGAGAAAGTTCTTCCGAATACGCCGGCAGCACGCGCGGACCTCCCTCGATCAGCAGTATGCGGCTCGTCCGCGGATCGATATTCCGAAACTCGCCGTTGAGCGCGTGCCGCGCGATCTCGGCCAATGTCCCAGCCAGTTCTACGCCTGTCGGTCCCGCTCCGACGACTACGAATTGCAGCGGACATGCATTTGCAGCATCGCTATCGGCCTCTTCTTTGCTCCGCTCTGCCAACTCAAAAGCCAGCAGGACGCGCCGCCGTATTTCGAGCGCATCTTCAATCGTCTTCAATCCGGGAGCCGACGGTTCCCACTCGTCGTGTCCGAAGTAAGCGTGCATTGCGCCCGAAGCGATGATGAGAAAATCGTAATCGAGCGCCTGCTCCTTGGTGATCACCTGCTTCCGCGAGAGATCGAAATCGATCACTTCCCCAAGCAGTACCTCAATATTCGAATGAGGCTTTAATATCCACCGTATGGGCGCCGCAATTTCTCCAGGAGACAGTCCAGCCGTAGCGACCTGATAGAGCAGTGGCTGAAACGTGTGATGATTTTTCCGGTCAATGACGGTTACCTGAACCGGCAAGCGCGCTATCCGGCGAGCCGCCGTCAGACCCCCGAAACCAGCGCCCACGATTACGATTCGAGGTCGAGACCAGCCGGTCCCGGTTTGTGAAGTCATTGCCATCTACTATAGAGATTCGCCAAGCCCCCGCGTGGACGGAAACAATTGTTTGTCATCGGATCATCGGCTGATCCTGCAATCGGGCCATCTGAAAATCGCGGGATAATTCAAGGCTCTTGGTTTTAGATGACCTGATGGCCCGATCGCCCGATGACCCGATCCTATAAACTGCTTCTTCGCACTTCCCATGCCCCCGGAACTGCCCACTTCGTCCGCCCTGCGTTTTCTCTTGCCGTCCGTCCGCGACATCATCTTCATTTTTCTTTTCTGGTCGGTGCTGGCGGGCCCTTTGTCGAATCGCCCACTGGCCGACGCCGACATCGGCTGGCATATTCGCACCGGCGAGCAAATTCTTGCGACCCACTCGCTTCCTCGCACCGATCCCTATTCCTCCACCATGCAAGGCCAGCCCTGGTTTGCCTGGGAGTGGTTCTACGATACGATGCTCGGCTTTCTTCACCGAACCTGCGGACTGAACGGCGTGGCTTGGCTCTGCGCGCTGTTGACAGCGACAATTTTCACTTGTCTTCTTTCGCAACTGCTTCGTCGCGGCACCGGCTTGCTTTTCGCCGTCCTCCTCATGCTGTTGGCCGAGGCTGCCGCGATGATCCACCTCTACGCGCGACCGCACATCGCGAGTTGGCTTTTCTCTCTGCTCTGGTTCGTTGTGCTAGAGGAATGGGAGGGTTGGAACTGGCGAGATCGCGGAAGCCTCCCGCGATGGATTCCCTTGTTCTTCCCCACGTCAATGTTGCTCTGGGTCAACTTGCATGGTGGATGGCTCTTCGGCATGGTCTTGCTCACCATCTACACCATCGGTGCATTTGTCGAGAGCCTGCGCATGCAAAAGAAAGATCCCTTCGCAGCCATTCGTCTCGCCCATCGCGCCCGCGCCATGTCCGTCGCCTGGATGACCTCGGCGGCTGCGACGTTAGTCAATCCCTTCGGATGGAGCCTGCATACACACATCTATCGCTATCTCACCGATCATTATCTGATGAACCGCATCGACGAATTCCGCTCCCCCGATTTTCACGGCTGGGCTGAGCGCTCCTTCGCCGTCATCCTCTTCCTGACGCTGATCGCATTGCCGACGACGGTCAATCATCCCTCCGTGCGCGGCGACTCAAAGAATCAACGCCACTTGCAGTTGAGCCACCTGCTAGTCCTGCTGTTCGCCGTTTACGCCGGGTTCTACGCAACCCGCAACCTTCCCGTTTCTTCCATGCTGTTAGTGCTGATCATCGGCCCGATCCTATGGACAGACTTTACAACTCTGGCCGATAAACCCGGCGCCTGGCCCTGGCTGCGCCACACCACCGCCCGAATCGCAAACTTCTCCGATCGCATGACCACGCAAGAATTAGACCTGCGCGGCCATCTCTGGCCCATTGTCACGGTGGTGTTCGCCTTCGCAATCTGCCTTCAAGGCGGACGGCTAGGCTCGCGCCAATTGATTCACGCGGAATTCGATCCCAAGAAAATGCCGGTTGCAGCGGTGGATTTCCTGACGAAAGAGAAAGTTCAAGAGCAACCGGTCACAGATCCAGTCTTCTCAATCGACGCCTGGGGAGGCTACATAATCTACCGAATGTATCCGGAACGAAAAGTGGTAGTCGACGATCGTCACGATCTCTACGGCCCCGGCCGAATTCGTCAGTACGTGACCTTAGTCCACGCTGAGCCGGGATGGCAAGGCGTGCTCAAAGACTGGCAAATTCACACAGCATTACTTCCGACGGATTCAACCCTGGCCAATCTTCTCCGCGAACAGCCACAGGATTGGCGAATCGCATATGAGGACAAGGTCGCGGTGGTATTCGAGAAGGTAGATGGCTGATTCGTTGCTCGCGACATGGAACTTCGTCACGAAGCGGAAGAGGAAAATTTCCTTCTGCGCACTAGAAAGAACGAAACTCCGAAAAGCAATACTGGAAGCGCATAACCCCGCACCAGGCTTACGGGATCGACACTGCCGATCCCATAAGCCTTGTCACCTCCGTCGCTTTCGTAGAGCGTGATTGCGACGAGCATAGGTTTTGGGTGCTTCTGAAACCAAGCGATGTAAGTCGCTTGCTTGACTTTTTCGGACGTATTGGACCCTTTGACTCGAATCGTAGCCGTGACACCGGAATAGTATCCAATCTTTATAGCCTTCATTAGTGGCCCGAGTGCGGCTATGGCATTCGAAACAATAGCTGCCGCCTCCGGAGGTGCGGGTCCGCGCTCCTCCAAAGCATCGACAACTCCTTGAAGATCACGGTTAGGAAGCGCAATAGAATACAAAAGCGGGAGAAAAACGGCACACATCCACAGACTAGAAAGCGCGAGCAGTATGATCGCGTAGGTCGGCGGGCTCGATTTGAAGGCCAATAGCACTCCTAGTGGTTCAGCGGCGAAATGCGATGAGCATACTAACAAATTTGCCCGCGGAGAAAGTTCGGACGCCGAAGCTGAGCTCCAACACTCTTTGCAACCTCCGTCCTCCCGCGTCATCTGATCTAGTTGGGTTTGGGCGAGCTTTCGTAGTAGCTGTTTCCACCGCGGGTTACAATTCTCCCGCGTCAACGTCCTATAGAGTACAAACTTATGCGGATCGCAACCACGCGCCACTGTTCTAAGCGAACCATCGACCGATTTCGGCAATACAGCCCGGAGTGTTGCCCGGAGTCCTGCCGATGAAGTCGCAGTGTGTGCCATTTACCCAGATTCCGCATACCACCCGCCTCTTCCTCGATTATCTTTCCTACGTTCCCGCCGTTCGCAACTTTTACCCGCGCTCGCCGATGTTTTCTGAGTGGGTGAAAGATGAATCGCAGCGCGTTACCTATGACACGACTCGCCGCGCTCAAGTCAGCGACATTCTCGCCCGCCAAAATCGCGCCTGGGGATCCTCTCCCAAAACGCTAGCCAACATCGATCGCCTCCGAAACGGCGCCCAAGTGGCGGTTACCGGTCAGCAGGTCGGCCTCTTCGGAGGCCCGCTGTTCTCCATCTTCAAGGCCCTGACTGCGGTCAAACTCGCCGATGAAGCAACCGCCGCCGGCGTCGATTGCGTCCCAGTCTTTTGGCTCGCGACCGAAGATCACGATCTGGCCGAGGTCAGCCACGTCGCGCTGCTAGCCGAGCAAGGCCCTCCCGAACCATTCACAGTCGATCCCCAAGCGTTTGAAAGCAACCTCATCGCCGATGCGCCCGTAGGCACCGTAAAATTCGGCTCCGGAATCGCGCCGATAATCGACCGCGCCGCCGCACTGCTAGGAGATTCCGACGTCTCAACCTGGCTGCGCGAGGCATACCGGCCAGGAGAGAGTCTGGGCAGCGCCTTCGCCCTCCTCTTCGCGCGCTTGTTTGCGGATTGGGGAGTCATCCTCCTCGATCCCGCCGACAAAGATTTTCATGATCTGGCAAAACCCTTGTTCCGCGCCGCAATCGAGCGTTCCTCCGAACTCGATGACGCGCTGCTGTCTCGCGGCAAAGCCATCGAAGCCGCCGGATATCACCAGCAGGTCAAAGTAACAGCAGCCACAACGCTCCTCTTCGAAGTGAAAAATGGCGCCCGCACCGTGATCCGACGCCGCAATAATTCAGCCAATGGCGAAGCGTTCTCGATCGGCGAAGAACACATCTCGCGCGCCGAACTGCTCGACCGCATCGAAAAATCTCCCGAGAAATTCAATCCCAACGTCCTGCTTCGTCCCGTGGTGCAGGATTACCTCCTGCCCACGCTCGCCTACACTGGCGGAGCCGCCGAGGTCGCCTACTTCGCGCAGGTCGGAGTCGTCTACGAAAAACTCCTGGGCCGCGTGACGCCAGTCCTGCCACGTTTTTCAGCGACCTTGCTCGAGCCCAAGCCCGAGCGCATTCTGACGCGCTATAACCTTAGTCTGCCCGATGTACTGCAAAGTCCGGAAAAAGTACGCGATGCCATTGCCGCCCGTTCGCTCCCGCCAGAGTTGCAGTCGCGCTTTGAAGAAGCCTACGCGAGCGTCGAACGTTCGATGTCGGCCCTACGCGAATCGATCGGCAAACTCGATTCAACTTTGCTCGACACAGCCGACAGCACGCGCAGCAGCATGGCGCATCAAATCGATCGCCTTCGAGCCCGCGTGGCCCGCGCCGAAGAGTTGCGCAATGGGGTCATCACCCGCCATGCGGATGTTCTAACCAACGCCCTGTTCCCCCACAAATCCCTGCAGGAGCGCGAGGTTGCCGGAGTGAGCTTCATCGCTCGCTACGGCCCGAATCTACTAGCGAATCTCTATCAATTGATTCGGCCCGATTGCCACGATCATCAAGTAATCGAAGTGCAGTAGTCGGCTGGCTCGACGAACTGCCTAAGCGTGGCTGCCGGCTGTCTGTGGTTAACGCCGACTATCCGCGCAAGATGCTCTGCAACTCGTCCAGCGACCCCACTCGCGCCACGCCCTTGTCGCGATAGGCGCCCGCCACATCCATCAGCATCGCCTGCATCCCGGCTCCCGTAGCGCCAAGATAGTCCACCGAATAAACGTCGCCGACATAAAGACTCTCTTCAGCCCTGGCGTCCATGCTCTCCAGCGCCCGCCGAAAAATTTCCGGATGCGGCTTTTCATAGCCCACCAGCCCTGAGTCCGTGATGGTACGAAAGCAGTCCGCAATTCCGCAGCGCCGCAACACGTCTTCAATCCTGCCATCGGCATTCGAAATCACCGCAATCGGATAAAGCTCGCCGATCTGTCGCAACAACTCAGCCGTCCCCGCAGGAATCTTGTCCCAGTTGGCGGAGCTTCGAATCTCCGCGACCAGTTGGTCGCGCAGCCTATCATCATCCACGCCAATCTCAGCCAGCAACTGCGTATAAAACATCCACCAGAAGCTCTGGTCAGTGCTGCCGTTACTGGTCAGCATCGCATCAAACTTATTTTTGGTGCGGCATTCCAGATCACGCAGATGCTCGTTGTCGACCACAATCCCGCGTTTGGCGAGCGGCGCGTGAATGCGTTCTCGATTAGGAAACAGCAGCGTGTTGCCCACGTCAAAGAAAACGACTTTCAAATGCATAAGGGAATTAAATAATCACCCCGCGCCTTTGTGTTCCTCGGTGTCATTGGTGGTTCAAGCTCGCGACGGGCGCATGTGCGCTCTCCCTAAAGTATGACCATCCGTCCCTGCAAGATACTCGAATGCATTAAACTAAAAACTTTGCCGATCTAGTAGGTGTGAACGAAAGGGTCATGCCCCAACTTAGAGTCGTAGTCCTCTGGCACCAGCACCAGCCCTTCTACAAAGATCTGGTGACCGGGCAGTACCGCCTGCCTTGGACGCGCCTCCACGCCCTCAAAGATTACTACGGCATGGTGAAGCTACTCGATGAATTCCCCCAAGTCCATCAGACTTTTAACCTTGTCCCATCGCTCATTACGCAGATCCAGGATTACGTCTCGGGCGATGCGCAAGACCCTTTCCTACGAGTCGCGACTAAGCCCGCCAAAGATCTCACCCAGCAGGAGCGCCGCTTCGCACTGCAATATTTGTTTCAGGCGAATCCGGTCAATGTAATCGGCCGCTATCCCCGCTACCGTGAGCTCTGGGAAAAATTTCACGGCGCCGACGCCCAGCCCGAGCGCGCCGAAAAGTATTTTCAGAATCAGGATTTCACCGACCTGCAAGTGCTCTCGCAAATCGGATGGTTCGACGAATATTTTCTGGCAGAGAAGGAAATCGCCGAGCTCATTCGCAAGGGCCGCAACTTCACCCTCGAAGATCAGAAGTTTGTCATGACGCGCGAACGCCAACTGCTTGCCGAGGTTTTGCCCATCCACGCGAAAGCAGCCAAGAAAGGCCTCATCGAGATTTCAACTTCGCCGTTCTATCATCCCATTTTGCCCTTGCTCTGCGACACCGACATCGGCGCGGTTTCTTCGCCCGGCCTTCCATTGCCACAGAACCGTTTTCGCCATCCCGACGACGCCCGTGAACAATTGCTGCGCGGCCTCGACCTGCATAAAAAAGTGTTTGGCGTGCGTCCGAAAGGCGTGTGGCCGTCAGAAGGCAGCGTCTCCGAACAAGCCCTTTCGATTGCCTGTGAACTGGGCGTGAAGTGGATGGCCACCGACGAAGGCATCCTCGGCCGCAGTCTCGGAATTAATTTTTCGCGCGACGGCTATGGTCATCTGGACTCAGATCTCGCGCACAAGCTTTACAGCATCTATCGCTACGAAAACGGCGATACGCGTATGAACATGATCTTCCGCGACCATACGCTTTCCGACCTGATCGGCTTCGTCTATTCGGGCATGCCGCCGCAGGACGCCGCCAACAATCTCATTCAAAAAATTAAACAGTCGGCGCAGCCCATCCTGGCCAACGGTCAAGACGCCGTGGTTCCCATCATTCTCGATGGCGAAAATGCCTGGGAATACTATCCCAACTCCGGCCGCGAATTCCTGCGCCGGTTCTACGATGCCTTGCAGAGCGATCCGACGATGGAAGCCGTGACCGTGACCGAAGCCATCGCGCGCCACCGCAATACCAGCACTCTAAAGACGCTCGTCCCCGGTTCCTGGATCAATGCCAACTTCAACGTTTGGATCGGAGCGCCCGAAGACAACAAGGCTTGGGACCATCTCTACCACGCGCGCAATTTCTACGCCCAGGCTTCCCCCGACGCCACCGAGAAACAACGCAAGCTCGCCTTCGAAGAGCTCCTCATCGCCGAAGGCAGCGACTGGAACTGGTGGTACGGCCCCGAGCACCATTCCGCCAACGACCGCGATTTTGACGAACTCTATCGCAAACATTTATCCAACGTTTATCAGGCCCTGGGCGTGACCCCGCCCGACTATCTCTTGCAGCCGATCAGCGGAGAAGCCGTACGCCCTTCCTTCACCGCTCAGAGCGCCTACATTCATCCCCGAATTACCGGCGACATGGTGCGCTACTTCGAGTGGATGGGGGCTGCGAGCTACAAGGCCGATCAACGCTCCAGCGCCATGCACGGCAAGCGCTTCCTCATGGATGCCGTCTACGCGGGCATCGACGAGAAGTTCGTCTATGGCCGCCTCGATTTCGCCGGCAAAGTGCCCGAAGACCCATTTGAAGTAGTCGTGAATTTAGAATCGTGGGCTAACCACGCGTCAAAGCCGCGTCGCGAATTACGCCTCGACGCGTCGGTAAAGGCAGGCCGTATAGAGTCGTGGAAGGTGACGCCGGAAAAGGGCAAAGCCACCTCCGAGCCCGCGGATCCCGAAGATGCTCCTCGCGTCGTGCTCTTGCGAAATTTCGAATTCCGCCTTCCCTTAACTTGGCTCCTCGCCGCTCCCTTGGATATCGAAAAAATTCACGGCCCGCAAAGCTCCGATCTCCTCACCGTGCGCCTTCGCCTACGCTTCAGCCTCTGGCAGAACCATCTTCCCGTTGACGCCCTGCCCGTAGAAGGATGGACCGAGTTGGAGCTCTTGGCAGAAGAAGATCTGCTGGCTGCCGGTAGCTAAAAACAACTTGTTGTTGCGATTACCGGAGTTACCCCAATCTTGTTGCAATTCTAGTTTGAGCACGCCGCCGAGCTTACCCTTAAGACTGAATGCGCCTCGGTACCCTCTTCATCGTCTACTTACTATCGACTGCGGCGGCGATTAGCTCGCCCTTTGCCATTTCTGCTGTCGACAAGCGGTGGCGGCGGATGATGCCCGTCAATTCCGAATCGCCTCTCGAATCGCCTCCGGAGCTCCATACAGAGCAGCCGCGCTCGCTCCAACCGATCCCCGTCTGCGCGGCGCCAGCGGTTGCCAAGGATTATTACTATGACGGCGGAGACTTTGCCGTCGGCAGCGATCCCGGCGACTGCGCCGCTTTCCTCCCCGATTTCAAAGTTCTTCACACATCGGTGGGCGAAGACGGAACCTTATATCTCGAGGGCAAGAGCGATGGCCAGAACTCGCTTCGAGTTTATAGTCGTACCGGCGACTTGAAATGGGCGGTTCCGATCGATGAAATTGAAAACCCCCTGGCAGTGGCTCCCGACGGCACCACCTTTCTGATGGCAACGCTGCGATCGAGCAGCACCCTAACCGCTTACAATCCTGACGGCACTGTTCGTTGGCGCGTGCAAAATGAGGGAGAGCAATTCGGCGACTGGATACCCCCCGCCATTGGCCCTGACGGAACCATTTATGTCTTCTCCGGAGTCCAGCCGGGTAGTCTGCCGGACTGTCGTAGTCTATGTCCCGCAATCCTCGCTATCACTCCGCAAGGCCAGGAACGCTGGCGCGTTCGAATTCCAAGAAGGCCGAAGGGTGTTGTCGTTGACGCCGACGGCAGAATTTTGGTCAACGTGCCCTCGGGAAACCTGATCGCCTTCGATCCGCAAGGGCATCAGCTCTGGCGTTTTAACTCCGAAGACAAATTCGGCAAAGGCGGCATCGCCGTTGCCGCGGATCGAACTATTTATTTTGCTTCGCGTTTTCTTTACGCGATCGATCTTAACGGCAAGGCGAGGTGGGTCTTCAAGCCGCAGACGAGCTACACAGAAGGTGAAGATTTCCAGGACGACCCTGTGATTGCCGAGGATGGTACGGTATACGCCTACTCCCGCCACCACGAGTTGTACGCAATCACCCCAGGTGGGCGGAAGAAATGGGTCATCAGCAATCTGCCGTCCGGCGGTTCGGGCGTGGAGCTTAGCAGCAAAGGTATTTTGCGCACCCCGTCCGCTTGGTTTTCCGTATCGAGCGGACTTGCAAGCCATGGCTGGCCTTCCGCTAACCGCGACGCGCGCAACAGCCGATCTCAGGAGGCACGATGAAATCCACCTCTTCACCGCCGCAGGTAGTCTGTGGAGTCGTTCTCGGGATTATGCTCCAGGCGATTCCACCACTGCTCTTATTCAGATATTGGCAGCTTCACGCGATACCGGGCAAGGGACCCGGATGGGAAGGACTTGCCGGCATGGGATTAGCCTTGGCCGCCGTGTTGTCCGTGGGGATGTGGCAGGTTATTACTATCCTTCCCGCCGCCTTACTGATCTTGCCGACCGGCAAACATGGAGTCGTCCGCGGCCTTCTCTATATCGGAACGTTCCTGGCATTAGGAAACATAGCGATAATCCTTCGAATCTATATCGCTTACCACCGAGTCACTTTTTGACGCGACCTCGTTGACGCGATGCACCGAACCCGAAAATTGTTCATTGTCCACTGCTCGCAACCGCCACGCTCATCGTCATCGGCCGATTCAGTTCCATCACCAGCTCAGTCCCCGCCGGTAGCATCGCCGAACGATGCTTGCCCAGCCAATGCGTGACGGTAACCGTTGCCCCGACAGCTCCGCCAATAAGAAACCCTTTGCCGCCGCCCGCGAGTCCACCCACAAGCATTCCACCGCCAGTGCCCATGCCGATTTCCGTGAGATCTTTCCCGTCATGCCCATCGCCTTTAAATCGTCCTTCCGTGTCTACGTCTGTGCCGTGTCGCCGATTCGTGTCCACCAGCGAGGCGTTCAGCATGAACCGGTCTCCATTCGGCAGAATCAGATTCTCCGGAAAAATCGCAATCGTCGGCTTGCCCGCAATGCGCCGCGGTTCGCTCGTCTTCGTCACTCGCCCTTCGATCGTCGCGCCAATCGGAATCACCGTCTTCCCATCCATCACCACCGCCTCAGTCACCCGCGCCGAAAACAGATCTCCCGCCTTCGAACTGAAAGTTGCCAGCGTGGTCTCAAGCTTCATCTTGACCGCCGTCCCCGTCGGCAAAGCAGTTTGCGCGCAAGCGAAGCTTGCGAAGAGAATGAGTGATGAAAGTGAAAGTGTTCTTTTCATGTCGCCTGTTACCTCCAAAATTCAATTCGTCTTTTGCCGAAGATTCTCCTTCGTGAACCTTAGTGGCCTTAGTGGTTCATGCTTTTCTCCATCGGGCGCGAGCATCTAATCGGACAAAGCCAGCACAACCTCATCGACGGGTGCCCGATCAAGCTGATTGTCCCCGCGATAGATGTAGCGCACTGAGCGCTCCCGATCGATCACCAGCGTAGCCGGATGCGCAATATCGACTGCGTCGGTCCCAAGCGCGTGATGCAGCCCATAGGCCTTCGTCACGCTTCGATCCTCATCAAGCAAAAAAACGCTGGCAATCGGGTGCTTCTCCAGAAAACGTCCCGGCTTCCACACCCCGTCGCGCTTCTCCGCGGCAATAAACGCCAGTTGCGCTCCCGCCGCTTCAATCTCCGCTCTCCGCGACTCGAACTGAGTCATGCGCTTCACGCAGTTCGGTCACCAGGTCCCACGTAGAAACTCGAGAACGAGCGTGCCCTTTGCGAGCATGCCGGAGAGAGTGAACGTGCCCTCGCGATTCGCCGCCTGCAACGAAAACTCCGGCGCTTGCGAACCAATCTCCAGAGTATCTGTGCGATTCTTCATCTTGAGATCGACTTTAAGCGACCGAGAAATCATGAACAATAACGGATGGGGTTCGGGATGACTTGCTTCTCGGCACGAAATCAAGCGCCAAAATGAACAATGGGTAATGCCACCCTGTCTCTAAGTCCCGCCGGTTTTCGCACCGTCGCGCTAAAATCGGTGGACGCTTATGGCCTTTGCCGCTGGAGATCGAATCGGCGCCTACCAGATCATGGCTCTTCTCGGAACTGGAGGCATGGGCGAGGTCTACAAGGCCCGCGACACCAGGCTGAACCGCATCGTCGCCCTCAAGACCTTGCCCATCCAGAAACTGGCCGTGGCCGAACGCAAACGCCGTTTCCTGCTTGAAGCGCAGGCCGCCTCCCGCCTGAATCATCCGAACATCGTCACCATCTACGACATCTCCGAGCAGAAAGGCCTTTGCTTCATCACCATGGAGTACATCGCCGGCGTTACGCTCGAACAGGCGATAGCTGGCGCCGGTCTGCCCCTTGATGATGTTATGAAGTATGCTGCCGAGATCGCCGATGCTCTCGTTGCCGCGCATTCGGCTGGCATCGTGCACCGCGATCTGAAACCGGCAAACGTCATCATCAGCGAAGAAGGTCGAGTTAAGCTGCTCGACTTCGGCTTAGCCAAACTTAGCGATCCCGTGGCGCCGCCAGACGAGGCCGAGACCGCGTCCCTGCGCACCATGCCCGGAACAATCATGGGCACTGCGGCTTATATGTCGCCCGAGCAGGCCGAGGGACGAGAAATCGACGCGCGCTCCGACATTTTTTCCTTCGGCTTGGTTCTCTACGAAATGCTTTCCGGCGAGCGTGCCTTTCAAGGCCGTTCCTGGATCTCCACCCTCGCTGCGATCCTCAACGATGAACCCCGCTCCCTGCGAGATATCAAAACGACAATCCCTCCCTTGCTGGCGCGCCAGGTCGAACGCTGTCTCCGCAAAGATCCAGCCCATCGCTTTCAGTCCATGATCGAAGTGAAGCAAGCGCTCGCCGAGGCGCTGTCGTCCCCAGCTTCTTCATCAGGTGCGTCGTCGTCGCGCGATGCCTCGCCCGCCACCCACACCACCGCCAACAAAGAGGAAGCCGCGTCCATTGCCGTTCTCCCCTTCGCCAACCTCAGCGGCGACAAAGAAAATGAATATTTCAGCGATGGCCTGGCCGAAGAAATTCTCAACGCCCTCACCAAGGTTCCTGAGTTGAGAGTGATCGCGCGTACCTCCGCCTTCACCTTTCGCGGCCACGAGCGCGACCTGCGCAGCATTGGCGAAAGGCTCAAAGTGGGCACCATTCTCGAAGGCAGCGTCCGCCGCGCCGGCAATCGCATTCGCGTCTCCGCGCAGCTCATCAAAATCGCCGACGAGTCCCATCTCTGGTCCGAACGCTACGACCGCGAGATGACCGATATTTTCGCGATCCAGGATGAAATTGCGCAGTCGATCACGACCGCCCTTAAGGTAAAGTTTGCCGGCCCGCAACCCCGCGCCAGAAACGTCGAGGCCTTCCAGAATTATCTGAAAGGACTCTACTGGTATCAGCGCTACAACCCCGAGAGCCTTGCCAAGGCGAAAGAATCGTTCGAGCTGGCGTTAACCCACGATCCAGGCTACGCGCCCGCCTATGCCGGATTGGCCGTCTTCTATTACGGCCTAGGCGCCCTCAGCATCAAGCGCATGATTGAAATGGCGCCATTGGCGAAGTCCGCCGCGCAGCAAGCCCTCGCCATCGATCCCACGTTGAGCGAAGCGCACAGCGTGCTCGCCCTGGTAGTCGGCGCCGTCGAATACGACTGGAAGTCCGCTGAAAAACATTTCCAGGCCGCTCTCTCCGTCGACGCCGTCCCACCTTTGGTTCGACTCCGCTACGGACTTTATTTCCTCACTCCACAACGCCGCTTCGACGAGGCGGTCGCGCAATACCGCTTGGCGCTCGAAACCGATCCTCTCTCCATGATGGCTCACTTCGGCCTCGCCTCCGTTCTCTATTGCCAGCGCCGATTCGATGACTCGATCGAGCAGGCCGCCCGCGCCGTCGAGATTTACCCCGACTATTGGCTAGCCCATCTCGCCATCGGCTTAGCGCAGGCGCAAAAGGGATCGCTGCCGCAGTCGATCGTCAGCCTGGAGAAAGCCGTAAAACTCTCACCCTCCTTCGCGCTGTCAACCGGTTTTCTGGCAGCCTCCTACGTGCGCTCCGGCAATGCCGCGCACGCAAAAAAGCTAATGGATGAATTCCATGAGCGCGGCTCAAAACAATATGTGTCACCCGCCTGCTTTGCTCTTTACCACGCCGCGCTGCACGAGCCCGATCCAATGTTCGATGGTCTCAACGCCGCCTTCGCCGAGCGCGATCCCTACCTCACGCGCATGGACGCCGAACCCTATTTCGACCCCTTCCGCAACGACCCGCGTTATCGTGAATTGATGATGAAGCTGAACCTCGGCTGACCTCTAGTTCTTCCGCGTCCGATATAATTTCGCTTTACCGCCGGAGTAAGAAGCGCGGCGAAAGTATTACTGAAACTGTGACTTTCGAATTCCCACATCATCAGCAAAGGACGCACTCATGCCCATCACCAGCA